>NZ_CP011427.1:1232361-1540451 GCF_001506165.1 Pantoea vagans | reverse complement strand
CAGGTTTTACCGCAACCGGCTTCACCGGTAGCGAATATCAGCTGTTTCGATTCTATGGCGTTAAGATAGTGCGCCTGAGCTTCATTTCTGGCTTCAATCGGACCACGATCGCGTGAATCACGCGCCATGCCTATTGAGTCCAACCCACCCATCTGCACCAGCGAAGTGACCGATTCTTCTTCGCGCTGACGGTGACTGCGAGAATCACTACGAACGACTCTTCTTGCTTCACGACGCGCTTTGATCACTGCTTTCTGTCTTCCCATAGTGGCACCTTACAGTTGGTTTCATTTATCGCGGCGGATCACCCGCGGCGATGACTTGAACGCTTTAGAGGTTTCGTTGGCTTCCTTGTAAGCCGAGTCTGGCCATTGAGAATAGTGTGCAACAACGACGAAGCGCTGTAGCGCACCGGTAAAGAATTGGCGTTAGTTCGGAAACGATAATTGAAAAGTGAAGAGGATACTTTGGAGGGAAGAAATCCCCCGCAGTGTACTGCGCTAGCTGAAGTGTATTTAACTGTCCATAGAAGGACCGGGTCATGCGCGAACTCCAGTGGACTTAGCCACACAACTGACAACGCTTATGAGTAAAGTGCATCAAATTAACCATGCTTTGCAACAGTATTTTTACGTCACGCTAAAGAAAAACAGATAAGCGAAGCATGAGAACTTTCGTCTTAAATTAAATTATCTATATCTTTCAGAGTGATGGATTATTTAGTGCGCGGCGAACTTTTTCAGAACATTCGGAAGTGGAAGAGGCCGGGGGAAAGTTTGTTGCAAGTAAAAAAAGCCCCTACGCGACCTTATCGCTGCGTAGGAACTGTGCATTTATTAATCAAGCCTGCAGTAGAGGCTGCCCAAGGTAATGTTTTTCATCAGGGACACCGGGTAAAACGAAAAAGTATCCGCCACCAATCGGGCGTATATATTCTTCCAGCGCTTCGCCATTCAGACGCTTCTGTACCGTTATAAAGCCTTTGGCTAAATCATGCTGATAACAGACGAACAATAACCCCATATCTAACTGCCCTGCTCCGGTGATACCAGAAGAGTAGCTGTAACCTCGGCGTAGCATCAAACTGCTGTCGGTTGCAGGCGTACGTGGGTTGGCGAGGCGAATATGCGCATCGAGTGCAATCACATCACCATCGGGGTCTTTGCTGTAATCCGGCACATCGTGTTCATTTTTCATACCCAATGGCGCACCGGATAATTTCTCGCGGCCAAAAATGGTCTGCTGTTCGCCCAGCGGGGTACGGTCCCACATTTCAACATGGAAACGAATAATACGCACCGCCTGATAGCTACCACCCACCGTCCAGGCAGGCTCTTGCTGATTGGTCGTGACCCACAGCAGTTGATCCATCAGTGCATTATTGTGCGTATCTGGATTCGCGGTGCCGTCTTTGAAGCCCAAGAGGTTGATGGGCGTTTCCTGACCTTTGCTGCGTGCAGCATGGTCCGCAATAAAGCCGTCACGACGCCAGCGCACCGCCAGCAGATCTGGGGTGTACTTGATGATGTCGCGCAGTGCGTGGATCACCGTGTCCTGGGTATTGGCGCAAATCTGGATCAACAGATCGCCATGACACTGCTCGGCATCAAGCGAATCATTGGGGAAACGCGTCATGGCTTGCAACTGCGTCGGTTTGTGGGCGCTGAGACCAAAGCGCTCGTCAAACAAGGAGGTACCGACTGACAAGGTGATGGTGAGATTATCAGGTGCAATATCGGCACCGAGAATACCGGAATCCATCGGCGGCAGCTGCGGGTTAGGCACTGCTGGCGCTGACCCACCTTTGGTCAGGAAAGCAAAGCGCGCGGTAAGTAGGCGGAACAAGCGCTCTAAATCGCTTTTATCACTGGCTAAGACATCAAATGCCACCAGCATCATGGATGCCTGTTGCGGAGTGATAATGCCAGCCTGATGCGGGCCGTAGAAGGGTTGCGCTTGTTGGCGTCCATCGGGTGCAACCGTGCCGGGAGAGAAGCTGTCAGCCGCGGCTGCCGTATGGAACGGACAGCCGCCACTGAGGGCGGCAGCGCCGCCCAGCATGCCTAATCCCTGCAATAAACGACGACGCGACGGTTGCGCCGCGTCATTTTTATTACTCATGATTAGTCGAGACCTAAAGTACCGCGCAACAGGGAGAGATCTTCCGCCAGGGTGGTGATCGGCCCTTTCAGCGCATTACGGTCAGCGGTGGTTAGCTTCTCGTAAGACTCAAATCCGTCTTTGGTGCGGTATTTGCTGAGAATGCCGTCCACTTTCTTGAAGTTTGCGTCAACTTTCGCCAGCAGTTGCGGGTTAGCTTTTTGTAACTGTGGACGCAGCAGATCAACGATTTTCTGTGCGCCATCAATGTTAGCCTGGAAGTCAGACAGGTCGGTGCGGCTGTAACGATCTTCCTCACCAGAGATTTTGCTGGCCGCCACTTCTTCAATCAGACCGGCAGCGCCACCGACCACTTTGGCTGGCGGGAATGCCAGTTCGCTGATACGGGTTTGCAGATCCAACACATCCTGGTTCAGCTTAGTGGCGAACTCTTCTGCACCTTTGGTGGTTTTGTCAGCCCACAGGATTTTCTCGATACGGTGGAAACCGGTGAATTTAGGATCTTCCGCTTTCTTCTCGAAGTCGTCTTCACGGGCATCAATACTGCTGTCGAGATCGGAGAACAGTTCCGCAATCGGTTCAATACGCTCATAGTGCGCACGCGTTGGCGCATACAGCGCTTTGGCTTTCTCCAAATCGCCCGCTTTCACCGCATCGGTGAAGGCCTGCGTCCCCGCCACCAGCTCTTTGACTTCGCTCATCACGTAAGTTTTGTAGTCGGTAATCGGGCCAGCCAGTTGCATGATGTCGGTTTTGCCTTTGGCAGCGGTTTTCGACTCCCCAGAGACCACCAGTTTGCCTTTCGGGTTGGTGAGCAGACCACAGGTCATGTCATATTCGCCCGCTTCGAGGTTAGCCGTCAGTTTCTGGCTGAAGCCAGGCGCGATGTTTTCACGCTCTTCCACCACCATCACCCCTTTCAGGATTTCCCACTCCAGCGCTTTCTGGCTGTTGTTTTTGATGATGAACTGGGTTTTCCCTGCCTGCACATTCAGTGACATCGGCTCGCACTGTTTGTCGGTGACGGTAACCGTGACCTGCGGGATGGATGCAGCAGAAGCGGCGCCTGAGAGAGCCAGCATTGAAACCAACAGCGCCTTGCGGCGGAAGCGAATCGTCATAGTGATATCCCTGTTACATGGAAGAACAGGCGCGCAATCGCGCCTGATTTAATTTCAGCGTGTAGTGCGAGCGGCATTGGCCGTTGGGCGTGCCGGGAAGAAAAACAGCAACAGTGCAGGGATCAGGTAAATTAACCAGACTGCCACTTCACTGACGCTAGGCGTTTCCTGATAGCCGAGAATGCCTTCCAGCAGCGTCCCCATTACCGAATGGGTTGAGAGCGTGTTGCTGAGGTCAAAAGCCACATCCTGGAAATGGTTCCAAAGTCCGGCTTCATGGAAGGCACGAATCGCCCCCGCCGCCAGGCCAGCAGCCACGAAAAGAATGAACAGGCTGGTCCAACGGAAGAAGCTGCCCAGGTTGAGGCGAATACCGCCGTAATAGAGCAGCATGCCCAGCACAATAGCGGTGATTAGACCGAGCACCGCACCAATCGGCGGCGCATAGCCCACATCCTGGGTAAAGGCAGCGAGCAGGAAGAATACCGATTCCAGCCCTTCACGAGCCACCGCCAGAAAGACCATCAGTACCAGCGGGAAGCCACTTCCGCCCTGCTTTTGCAACGCCTGATCAACCGATCGTTCCAGTGTGGCTTTGATATTGCGCGAGACTTTGCGCATCCAGAACACCATAGATGTCAGGATCACCACCGCCACAACAGCCACAATGCCTTCGAACAGCTCCTGCTGTTTCTGCGGGAATTCACCGGTGGTTTCGTTGATGAAGATGCCAAGTGCCAGGCAGAGCGCAGCCGCAATGAAGACACCTGCCCACATAGCAGGAAACCATTGGCTGCGCTGGGTGCGTTTCAGGTAACTGGCAATCAGGCTGACGATGAGCGCTGCTTCAAGACCTTCACGCAGCATAATGAGAAACGGTACGAACATCACCAACCTCTTGATTGTTAAGGAGGGTAAACCTTAGGTAAAAATACGTAAAGTGCGAACGATATCGATTATCATTACAGGGAGGAAAAATACAAGTCACTTAATGAAATAATTTCTCATTTGCGGAGTGGGAGACAGAATTAATGTATGGCCTTTATGGGACCTTGACCCTCTTCATCGCTATACGGGGCATTGGGCAATGAATGCTAAAAACAAAAAACCCGCCATTTTACGGGCGGGTTTGCAACAAAACTGAAAAATTACTTGGTGTTGTATTCTGCTTCAGCCGCGGCGAAGCGCGCCTGAGCTTCTTCTGACGGGCCGCTGCCGATCAGGCTGAACACTACAATCGCGATGCTGGCGAAGATGAATCCAGGGATAATTTCATACAGCTCGGTGTAACCGTAGTTCTTCCACAGCAGCACGGTCAGCGCACCAATCACCATACCGGCCAGCGCGCCGTTGCGCGTCATGCGCTTCCAGCACACACCGAACAACACCACCGGACCGAAGGCGGCACCGAAGCCTGCCCATGCATAGCTCACCAGGCCCAGCACGCGGTTTTCCGGATTTGCCGCTAACGCGATAGCTATCAGCGCAATCACCAGCACCATCAAACGGCCTACCCACACCAGCTCTTTCTGGCTGGCATTTTTACGCAGGAAGCCTTTATACAGGTCTTCGGTCAGGGCACTTGAACACACCAGCAGCTGACAGCTCAGCGTGGACATCACCGCCGCCAGAATCGCGGAAAGCAGAATACCGGCAATCCATGGATTGAACAGGATGCGCGCCAGTTCAATAAACACGCGCTCGCCATTCTGGCTGACGCCCGCCGCATGTTCAGGATGATTCTGGAAGTACGCGATGCCAAAGAAGCCCACCGCCACCGCACCGGCCAGGCACAAAATCATCCATGTCATACCGATGCGACGTGCTGCACGAATTGAACGATGGGAGTCTGCAGCCATAAAGCGCGCCAGGATATGTGGCTGACCAAAGTAGCCTAAGCCCCAACCGAGCAGTGAGATCACCGCGACAAAATTCAGCCCTTTCAGCATGTCGAGGTTTTCGAGGCTTTTCGCTTCAATGACCGCCAGGGAATCATCCAGACCGCCAACTGCAATAATCACAAACACCGGCGTCAGAATCAGCGCGAAGATCATCAGGCTGGCCTGAACGGTATCTGTCCAGCTCACCGCCAGGAAACCACCCACCAGCGTGTAAAGAATGGTGGCTGCCGCGCCGGCCCACAGCGCCGTCTGGTAATCCATACCAAAGGTGCTTTCAAACAGACGTGCACCAGCAACCACGCCAGATGCGCAGTAAATGGTGAAGAAGATGAGAATCACCACTGCGGAGATAACACGCAGCAGCTTACTTTTATCCTCGAAACGGCTGGAGAAGAAATCTGGCAGGGTTAAGGCATTGTCATGATGTTCGGTTTGCACACGCAGGCGGCCCGCGACAATTTTCCAGTTCAGCCACGCTCCAATGGTGAGGCCGATGGCAATCCAACTCTCAGAGATACCGGACAGGAAAATGGCACCTGGCAAGCCCATCAGCAGCCAGCCGCTCATATCCGATGCACCTGCGGACAAGGCGGTAACAACGCTGCCTAAACTGCGACCACCCAGAATATAGTCATCAAAACTTTTGGTTGAACGGTAGGCAATGAAACCGATTAGCACCATCCCGAGGATGTAAATTACAAAGGTCACCAACATCGGTGTACTTACACTCATACTCTCTCCACTTATTATGTAATCCATTAAGAGCAATCTTTTTTCCTGGGTTATCGGAACGGGATAACTCAGGGCTTTACCGCATCCAGAGAAAGCGATTCCTCTTAAGGCGCGGTATCCTGCCGCAAAGGGGCGGCGCGCACAATGCATTTAACACAGCTGTCACACTGGTTTCACCTGACTTCGATTTTTAAATGCCAATAGGTTGCACTCACTCACACTTTTAGTTGCACCCAAATCCATTTAAAACGTCGATGGTTAAGGTAGGTTGCAACCCTGGCGAGATTCTTGCAGCAAGTTTCATGCCGATTCATTCGGTTTTAACAACTCAGACAGTGAAAAACATGCAACTCAGGTCACATTTAACAAGGTTGCACAAAGTTGCAACTTAAGTGATAGTGCTGCCACGCTGGATTTGACGACATCATTAAAAGACGAGGAATTCATGGGAACCACTACCATGGGGGTGAAGCTGGATGAAGCCACCCGCGATCGCATTAAGTTGGCTGCAAACAAAATTGACCGCACACCACACTGGCTGATCAAGCAGGCGATTTTTAACTACCTCACGCAGTTAGAAGCGGGTGAATCCTTGCCTGAAATTCCCTTGCAACTGGCGGATGCCGCCAGCGAAGAAGGCACGCCAGACGAGGCTCTGCAACCTTTCCTCGACTTTGCGGAACACATTCTGCCGCAGTCGGTGACACGTTCTGCCATCACCGCGGCATGGCGTCGTCCTGAGACGGACGCGGTGCCGATGTTGCTGGAGCAGGCGCGTCTCCCTGCCCCACTGGCAGAAAAAACCCATCAACTCGCCTACAGTCTGGCGGAGAAATTGCGGCACCAAAAAGGTGCAACCGGACGCGCTGGCATGGTGCAAAGCCTGTTGCAGGAGTTCTCCCTCTCCTCACAGGAAGGCGTGGCATTGATGTGTCTGGCAGAAGCGCTGCTGCGTATTCCCGATAAGCCAACCCGAGATGCGCTGATCCGCGATAAAATCAGCAACGGCAACTGGCAATCACATCTGGGGCGCAGCCCGTCAATGTTTGTCAACGCGGCAACCTGGGGTCTGCTGTTTACCGGCCGTCTGGTTTCTACCCACAACGAAGCCAACCTGTCACGTTCACTGAACCGCATTATTGGTAAGAGCGGTGAGCCGCTGATCCGAAAAGGTGTGGATATGGCGATGCGCCTGATGGGCGAACAGTTTGTGACTGGTGAAACCATCGCTGAAGCGCTGGCCAACGCGCGCAAACTGGAAGAGAAAGGTTTCCGCTACTCTTACGACATGCTGGGTGAAGCCGCACTCACCGCCAGCGATGCCAAAGCTTACCTGGTCTCTTATCAGCAGGCGATTCACGCTATTGGTAAAGCCTCTAACGGCCGTGGCATTTATGAAGGCCCAGGCATTTCGATTAAGCTCTCCGCACTGCATCCGCGCTATAGCCGCGCGCAATATGAGCGCGTGATGGATGAGCTGTATCCGATCCTCAAATCACTGACCTTGCTGGCGCGCTCTTATGACATCGGCATCAATATTGATGCGGAAGAAGCGGATCGTCTGGAGCTGTCGCTCGATCTGCTGGAGAAGCTGTGCTTCGAGCCGGAGCTGGATGGCTGGAACGGTATCGGCTTTGTCATTCAGGCCTACCAGAAGCGCTGCCCGTTTGTTATTGATTCACTGATCGATCTGGCTCAGCGCAGCCGTCGTCGTCTGATGATCCGTCTGGTGAAAGGCGCGTATTGGGACAGTGAGATCAAACGCGCGCAGATCGATGGTCTGGAAGGCTATCCGGTTTACACGCGCAAGGTGTACACCGATATCTCCTATCTGGCATGCGCCCGCAAACTACTGGCGGTGCCGAACTTAATCTATCCGCAGTTTGCTACCCACAACGCCCATACGCTGGCGGCGATCTATCAGCTGGCAGGCAACAACTATTATCCTGGTCAGTATGAGTTCCAGTGCCTGCACGGCATGGGCGAACCGCTGTATGAGCAGGTGGTGGGCAAAGTGGCCGACGGCAAGCTCAACCGCCCTTGCCGTATTTATGCACCGGTCGGCACGCATGAAACCCTGCTCGCTTATCTGGTGCGTCGTTTGCTGGAGAATGGGGCCAATACCTCCTTCGTTAACCGTATCGCCGATAACAGCTTACCGCTGGACGAACTGGTGGCCGATCCGGTGACCGCCGTAGAAAAAATGGGCGTCAGCGAAGGTGCCGTTGGTTTACCGCATCCAAAAATACCGTTGCCGCGCGATCTCTACGGTGAGAATCGTGCTAACTCGGCGGGCCTCGACATGGCCAACGAACATCGTCTGGCATCGCTTTCCAGCGCCTTGCTGAACAGCGCCAGCCAGCCGTGGATCGCACAACCTTTGGTTGAGGCTGACCTCGGTGAAGGCATTAGCCGCCCGGTGCTCAACCCGTCAGCCCCTGGCGATGTGGTGGGCAGCGTACGTGACGCCACCGAAGCAGAAGTGTCAGAAGCGCTGGATGCGGCAGTCAATGCCGGTCCGATCTGGTTTGCTACTCCACCGCAAGAGCGTGCTGCCATCCTGGAACGTGCAGCGCAAGCAATGGAAGGCCAGTTGCAGCAGTTGATTGGTTTGCTGGTGCGTGAAGCGGGTAAAACCTATAACAATGCGATTGCCGAAGTGCGTGAGGCGGTGGATTTCCTCTATTACTACGCGGGTATGGTGCGTGACGATTTTGATAATGAAACCCATCGTCCGTTGGGACCGGTAGTGTGCATCAGCCCATGGAACTTCCCACTGGCGATCTTCACCGGTCAAATTGCTGCCGCGCTGGCAGCGGGTAATAGCGTGCTGGCGAAACCCGCCGAGCAAACGCCGCTCATTGCTGCGCAGGCGGTGCAGATTATGCTGGATGCCGGTGTCCCGGCGGGCGTGCTGCAACTGTTGCCAGGCCAGGGCGAGACCGTTGGCGCACAGCTGACTGGCGATGAACGTGTCCGTGGTGTGATGTTCACCGGTTCTACCGCTGTCGCTACTCTGCTACAACGCAACCTCGCCGGTCGTCTCGATCCACAAGGTCGCCCTACTCCGCTGATCGCCGAGACCGGTGGCATGAACGCGATGATCGTCGATTCATCTGCGCTAACAGAACAGGTGGTGGTGGATATCGTTGCCTCAGCGTTTGACAGTGCCGGTCAGCGCTGCTCGGCACTGCGCCTGCTATGCGTGCAGGATGATGTCGCAGAACACACCCTGAAAATGCTGCGCGGTGCGATGGCCGAGTGCCGCATGGGTAACCCGGAACGCCTCTCAACCGATATCGGTCCGGTGATTGATGCCGAAGCCAAAGGCAATATTGAGCGTCACATCCTGGCGATGCGTAACAAAGGCTTCACGGTGTATCAGGCAGCGCAGGAGAATCCGCAAGACAGCAAAGAGTGGAACAGCGGCACCTTTATCAAGCCAACGCTGATTGAGCTGGATCAGGTGAGCGATCTGGATAAAGAAGTCTTCGGTCCGGTGCTGCACGTGGTGCGTTTTGCGCGTAACAACCTACCGCAGCTTATCGATCAGATTAACGCGTCCGGTTACGGCCTGACGCTGGGCGTGCATACGCGCATCGATGAAACCATCGCGCAGGTCACCGCCGGTGCCAAGGTCGGTAACCTGTACGTCAACCGCAACATGGTCGGTGCGGTGGTAGGTGTGCAGCCGTTCGGCGGTGAAGGCTTATCAGGTACCGGTCCGAAAGCCGGTGGTCCACTCTATCTCTATCGCTTACTGGCGAACCGTCCAGACAGTGCACTGCTGAAAACCTTTAACCGTCAGGATGCGGAGCGTCCAGCAGACAGCAGCGTACGTGCTGAATTGATGAGTGCGCACCAGGCATTGTTGGCATGGGCGCAAGATAAGCCAGAACTGCTGGCACTGTGTCAGCGTTATGACGAACTGGCGCAGGCCGGTACCGTGCGCGTGTTACCAGGCCCAACGGGTGAACGCAATACCTTCACCCTGTTGCCGCGTGAGCATGTGCTGTGCCTGTCGGACAACGAGCAGGACGCACTGACGCAGTTGGCGGCAGTGACCAGCGTAGGCAGTAAGGCGCTGTGGCAGGACGATGAGTTGCATCGTGCGTTGCGGGCAAAACTCCCCGCAGCGGTACAGGCACACGTGGTGCTAGTGAAAGAGGCATTAGCGGCTGAGTTTGATGCAGTGATCTATCACGGCGATGCCGATCAGCTGCGTCATCTGTGCGAACAGGTGGCGGCGCGTGACGGTGCGATTGTGTCAGTGCAAGGCTTTGCGCGCGGTGAAACCAATCTGCTGCTGGAGCGTCTGTTGATTGAGCGTTCATTGAGCGTGAACACTGCAGCGGCGGGCGGGAATGCGAGTTTGATGACCATCGGTTGATAGCATCATCCACGAAAAATGATCAGGTGCGAATAAATGCGCACCTGACATGTAAGGTCGCCATTGATGGCGACCTTTTTTTAATTACGCCGCAGTCTTACCTCGCTTCATCCCAATCAGAGTCGGGAACACAAACAGCGACTGCCCCAACCCACGGTTAGTGAGGGACCACACCGCCACGGAACACAGCGAGCAAATTCCCACTATCGCTATCGGATAGAAACACGCCCACAGCACCGAGAACCACGCATAATCAAACAAGTGATGGCGTTGAGCGAACAAGATCGCTGACATGCCAAAGTACTCAATGAAAATACGATGGATAACGTATATCTGTAAGGTGTTACGCCCAATCCAGTTGAAGTAGGTCATTTTGAAGTGCGCATTGAGCCAGCGGCAGGCCGCCACGCTCGCCAACACTGCGATGACACACAGGAATAAGCTCTTATCCAGACCAAAGATGATGTGAATCCCCGAGACCGCCGCCAGCAAAGCCCATGGCACAATGTTCTCACGACGCCATTCACTCATCCGCAGCATCAGTGGGCTCCAGAACGCCCCCAGTAAGAAGAACAGGAAGTACTGAGCCACACTCTGTGGTCCCCAGTACGGAATGATCTTCTCCACCGCCAGATAGTTGAACACCACCGCCACCACCAGCAAGGCCACTTTCTGTTTGTGACATATCTTCGCGCACAAGAAGTACAGCGCTAGCCCATACAGATACCATGAGGTACTCATTGCCATAAACGTCAGCTTGAGGAACTCAAACAGTGAACCCGCGTAGGCCGCATTAAGGTTATGCGAGATACGTTGCCCGGTGATTTCCGTGGAGATGCCCACGATAGACCACCATTGAATAAAGCCCCACAAAATGTACAGATAGAACAGATTGGTAATACGACTGGTAAACACCTGCTTCCACGGGCGATTAAGAATCCCGTTGGTTGCCAACAGGCCAGAAACAAAGAAGAAGGCTGGCATACGCAGTGGAGATAAAACGGTATTAAACTGCACCCATATTTCTGCCGGGATCCAACCGGCCGTCAAATATTTCACCGTTCCTTCAAATCCGGGTAATACGGTGTGATACAACACCACCAGCAATATGCAGGCCCCCTTGAGGGTATTGACCCATGCAATATCTTCTTTCCTGGCGTTATTCATATGATTAACTCCCGCTGCTGTGTAGGTCTTTAAGGAGAAGTATGAGGAAATAAGCAATGAAGCATTTCTGGTTATTCAACAATTATTAAACAAGCATGACGGAGATGACTCTAGCGAAAGTCCTAAAAGTTTTTTTGTGGCCCTGATATAACAATACTTTACAGTTCCAAACATTAATCAAATGTTTAGCAGGCTAAGAATATTTGCCTTAAATTGAGTCGTTAAGCGTGACGAAAGCAGGAATGTATAGAGTGAAATCACTGCAGGAATTTAAGAACAATCCATTACTTCGACATCCAAATAATAATCAAATTATTTTCAGATAATTATTAAATGTGCCAAATGGATAAGCAGAGATATTCATGATGTGCTAAGAGGATATTCATATTCAGCGGAAATAGTTTAATTTCACTGATTTAATACGGGGGAGAATATTAATATAAGGTATGTCGGGCGGAACAAAGTGCGCATGAATGCGCACCCTACGTAAACTATGCACGATACTTGTAGGGTCGCCATTTATGGCGACCGAAAACCAACATTACCCCAGATACGCCCGCATGCGCCCTATGGCAACGGCGCAGACTTCGGCTCCAGTGTCGGTTTACGCAGCAAGCGCGGATACAAGAACAACATGCGTCCCGGCCCACGATTCAGCACGGACCACACCAACAACGAAACCGCCACACAGACAGCAACGCCCGTCACCGGCATCAGTATCGCCCACGCCCAGCTGAACACCGCATTGCCAAACCAGCCGTAGTGCAGTGCCAGCGCAATCGCGCTCAAACCCAGTAATTCGATAAAGATACGATGCAGCACATAAATCTGCAGGGTGTTGCGGCCAATCCAGTTCAGCCACGCCATATTCAGGCGCTCATTAAGGAAGCGACATACCACAATGCCAAACACGATAGTCAACAAACTGTAGAAGGGATTTTTATAGATGCCGCCCACATGGTGCGCGACGCCAATCAGCGCGATAGCCGCCAACAGCAGCCAGTGCTGGCGCTTGAGCTGACTGATCTCAATCAGCGACTGGCTAAAGAACACGCCAAGCAGGAAGTAGAGATAGTTTTGCGCCACGCTGGTTGGCCCCCAACCGGGGATCAGGCTGAACTGCGCCGCGTAATTGGCCAAAATCGCCAACAACACCAGCGCGATTTTCTGGCGATGGAACAACTTAGTGAACAGGAAGAACCCGGCCAGCGCATAGAGATACCACAGGCTGGTCATGGCGGTGAACAGCAGCTTGATGAACTCAAACGGCGTATCGGCATAGGCAGCATTCTTCGCACTGGAGAGCTTTTCCCCAAGGTGAGTGGAAATGTAATGAATACTGACCCACTGAATCGCTCCCCACAGTAAATAGAGATAGACGATGTTACTGAACTTCTTGGTAAACACCTCTTTCCAGCTCTTCTTAATAATCGAACTCGCTGCCAGCAGTCCGGACACAAAGAAAAACGCGGGCATACGTAGCGGCGAGAGGTAAGTGTTAAAGGTCACCCACCAGTGCGCGGGCACCACACCGGCGGTGAGATGATGTATCGAAGGAGCGAAGGTGGTGATGATCGAGTGGTGCAACACCACCAGCAAGATACAGGCACCTTTTAGCGTGTTGATCCAGAGGACCTCGTTTCTGGCATTACTCATTGTTTTATCCTGATTGCGCCATGAATTTGTAAAGAATTATTTATATTTACAAAGTTGTCTCAATCGGGCGGCTCTTAAAATTCCTTTAGCCTGTTGCTACAGAAATTTTAGTCATGATAAAACACCTAAATTCAGTGGGTTATTTAATCGAAGCGTAAATATTTTCAGAAGAAACTGAGAGCGGTTAATGACATAACGCAGAAAGGAAGCGCCATCCGATCCAGACGGCGCTTGAGACTATTGGTTAAGAAACTTGTCGAGAAATTGCCGGGTGCGTGCCTGCTGCGGGTTGCTAAACAGTTCTTTTGCTGGCCCCTGTTCGACAATGCGTCCCTGATCCATAAAGATGGCGCGGTCAGCGACATCGCGCGCAAAGCTCATCTCATGCGTCACGATTACCATGGTGCGCTTCTCCTCTGCCAGCGCGCGGATGGTATTGAGCACCTCCCCCACCAGCTCCGGGTCCAGTGCCGACGTCGGTTCATCAAACAGAATCACCTGTGGACGCATCGCCAGCGCACGCGCAATCGCCACACGCTGTTGCTGTCCACCGGAAAGACGGCGTGGGAAACTCTGTTCCTTACCGTGCAACCCGACTTTCTCCAGCAAGCTACGTGCGCGAGAGATCGCTTCCGCTTTCGGCTCACCTTTGACGATCACCGGACCTTCAATAATGTTCTCCAGCACCGAACGATGCGGGAACAAATTGAAGTTCTGAAACACGAATCCCACCTGCTGACGCAAGCGGCGCACCTGCTCTTTTTGCTTGTTGAGCCCGAGGCTGGCATCAATGGTGATATCGCCGACCGTGACACGACCACTTTCGGGCACTTCCAGCAGATTGATACTGCGCAGCAAGGTGGTTTTACCCGATCCACTCGGACCAATGATCGCCACCACCTCACCTGGAGCCACATCAAGATCGATGCCGTGCAGCACGGTCTGGCCGTGGAACTGCTTCACTAGCTGGCGTACTTCAATTGCACTCATTTCGCCTCCCGATCCTGTCGATTCACATGCGCTTCCAGACGGTTTTGCAGCGCCGACAGCACGGTCGCCATCACCCAGTAGATCAGTGAAGCGGCCAGATACATGGTGAACACTTCCAGTGTACGTGAGGTGATCAGCTGCGCCTGACGGAACAGCTCTGGCACCTGAATGGTGGCCGCCAGTGAGGTGTCTTTCACCAGACTAATAAAGCTGTTGCCGAGTGGCGGTAACGCAGTGCGTGCCGCTTGTGGCAGGATCACGCGGCGCAAGGTTTGCCACGGCGTCATGCCGATACTGGCTGCGGCTTCCCACTGCCCGCGCTCAATGGCAGCAATCGCGCCACGCAATGATTCTGAGGCGTAGGCTGCGGTGTTAAGCGACAGGCCGATCATCGCTGACGGAATCGGATCCAGCTCGATACCAAACTGTGGCAGACCGTAATAGATCATAAACAGCTGGGCGATGAGAGGGGTGCCACGGAAAATCGACACGTAAATACGCGCCAGCCAGTTTATCGGCCAGAAGTGTGACAAACGCATCAGTGCCAGCACGAAGCCGAGTACCAGGCCAAAGAACATCCCGCCGATACTCAGCTGCAGTGTGAACAGCGCGCCCTTGAGTAAAAATGGTGCTGAATCCAGCACCAGTTGTAGGCTTTCCTGCATTATTTAGTGACGTCCGCGCCGAACCATTTCTCAGAGAGTTTGCTCAGCGAGCCATCTTTCTGCATGTCGGCAATGGCTCCATCAATGGCTTTCAGCAAGTCATCATTGCCTTTACGCAGCGCAACGCCCGATTCCAGACGAGAGAACGCCGGGCCCGCGACCGCCATGGTGTCGCCCGTTTTCTTCACCAGATCCAGCGCCGCTAAGCGGTCAACCAGGATGGCATCAACACGGCCAGAACGCAGATCCTGATATTTGGTTGGGTCATCATCATAGGTACGGATGTCCACACCTTTGACGTTATCGCGCAGCCACTGTTCGTAGTTAGAGCCCAGGCCGACACCGACTTTCTTGCCGGACAGGTCTTCCGGCTTGGTGATGCTGCCGGCGTTTTTCTTCATGGTCAGCGCCTGCACGCCAGAGATGGTGTACGGGGTAGAGAAGTCATACTTCTTCTTACGCTCAGGAGAAATCGTCACCTGGTTGATCACCACGTCGATGCGTTTTGAGTCCAGCGCGGCCAGCATGCCATCCCATTTGGTCGGCTTAAGGTCGGCTTTCACGCCAAGATGCTGGGCCAGCTCTTGAGCGAACTCCACTTCAAAACCGGTCAGTTTGCCGTTTTCATCCTGGAAGCTGAACGGTGGATAGGTCCCTTCCAGACCCACGCGCAGCTCGCCTTTACTTTTCACCTGCGCCAGCAGATCTTCCGCTGCGAAGGATTTGCTATTCACGCCCGCGACCAGCGCGACCGCCATCATGCCCATCACCAGTTGGCGACGAATTGGAGAGAAAGTCATGTTGACCCCATTTTTTGTGATGTGTTGTTGTGTATCTCTTGGTGCGCATCAATGCTCCCCTACGAAAATAATATTGCCTCCTCGTAGGGTTGCCATTTATGGCGACCGTTTATGTAATAACCGCCGGATTATAAACTTTTTTTTGCTGCTGTCTCAGACCGAAGGATGATAAGCAAATAACGCAGGCGATCCACCGGTATGCACAAATAACAGTGGCCCTTCCCGACGGAAGCGGTTCTGCGCAATACCATCGATCAAGCCCGCCATCGCTTTGCCGGTATAGACCGGATCCAGCATGATGCCCTCCAGACGCGCCAGCAGCTTCACCGCTTCCATACCCTCTTCGTTCGGTTCACCGTAACGCGGGGCAAAATAGTCATCCCATAGGGTGATCGGCGCGTGCACCTGCACTTCAAGCTGCTCTGCCAGTGCCGTGCGAATACGTTCTACTACCGGCAGTTGTGCTTCAACTTTGCGTGAAACAGTCACACCCACTAATTCGGTTTCTGGCAACAGATGCTCAAGGCCCACCGCCAGACCGGCGTGCGTGCCTGCACTCCCGGACGCAACGACGACGGCGGCAAAATCCACCACGCCTTCACTTTGATGGGCGATCTCTTGGGCGCACTCTACATAACCTAGCGCACCCAAGGCATTTGAGCCGCCAACGGGTACCACATACGGACGGAAGCCCTGCGCTTCCAGACGATCGGCTTGTTCAGCGAGTTGTTCAGTGGGATTGTACAGCGACTCCACCATCACCACCTCGACGTCCATCAGGTCGAGCAGCAGGCGGTTGCCATTAGAAAGGTAGTTTTCGCTGGTCGTGCCAATAGGATTTTCCAGCAGTGCGACACACTTTAAGCCGAGACGAGCGGCCACCGCTGCGGTCTGTCGCACATGGTTGGATTGAATCGCACCTGCGGTCAGCAACACGTCGGCCCCTTCACGCAACGCATCGGCAGCGAGGAATTCGAGCTTACGCAGTTTGTTGCCACCCAAAGCTACCGGCGTGAAATCATCACGCTTGATAAAGATATCGCGACCGAGGTAGTCAGAAAGCCGTGGCAAATGCTCAAGCGGCGTAGGCGCACCGAGTAATTCAAGACGAGGGAACTGGTGCAACAGGTGTAAGGACAATGCAGCCTCCATTCGGGCAATGTGCAATTATCCCTATAGTGTTGCAGAAGATGAGAAAAGTCGCACCCGGAAATCTGCGAGCGCGGCCCTTGTTGCCGCTATGCTCAGCAACAACAAGGGCAGGATCACAATCAGCCCTGCTGCCAGCCTAAAAACTGGTCATATTTGCGCAGCGCGATGCGGTAGTTATTGTTACCGGCATCAGGTAAGTCGTTTTCCAGACACTCATGCCAGCTGATGCCCCGTAATCTGTCGGCCGGGAAATTTTTCGCTTTCAGCATGTCATCAAGACGACGCAGGCGTACTACATACTCACGTATGGTGCTGTGACTCATTTCGGTCTGTTCAAACAGGTATTGCTTGAACGCCATAATGTCGAAGTAATTCGGATGGGTATTACAAAAAATATCGCTGCAAAAACGACACAACGCGGTTAATTCCGGCTGGAGTTTCATCCACACCTGATCGTCAATCATCTGGTCCATGCGTGCGATGGCCTCTTTATTGATGATCTGGCCGCGGAATACTAACGCCATGCGGTCTAAAACCTTGCCACAATGTGAACAATTGCTTTGGCTGTGTTTGTAGTCTTTAAGATAACGACTTAAAGGTCTGGCTTTGGCTTTGGCTCCCATTGCTGAGTCCCCGGTATTTTTATTTTTGATCCCAGGAACTGAGTCTGTCAGCGCGCCCCCGCTAATCGGGCACGCAGGCGTTTGATCGCCTGACTGTGCAGCTGGCTGACGCGGGATTCCCCGACTTCCAGCACTGCGCCAATCTCTTTCAGGTTCAGTTCTTCCTGGTAGTACAGTGTGAGCACTAATTTTTCACGCTCGGGCAACGCCTCGATCGCTTCAATTACGCGGTCACGCAAGTTTCCTTCCATTAACTGATGAAGCGGGTTGGCTTCTTCATGCCCTTCCGTCACCAGCTCCGCACTGTCACCGTGTTCTTCCCGATACTCGTCGTAGGAGAAGAGTTGGCTGTTGTTGGTATCGAGCAAGATCTGCCGATACTCCTCCAGCGAAACATTCAACTGTTCAGCCACTTCCTGCTCAGTAGCCGAGCGCCCCAACGCTTGTTCTACTTGATGCATAGCACCAGCCACTTCGCGCGCATTACGACGTACGCTACGAGGTGCCCAGTCGCGGCTGCGCAGTTCATCCAGCATTGCGCCCCGGATACGCTGCACGGCATAGGTGGTAAAGGCGGTGCCTTGTAGCGCGTCGTAGCGCTCCACGGCATTCAATAAACCAATGCCACCAGCCTGCAGCAGATCGTCAAGCTCAACGCTGGCTGGCAGACGTACCTGCAAGCGCAACGCTTCATATCGCACCAGAGGAACGTAGCGCTGCCAGAGCGAATGTTTATCCATCACGCCTTCGGGCGTATAGAGATCGTTCACGATGACTACCCTGCGTTAATAAAGTTATCGGCATGATTATCCAATTCTGTAGGGGTTTCGATTGGCAGAATAGGCGGGAAAAAGCGAGGTTATTTCAAATTTGTTATGGATGGCGGCGCAATGCACCGCCATCAGCCCGATGTCTAGCGCAGATTACGCAGCCGTTGCCGCGTGCCAGGCGGCACCGCGTCCCACAGTGCACAGGTTTTGCCCTCAAGTGTCTGATAGAAATCGCTTACCGACACTTCAGTTTCCAGTGCCGGATTAAACACCACCTGCCCAGTTTCTGCGTCGATGCTTATCATTTTGTTGATAAACAAGCGCTGTAGATCACTGCGCAGGAACAGGCCGTTATCGACGCTGTTATCCGCCAGAAAGCCCTCTTCATTTTCTTGCGTATCGATATAGCAGGCTTCCACCCATGGCCAGCTGTGGCGTTCGGTGAGCTGCGTTCCGGTAATGATGCAGGCACCATAGCGTGCCTTTACCGCCGAACTGAACTCCGCCTGGCTGGCGCGCTGGAACACTTTGGCTTTCACACGCCGACCCACTTCCGTACCCGGCATCACGGCCGTAGGCACTTTATGATGCGGCGTGCTCAACACCACCAGGAACTGAATCTTGCGCGACAGCGGGAAACAGGGATGCGCATGGGGATCAAACAGCTGCCAATACTCCTCCTCTTCCGTTTGACGCATCAGCACCAGTTTAAAGCCCCGGCTGGAGAGCAGGTTCTGCGCTTCTGCTGAGTTAGGATCGAGCATGGCGTAAACTTGCGTTTCCCCCACCACTTTCCAGCGCCCTTCTTTCTTTATTTCATCGTTGCGACGGAAATAAAGGAAAGCCTGTTGCGTCTTTAAATAGTGCTCAAAACGGCGCAGATAGTTTTTACGCTCATTATCTTCCGAGACGAACAGCAGATCCTCCAGCGGGCTGTTGATCTCCTCCTGCGCGAACACCGCGCGGATGATTAAATTGCGAAAGCTGGTCGACGGGCTCAGCAACCCGCGTGCGGTGAGTTCTTTCTCATCAGGATGCTGCTGCGCATAGCGCAACGCAATCTCTTCGAAGGTCAGTTGCTCACCTGGTAACAAGTCATAATTGAAGCGCATAGACACCCCAGAAACAGAAAAAGTAGAGCGTAAAAATTGGAATGATTCTGGAGTGGTTATCGGCATTTTGGCGCGGGACTGTAACAGGGTGGTTACTTTTCTGAGGATGTAGGGTGCAAGAACAAATCATATAAATGGAAATACGGCGATTTGTTTTAAAGCAGAATAATTCACCTTTAGAAATCGAGCCCCTGCAAAGCAGGGGCTCGTATTTGGCTTAATCAGCACTCCAGGCTTTCACCCATTCACGCACGTTATTACCGGTGAGCATCCAATCGCGACGTATGGCAATCTGTAATGCTTGCCCCATACGTGAGCTTGCTTCAGGATCGGCTAAATGCATGCGGATCGCATCGCGCCAATCGATAAATCTGTTACTTATACGTGTAACCGGTAAATCATCGCCACGATAGCAAGCAACATCACTACAAATAACAGGAATGCCGCAAGCTCCATATTCCAAAAGCCGTAAATTGCTCTTACAAGAGTTAAAAATATTATCTTCTACTGGAGCTAAAGCTAAATCGAGATTTAATGCAGCCAATGTTTCAGGATAAAGACTGATATCTACGCCGTAATGAACCTCATGCACGTATGGACGCAACTTTTCTGGGCACATTCCCATAAATACCCACTCGACCTCGTTAGTGAACTCTTTCACTACATCCGCGATCATTTCCAGATCACCACGATGACTAGAACCGCCCGCCCAGCCAACACGAGGTTTTCGGCCCTGATTTCGTAGGCTTTGCAATTGCCCCCATATATCTACCGGAAGACGATTTTTCACTACCACGATATTAGGGTGCATATCGCGCATGGCTTCAGCTAAGGGTTCTGTAGAGACGACAAAGCGATCAAAATAGCTGAGACTTTTACGCATTAAGCCTGTTGTTTCTTGCTTGAAGCTGGTACGGCGATAGTGCTTCATTGGTACGTTAAGAATGTAATCGTCAAGCTCGAATACTTTGAATACATCGTGAAGCTTACCCGTGCGCTCAATCCAATTGTGAAATGCTACAGAATATCGACGTTGAATAATCAAGCTATCAGGCTTAAATTTCCCCATCTCACTCAAGGTTAATAACGTCATACCTTGCTTACCTTCGGCCAGCCCCTCATTCAGCATTGCTTCCAATGGCTTCATTATGCGGTAATAGCCGCAACCGGAGATATCCGCATTGTGCGCAAGAAACACAGGTAAATTTTCCCGTTGAGCTGGCCGCCAGGTTATTTCGCTTTCACTAGACATATCGAAATGGCGACTTTTCAAAGATAAATTCGCGTTGAAAGCCGGATCATTCGCGATCATCGGCATCCAGCGTTGATAAAGTTTGTCTTCTTCCAGCTGTTTAAGTTTGCTGGAACTGTGGACAGTTTCTCCAGGGAAAGGATTTTGACGTGCTGCCGGGCGATGAATTCTTGCATAAGGTGTCCAGACCGTCATATAACCCTCATTACGGGCGCGCAGGCAAAAATCGACATCGCCATACATCGGTTGATCTGCATCAAAACCATTTAGCGCATCAAAAACAGATTTCCTCACCAGCATAAAGTCGCCGGACACAGCACTGTAGTTTTGGTCCAAACTTAGGCGGCCTAAATAACTAGGCTGATTATCTTCCAGTCCGCGGAACACTTCCCCAGCGGCACCGTTCATTCCAAGGACAAAGCCTGCATGGCGTATTTTATTATCCGATGATAGTTGCTTTCCACCGACAATCGCAACTTCAGGTCGCAAGCCATGATTTAATAAATTATCCAGCCACTCACTATCAGTAACCGCTAATTCACAATGCATAAACGCCAGATATTCCCCCTCTGCGTTCAGCGCAGCCAAATTCACCATCCCACCATGGTTAAAAGTATGTTGATAATTTAAAATACGAATACGTTTTGGGTCCACACTTGCAAGTGTCTTCAACCAGTTCTCACGCTCTTCAGACCGTTGGCCATCGGCAACAATCAATAATTCGTAGTTGAGATAACTGGTTTTTTCTAAAATAGTAGTAACCGAAGTTATCAACGAGGGCAAATGCCAGTTAGCGAGAATAACGATAGATACTTTCGGCTTTACAGCATGCTGATAGCGCAATCGGTAATTATAGTAACTATCTAAGGCAATTTGTGCTTTAGGATAACCACGATTATGCAGATGACGTTCAATAATTGCAGCATCTTCAACAATAGCGCGACTTTTCAAGCGAGAAGTTATCAGAGGCTCTACCAGATGGCCCGCACAATTGAGTCCCTGAGACTCCAGCATTTTGACAATCAAGTCAAATTCGGCTGAAGCCGGATATTCTTTATCCAACCCCTCAGCAGCCAATAATAGTTCACGACGGAACAACCAATGTTGCGCCATCGTTTTAGGTGAACTGAGCACAAGATCCAAGTTTAGGTCTGGCCGGAAGATAACACCTGAAGGGTCATTCCCCATGTAAAAATATTCGTCGGCATAAATAGCCAGCAAATTATCAACCTGCGGTAGTGTGGTTGAAAGCGCAACCAAACCCGATGGCATAAAATAACTGCCTGCATCAACAAAAATATACCACTGCTCATCACGTTCAGTAATCAATCGATTGATAATATCAATTCTATTATCTGTTAGCGCTGAATATCTGACTATTTCGAAAGGCGTATTTTCGACTGCTCCGACTAAGATTGGAATCAGTTGCAGATTACTTATATTTTGATGGGAAAGAGAGGCCAAGGTTTGGTCTACTCGGGAAGCATTATCCTCTGCAACATTAATGATGACTCCAACGCGTGTAATCTCTGGATTTTCAACAGCCATTTGCTGGAGACGTATCTCTTGGAAAGACTCCAGTTTACGTACACGATTCCACCATTCAAGTCTATTTAGATTCAGATAATGATATTGGTGGCTAACCAAATTTTTTCTCGTAAAGTCATTCGGGTTTTCAAAGGGTGCCACTCGGACTTCGTTTACGTTACTTTCGTTGTACCACACTTCGCTGCGAATGGCATTTAACACAACATCTCGTGCTTTTTTTATTGCTTCTTCACTATCCCGTTGATGCGGTTGTTTATAAACTTCAGAGGCACGTACAGCACAGAGTGCCTCTGGGAACCAGATTAAATCGGTTTTGGCCAATAACTTACTATATAAAAGCAACCCCTCAACGCCAATTACAGGTTCATTATTGATCACGAATAGCCGATCATCAGACATTAATCCCATAACATCATCACGATAAAATAATGAAGCGGTCAACTCGCCTAACAAACTGTAACTAACGCGACTTTGCGTGCACAATAAATCACGCCCTTTAATAATACTTTTACTATCAACCAATGCGCATGTCGAAACCAAGTCAGGTAGCAACCCCCCTTTAGGATCAACACGCTTACGCTTTGAAGCAGCAATACGGCATTGTTGTTGAGATACCAGACCGGAGACCAGTGTTTCTACGCAGTACGGTTCAAGTATCTCGGCATCTGAAACAAATTTAATATATTTACCATACGCCTGGCGGATCGCGGATTCAAATATCCCTTTATCGTTTTTATCAAAGACTAAATGGCGAATTTTATGACCAGGCTGATTGAGATAAGGTGTTAACAAATCAGGGATATATCTATCACCACCGCTGTCAGCGATAATGATTTCACAATGGGGGTAATTTTGTGCAAGTGCACTTTCCAATGCGGTATTGAACCACGTTGGTATTTGGGCTGTCAGGATAATACTTACCAGATCTGGCTCAGTCATTTTGGCTCATTCTCCCTTGGCTCTAAGCGCAGAATAATGCTGCTCAGAACGAATACAATTTTGCTTTAGCATAGCTAGTACGGCGTTATTCAATCGGGTGAGCATGAGGGAGAATTACAGCTAATCCTTTATATCAACCATGTTGTAGTAAAAGCCATATTTTATCCATAAAAAACCCCGCCGAAGCGGGGTTGAATAAGCAAGAAATTTAGGACGATTAGCCCTGCAGCAGAGACAGAACCTGCTGTGGAACCTGGTTAGCTTTAGCCAACACTGAGTTACCCGCCTGCTGGATGATCTGTGCCTTAGACATGTTTGAAACTTCAGTTGCGTAGTCAGCATCCTGAATACGTGACTGTGCTTCAGACAGGTTAGTCGTGGTGTTGTTCAGGTTGGTGATAGCAGAGTCCAGACGGTTCTGAACTGCACCCAAGCTTGAGCGGAATTTATCAACTGATGCAATTGCTTTGTCCAGCAGTGCCAGTGGGTCGTTAGTTGATGCGCCAGAGTATACATGGGTGTTAGCTGAATCTGAGATATCTTCGATGTCAACCGCAGTACCTGTTGTTGTTGTATCACCGCCGTTAGCAAGTGCCCCACTGCCGGTCTCATAGTTTTTACCTTGGACAGTAACAAAGCCAACGGCTCCGCCTGTTGAATCACTACCAACTTTAATGAACTGACCTGTCATTGAACCATCGGTAACGCCATTTGCATCATCATCGTAACTTACATCTGCGGTGTTCAGTTCGATTTTACCTGATGTACCGACCGATACAGAGTAGTTATCGCTACCAGATGAAACAACATAAGTATTTGTTGCAGCACCACCTGAGGTCAGTACGTTATGCAATGAGAGCCCACTTGCATCTACGCCTAAAGCATCTGCAACGTCTGACAAATCTACATTTGAAACGGTAGCACCTGAATCAGAAGCATCACCAACGGTGGTAACAGCGTCGCTGAGTTTCAGAGAGTTACCGTCTACTGAGAAGCCTTTCAGGCCCAAAGTAGTAGAGTCAATTTTCTGCAGGTCGATATCGATAGTCTGGCCATCGTTTGCACCAACCTGGATAGACATTTTGCCGTCTTTAGCCAGCACGTTCACGCCGTTGAACTGAGTCTGACCAGATACACGGTCAATTTCGTCCAGACGTGATTTGATTTCGTCCTGGATTGAAGACAGGTCAGAATCAGAGTTGGTGCCGTTCTGTGCTTGTACAGTCAGTTCACGAACACGCTGTAAGTTGTTGTTGATTTCTGACAGTGCGCCTTCAGTCGTCTGCGCAGCAGAGATACCGTCGTTGGCGTTACGAGCAGCCTGAGTCAGGCCGTTGATGTTAGAGGTGAAGCGGTTGGCAATTGCCTGACCAGCAGCGTCATCTTTCGCGCTGTTGATACGAAGACCAGAAGACAGACGCTCGATTGAAGTAGACAGAGCAGACTGGTTCTTGTTGATGTTGTTCTGAGTGATCAGCGAGAGGCTGTTGGTGTTAATTACTTGGGCCATGGTTTAAGTTCCTATTAATCAAGTCTTTGGTTAAGGTTTGGGCTTCAACCCACCGGCTTCAGCGCCGTCAAAGTTGTTATCGTCTACCTGCTAACAACCTTTAGATTTTTTTTAGTACCAGGCGAAATTTTTTCTCTTCAACCTGTCACGCTTATCTTTATCGCCCTCACCCAGCACTTCTTTAGTGCAACCTCAGCACTTTTCTAGCGCGAGAAATACCCTTCTCTATATGCCTTATTCGCTTTATCACTCGCTGATAAATAATTTTAAACTTTGCCCATCAAAAGCCGATAACCCGGGTATTCACTCTCCGTGTCGATATAAAAGGAAACAACATGGCTAGTATCTCTACGCTCGGTATCGGTTCAGGACTCGATTTAAGTACCATTCTGGATAACCTGGAAACCGCCGAGAAAGCGTCTCTGACACCGATTTCCACTCAGCAGACGGCCTATACCGCCAAACTGAGTGCTTACGGGACGCTGAAAAGTGCGCTGACCACCTTCCAGACCGCCAACACCACGCTTAATGATGCCGATCTGTTCACCGCGACGTCTGCCAGCAGCAGTTCCAGCGCCTTTAGCGCCACCACATCGGGTTCTGTGGTTGCCGGTAAATACACCATCAGCGTGTCGCAACTGGCGCAGGCTCAAACCCTGACTTCAGCAGTGCAGACCAGTAATACCACAGCCTTAGGTGACAGTTCTGCCAGCAGCCGCACTCTGACCATCGCCTTGAAAGACGGCACAAGTAAAGATATCTCTCTGACCAGCGATCAAACCTCGCTAACGGGCATGCGTGATGCCATCAACAGTGCTGATGCCGGTGTCTCTGCCACCATTATTAAAGTCGGCGATGGCAGCTATCGTTTATCGCTGACCTCGAGCGAAACCGGCAGCGATAATGCCGTCAGCTCGATTAGCGTGACCGGCGATGACACTTTGCAGGGTATTGTGGGCTATGACTCCACATCCAGCAGCAATGCGATGACCGAAAGCGTCGCTGCGCAAAATGCCAAGTTAACCGTCAACAACGTTGAGATTGAGAACAGCAGCAACACCATTGATGATGCGCTGGAAGGTATTACACTGAATCTTAACGACACCACTACCGGCAACCAGACGCTGACCATTACCAAAGACACGTCAAAAGCTGAAAGTGCCATCAACAGCTGGGTCAGTGCCTACAACACGCTGCTGGATCAGTTCGACACCCTGACGAAATACACCGCGGTGGATGTGGGTGCGGATGCTCAGGACTCCAGTAACGGCGCTCTGTTGGGTGACAGTACCCTGCGTACCATTCAGACCCAGTTGAAGAGCATGCTGACCAATGCACAGAGCTCTTCCACTTATAAAACCCTGGCGCAGATTGGGATCACCACTGACCCGACGACCGGACAGTTGGAAACCGATTCTGACAAGCTGGAAACCGCGCTGACCAGCGATCCAGACGGCGTGAAAGAGATGATCGTTGGTGATGGCAAGACCACCGGGATCTCTACCACCATCGCAACGAATCTGACTGGCTGGCTTTCCAGCACCGGCATTGTGCAGGCCGCCACAGATGGTGTAAGCAAAACGCTGAACCAGTTGACCGACCAATATAACGACATGAGCACCCGTATCGACAACATGGTGGCGCGTTATAAAACCCAATTTACTCAGCTTGATGTCCTGATGAGCTCGCTTAACCAGACCAGTAGCTATCTGACGCAGCAGTTCGAGTCATCCAGCAGCTCTAGCTCCAGCAGCTCTTCTTCATAAGGAGTGATCATGTACAGCGCAAATGGCACTAAAGCCTATGCAAAAATTGGTGTGGAGAGCGCAGTGATGAGCGCTAACCAGCAGCAGCTGGTCTCCATGCTGTTTGACGGCGCGCTCAGCGCGCTGGTACGTGCCCGCCTGTTCTTGCAGGATGGCAATATTGAAGGCAAAGGTTCATCGCTGTCTAAAGCGATTAACATCATCGAAAACGGACTTAAGCAAGGTCTGGTGGAAGGTAGCGGCGATGAGCTCACCGATAATCTGGTGGGGCTTTACGCCTATATGGTCCGCCGTCTGCTGCAGGCCAACCTGCGAAATGACGTAGAAGCCATCGAAGAAGTCGAAGGTCTTTTACGCAATATCGCTGATGCCTGGAAAGAAGTCGCACAACCTCAACACCTTCAGGACGCCGTTTAATGAATAACGCACCGCATCTGATTACCGTTTACCAACAGCTACTCGATCTCAGCCATGGAATGCTGCGCCTGGCCGCAGACGGCGAATGGGATGACCTGATTACAAAGGAGATGGATTATGTCAGTGCGGTGCAAACATTGGCCCGCTCGACGGAAGCCGCGTCGCCGTCCAGCCAGCTGCAGGATCAGCTGCGCCCGGTACTGCGCCATATCCTCGACAATGAGAGTGAAGTCAAACGTCTGTTGAAATTGCGTATGGACGAGCTGACGCTGCTGGTGGGCCAGTCATCTAAGCAGAAATCGGTGATGAGCGCCTACGGCAAGCAAGGTAATGTGTATTTGCCGCAGAGTTCGTGATCGGCATGAAGTGTGAATGAGAAAGGGTGAGCCTCGTGCTCACCCTTTTTTTATTACTTCTGTGCAGGCACCGACACCGGCTCCATAATTTGCGGCTGAATATTCTGAATCACCGCGTCATTCGGGCGTTTCGCCACCTCTTCTAAGGCCTGCTGGCACTCTACGGTTGGACGATCGACCTTACGCATCCGCAAGCCGTCATAACGCAGCTCACCGTTCTGCAGGGTAATCGGCATCACACGCACCTGACGCGTCACGTTGACCCAGTCATCGCCCAGGCGGGTTAATTTGCCCGGCTTGGCAATCACGCGCTGCCACTGGCGGCAATCCAGCGTATCGCCCTGCGCACCGATAATCAGGCTGCCCATGGCTTGCTTACTGATCAGTTTGCTTTGTGGCCCCACGGTCTGCCAGTTACCTTGTAATTCCTGCGGTGCCGGGGTTTTTACTGCCCCTTCATAGCTGGTGATTTGCGCACATCCGCTCAATGCCAATGCGGCCAGTACCATCCACTTTTTCATTATCGATTCCTACACTCGCTTCAATGCCCGGTACGTTATAATTTTTCGCGTAAGTTACGCAAGGAATCTTCATTAAAACCCGGTGGTTCCTGACAATGTTCCCGGCGCGCGTTACACTAGCGCGCAAGATGATCAGCAGGAATTCCGAATGAAAACCCCAGAAGAGTATTACGCACAAGCCCGCACCATGTTTTTTGCTGCGCATGCCGATTTCCAGGCCGCGCTGGATGAGTTAACCGAAAGTGATGCGCGTGCGGCTAACCTGTCTTTGCGTCAACTGCGTGAATGGCATGCCGAGCGTATTTACGCGGCGTTCCTGCGCCAAAAGAAACTGGATGGCATGCTGTTTTCTATTCAACTGGCCGAACCCGATAAAGCGGTTGCTGCGGAAGCCATTGAAACCTATTTAAAATCTCATGCGGAAGCGCTGGGGATGACGTGGGAAGAGTTCTGTATTAAGAACGAACTCTAAGCGGAGCGGTACTAAAAAGGCGTCTCAGATACACCTCCAACCACACAAATGACCAAGGAAAAAGTTGTACAACACCATCGAAGTTGTATAACTTGTCTCTGACGGCTTAGGTCGTAGATTGTCCTTGAACGAAGGTGCTGTTGCACCGCCTCTGGAGGAGTTGCTGGATTTCCCCTCCAGAGGTAGTATTTTTTCCCCTACTCTTCGCGCTCAATACCCTTCACCTCAACATAGCTCGCCACCGCCAACAGACGATTAATATGGGTGAGCAGCAGATCCACATCCGACTGCAAAAACTCATGCCCGCTGCGGGAAGCCGTCACAATCGCATCCTGAACGGTATCGCTAATGGTTAAGCTATTATCCTGCTTCGCATGAATCAGCAAGGCCGCGATCAGTAATGATTGCGCTTCAACCTGCGCCACCAGCTCTTTTGCTTCCGTATCCATTTTTGCCATTTTCAGCAAGATATCGATCACCAGTTGCCGCATGCCTACCTCCCAATGAGTCCATTTCCCTGTGTAACGCTGTTGAGTATCAGCGCAAATCCTGTGCATCGCTTGCCAGAAAGAAAAAATTTCCAGCCGACAAGCGCCGATGACTTGCTACTGTTTTTATTTACAGTAATATGACGCACCCTTTTGAAGAATGGAATGCCCTGATGTTTGTGGAACTGATTTACGACAAACGCAACGTGGCCGGTTTGCCAGGCGCACGCGAAATGATTTTGCAGGAGCTGGAGAAGCGCGTGCAACGTGTATTTCCTGAGGTTGAGGTGCGCGTCAAGCCGATGGAGCGTAATGGGATTGATACCGATCTGAGTAAGAACGACAAAGCAACTATCGCACGTATTGTCGAAGAGATGTTCGATGAAGCAGATATGTGGCTGGTGGCCGAATAGGCCACCCGCGCGAAGGGAACTTAGCTTTCTTGTTCGCTGTGATTGATGGTGATCTCTAAATCCTGAATCGCCTGCTCAATATCATCCAGCAGTTTTCCCTGCTTATTGAGCAGCGTGTCGAAACGTCCCGCATACTCTTTATCCTTGTACTCGCCTGCATCGAAGGCTAACCAGTGGCTGGAAAGCGTCTCGGTGTTGGTCTGTGCGTAGTGACGCATCTCTTTAAGCTGTGAGGTGACATCACGCAGGTAGTCGGTTTTGGTTTTGACAGTCTCTGTATCACTCATGGTGTCTTCCTTTTTGCTTAATAAGCCCGTTTAAATAACGTCTGAATGATTAAAGTTAGTAGAAAATATCGAGACTGCCTTAGGAATAATCGGAAGGTTAAATCGGGCGGCCAAATGACCGCCCGTATAGTTACAGATACTTCCGTGCTAACGCTATCAGCTCATCCTTGGCGGCTGCCCCCAACTTCTCCACGCCCTGCTCGACAAAGTTAAATGCCTGCGTGAAGTCTTTAACGCTGGCACTCACATCCTCGCTGACGGCAGAGACAGCGGCTGAACTGGCGGCTGCCGCAGGTGCAGCAACCTCCGGTGCTGGCGCACTGCTCGCAGCCGGTGCCGCGATCTCATTAGCAAAACTCTCCAGCGGTGACACTGTGCTGGCATCCGTGACGGTAGTCGGTTCAATAACAGTTTGGTCGCTCATAAATTTCTCCTTCTTGCTGAATAAAGACCGCAACTGATGAAGACGGGTTGCGATCCGCTCGGTAATACTCATCATGGCCTCCTTAATGCGTTGATTCCGGTGGCGCGTCTTCGGTAACAACCTGCTTAACTTTGTCTGCCGTTTTGTTTGCCGTGCGGTCTGGCAAACCATCGAGTTTTTTCTGCAGCGCCACCAACTGGCTGGTCAGTTCGGCTACGCGAGCTTCGCGTCGATCAGAGATGGTTCGGTACTGTTGGCGAATGTCCTCCACCCGGCGATTGGCACTGTTATTGACGAAAACAAACATGATGGTCATTGCCACACACATCAGTGACAGCACCAGCAGCAAGCCGCCCAACAGCAGCTGACGCCGATGACCTCTGACTGAAAATTCACTGTTTATCTGCACCATCGCGACTCTCCTCAAGGGTGGTAATCAGTTGATTGATTTGGCTACGGAATTTGTCACTGTGATCCGATTCCGTGGTCGCCAGCAAAATGCCCAGCGCGTTCTTGATCAGCCGCAAATCGGTTTCCAGCGAAGAGATACGCCGGAGATTTTTATCGTGGCGAATACGCAGATCATCATTCTCCCGGCGCATCAGCGCGTGGCTCTCCTTGAGAAGCATCACCTGCTCTTTGTAGCTGGTGATGATCTCGCCGCCGGCGCGATTGCTGGTGACGATGGCTGCAATGCCAGCCATTAACGGTTTCCAGAACACAGCTGCTGCGCCGCCGCCGAGAAGCAACGCACCGACGCTGGTCACCAAACTACTTTCCATGCCTCACCTCTCAACACTGGCAAGGAGTCCGCCCCAGAAGCACGTTGACTACCCTTGCCAGGTGCGCAGCCAACGCCTGAATTTAAGTATACTTTAATTAATGAATTTAAGTATACTTAAGTAAACCTTCCGGGAGTTGTCAAGATGATGAAAAAAGAATGTGTTGGTGAGCGTATTCGCAGTCGCCGTAAAGCGCTGAAATTGACGCAACAGGCGTTGGCCAAAGGGGTGGGCGTATCACATGTCGCTGTTTCTCAATGGGAAAAAGAGGAAACCGTGCCACGCGGTGAGAACCTGTTGCGGTTGGCAGAATGGCTGCAATGCACTGCGGCATGGATCATGGATGGCGAGGGTGAAGTGTTTAGCGCACCGCTGGCGATTAACCACCTCACCCCGCTGCCATTGATAAGTTTGACGCAAGCGGCGCAGTGGATGCATGAGCAACGGTTGGCGATGCAACAGCAGGCCACACGCTTTCTCTACAGCGATATCCTACTCAGCGAACAGTCGCTGGCCGTGATGTTAGAAGATGGTTCCATGCAACCCGACTATCGGCAGGGTGATACGTTGATTTTTGACCCCACCGTCACACCACAACCTGGTGATGTGGTGCTCGCAGAGGTCAATGGTGTGGCGCAGGTTCGCGTTTACCGACTGTTATCTCAGCGTCATGACGAACAAATTTTCTCGTTGCGACCCATAAACGAAGATTTTCCTGTGTTGACATCATCGGAGAACAGCATGCAATTGATTGGAACATTGATGGAAATGCGTCGGTATCGCGCTGATCATCTCATGCAAAAAACCCGCTAATAAGCGGGCCAAGGTGGAGAAAACTACGGCAAATATTACAAAACGTCGGTCAGATGATCGACGACAACCCTCCCGTGCACATCCTTCTGTGTAATTCGATAACTGACGCAATAAGAGCGGCGGGTATTGAGTTTATCAAACAGCGCGACACTGCCCTTCTGCTTGCCGTCTGCGCCAACAATGCACCATTCGGTGACATGTTCCTGACCGCGGTTGTTGAGTCTTAACACGCTCTGTTCAACTAAACTATCGCTATCATCAATCTTTAAATAATCGCGTAACATCATGCTCACCTCTGGTTAACGAGGTCAAAGATACGCTTTTTATTTATCCATTCAATCGAATTTATTTATCGAAATCACTGCGCGAATACACTTAATTAACAATTCGATTTGACGTCTATTGCCAGCCGCTTCGGTTAACCTGTTATTTGAAAAAAAGTTTACCGTTCGGCCGATCAGCTATGGAGATAATTATCCAAGGCCTGCTAGTGTAGGGCCACAATAAAGATATGTCCGGACAATCGCTATGCTCACCACTATCCTCTATCGCAGCCACCTTCACGAGCACGTGCCGATCAACACGCTTAAAGATATGGTTGCTAAAGCCAACACCAAGAATAAACGCGCGGATGTAACAGGCATATTACTGTTCGACGGCTTGCATTTCTTCCAACTGTTGGAAGGCCCGCGTGATGCAGTACAGGGAATTTATAATCGTATTAGTGCGGATGCCCGCCATCATAATTTGGTAGAGCTCATGCATGACTTCGCGCCAGCACGGCGCTTTGGCAAAGTGGGCATGGAACTGTTTGATTTACGCGAACACGACAAAGATACGGTTCTCCAGTCGGTATTGGATAAAGGTACCTCACGTTTCCAACTGACTTATGATGATCGCGCGTTGCAGTTTCTGCGCACCTTCGTGATGGCACGCGACAAAGACAACTACTTCGAACTTCCTGGCGCAGACATGTGGGAATTCATTGCTAATGAATCATCGCATATCGTGCAAGATGAAGTGTCAACCCCACCGCAGGACCACAGCTTCGCGTTCCAGCCGATTATCGATCCCTTTGCACGTCGCATCGTGTCCTATGAGACGTTGATTCGTACCCCAAAAGGGGGGTCACCCCAGGAATACTTTTCTGCTTTCGAAGGTGAGGCGGTTTACTACGCGGATATCCACTCGAAAAAACGTGCATTTCAACTTGCAAGTACCTTGAACATTGGCGATCACAGCCTGGCGATTAATTTACTGCCAATGTCGCTGGTGACAGTGCCGAATGCCGTCGAGTTCTTGTTAACGGAAATTGAGGCGAATGGCCTGGTACCTGAACAGGTGATCGTTGAAGTGACCGAGAACGAAATCATTTCACGGGCAGATGAATTCACAGCAGAAGTCAGAAAGCTAAAGGCAGCGGGGATCAGCCTGGCATTGGATGATTTCGGCGCAGGGTTTGCCGGCCTGTCACTGCTCTCCAAATTCCAGCCCGACAAGATTAAAATTGACCGCGAGATCATCAGTGACGTGCATAAAAGTGGGCCGAAGCAGGCCATCGTGCATGCCATTATCAAATGCTGTTCTTCTCTGGAGATTGCCGTCATTGCCGAGGGTGTGGAAAAAGCTGAAGAGTGGATGTGGCTGGAGGCGGCAGGGATCAGTCAGTTCCAGGGATATCTGTTCGCGCACCCGCTGTTGAACGGATTCCCAGCGGTGGCCTGGCCCGAAATTAAATAGCGCTGTTCAACAGACAAAAACCGCCTGACTTTGGGCGGTTTTTCATTTAAAGCGGTGTAAAGCCCGGTGGTAATAATCGATCGCTGATGACTTGATAGTTCATCAGCTTAAAAGAGCTGAGGGTAATCGGCACTGCAACACAGGGACGATACCAGCCAAACTGCCTAATATAACGCCACACCTCTGGCGGGTTATCTTTATCTCTAACCCAGTAATAACCTTCTTTCATCTATGTACGCTTCTTGTCGCTGCCCTCAAGAGCAGGCATTTATCAACGACGGCATACTAACACACAGATGACAGGAATGATCAGTAAGTGATTGTTTTAATTAGCGCTTCGCTTATTTTCAGCATTAAGACAAACGACAATTCACACCGCGAGCAATGCCTTTCAAACTATGCCACTACACCTGCATATTCATGATATCGGTATACGCCGACACCAGTTTGTTACGTACCTGAATCCCCATCTGCATTGAGATAGAGGACTTTTGCAGATCGACCATCACATCATTTAACTGAATGCCGGGTTTACCCATTTCGAAATCTTGCGCCTGGGTGCGTGCCGCATTTTGCGTATCGCTGATTTTATCCAGTGCTGCTTTCATGGTGGCACCAAAATCCACCTGACTGGTTGACTCGGCCTGCTTGCCGCTGGCCTGCAGCGACGTTAACTGCAGCTGCTGCAACACACCATCAATTGCCTGAATCGACATTGCCTGTTCCTCATTGAAGAAGGGTTCACATTTTCACGCTGGAAAAGTTAACACAGTGTCAATAGGACAAAGGCGCTAAATAAACGTAAAAACCACGGCTTATCCAGCCATCGAAGTGACCCGATTCATCAAATAATGCCAGGCATAAGATTGGAAGTTCATTTTTATGTCTTCCTCAAAACAGTTCGCATTGCAACAAGGCGGTAAGCGGGCGCATCCCCGGGAGCTTACATCAGTAAGTGACCGGGGTGAGCACGAGAAGCCAACGCAGTTGCAATGCGAAATGTGAAGAGGAAAGTCAGGGAGTCTGTTTTGTTATCACAACTAACCCGGTCAATTATGTCAGGCAGGAAACGGTCATGAATGCGAGTGCAGCCGCCACACAAGATACCGCAAAGAAAGGCTTCAGTGACCTTCTCGCCCGTCTGCGCGCGAATCCGCGCATTCCCTTAATTGTTGCCGCAGCTGCCGCTATCGCAGTGGTTTTTGCGTTGGTGCTGTGGGCAAAAGCGCCGGAATATCGCGTCCTTTATAACAACCTCTCTGATGAAGATGGTGGCGCAATTGTCACGCAGTTGACGCAAATGAACATTCCTTACCAGTTCGCCGAGAACGGCGGTGCCTTGATGGTGCCCGCCGATAAGGTGCATGAACTGCGTCTGCGTCTGGCGCAACAGGGGCTGCCTAAGGGCGGCTCCGTTGGCTTTGAGCTGATGGACAAAGAGAAATTCGGCATCAGCCAGTTCAGCGAGCAAATCAACTATCAGCGCGCGCTGGAAGGTGAACTGGCGCGCACCATGGAAACGCTCGGTCCGGTGAAGAGCGCCCGTGTGCATCTGGCCATGCCTAAACCCACTCTGTTCGTGCGCGAGCAGAAAGCCCCTTCTGCCTCCGTCACCCTGAACCTGCAACCGGGTCGCGCATTAGATGAAGGGCAGATTCAGGCTATTCAGCACCTGGTTTCGAGCAGTGTCGCGGGCTTACCGCCAGGCAACGTGACCGTGGTGGATCAGGCAGGTCGCCTGCTGACTCGTTCAGACAGCGAAGGCCGTGACCTGAATGACGCGCAGTTGAAATATGCGTCTGAAGTTGAAGCGCGCTATCAGCAACGTATTGAAGCGATCCTGAATCCGATTGTTGGCCAGGGCAATGTGCATGCGCAGGTAACAGCGCAGATTAACTTTGACCGCAGCGAACAAACCGACGAGAAGTACCAGCCGAACGCTAATCCGAACAGCACGGCGATTCGTTCACGTCAGACCAATACCAATCAGCAGAACGGCAGCCCATATCCAGGCGGCGTACCGGGTGCGCTGTCTAATCAGCCTGCACCGGCCAATACGGCACCGGTTAATAACCCGCAGCAGCAGCAGAACAACGCCAACGGCCAGAATGCCAATGGTCAGAACAACGCGGCAAACAACGGCACAACCACCAGCACCGCACAGAGCAGCGGCCCAAGCAGTTCAAGCCGTAACGATACGGTGAACTATGAGCTGGACCGCACCATCCGCCATACCAAAGTGAACGTGGGTGATGTGCAGCGTCTGTCGGTCGCGGTAGTGGTCAACTACCGCGATGACGGTAAAGGCAAAGCGGTTGCGCTGAACGACCAACAGATCAAACAGATTGAAGACCTGACCCGTGAAGCGATGGGCTATTCGCAGACCCGTGGCGACAGCGTGAATGTGGTGAACTCGCAGTTCAACACCACTGAGCCAACTGGCGGTGACCTGCCGTTCTGGCAGACGCAGGCCTTCTTCGACATGTTGATGAGCGGCGGTCGCTGGCTGCTGGTGGCGTTGGTTGCCTTCATCCTGTATCGCAAACTGGTTCGTCCACAGCTGATGCGTAAGAAAGAGCAGGAGAAAGCCGCCGCCGAAGCGCTGGCAGCCCGTGCTGCAGCCATGGAAGAAGAAGAAGCCTTCAGCGTGCAGCTCAGCAAAGACGAGCTGGAACAAGAACGTAAGTCGAATAACCGCATGAGCGCCGAGGTGATGAGCCAGCGCATCCGCGATATGTCTGAGAACGATCCGCGCGTCGTGGCGCTGGTTATCCGTGAATGGATGGGTAATGAACTATGAGTCTGACCGGTACAGAAAAAAGCGCCATCCTGATGATGACCATTGGTGAAGAGCGCGCGGCGGAGGTGTTCAAACACCTCAACCAGCGTGAAGTCCAGCATCTCAGTGCGGCGATGGCCAACATGAAGCAGGTCTCGCATAAGCAGCTGACTGAAGTGCTGCGCCAGTTTGAGGCCGATGCCGAACAGTTTGCCGCGCTCAGTCTCAATTCCAATGAGTACCTGCGCTCCGTGCTGGTTAAAGCCTTGGGCGAAGAGCGTGCCTCCAGCCTGCTGGAAGATATTCTCGAGAAAAACGAGACCACCAGCGGCATGGAAACGCTCAACTTTATGGAACCTCAAGCGGCCGCCGACCTTATTCGCGACGAGCATCCGCAGATCATCGCCACCATCCTTGTCCACCTCAAACGGGGTCAGGCGGCAGATATCCTGGCGCTGTTCGACGAGCGTCTGCGTCACGATGTGATGTTGCGTATCGCCACCTTTGGCGGTGTCCAGCCAGCGGCGCTGGCAGAACTGACCGAGGTGCTCAACGGTCTGCTGGACGGTACCAACCTCAAGCGCGCGAAGATGGGCGGCGTGAGAACGGCGGCAGAGATTATCAACCTGATGAAAACTCAGCAGGAAGAAGCGGTTATCGAAGCGGTACGCGACTTCGATGGCGAGCTGGCGCAGAAAATCATCGACGAGATGTTCCTGTTCGAAAACTTGGTGGAAGTGGACGACCGCAGCATCCAGCGTTTGCTGCAGGAAGTGGAGTCCGAGCAGTTGCTGATCGCCCTGAAAGGTGCAGAGCAACCACTGCGCGAGAAATTCCTCAAAAACATGTCGGCACGTGCGGCCGATATCCTGCGCGACGATCTGGCCAACCGTGGCCCGGTACGTATGTCGGCGGTGGAAAACGAACAGAAAGCGATTCTGCTGGTGGTACGCCGCCTGGCCGAATCTGGCGAGATGGTAATTGGTGGTGGCGAGGAAACCTATGTCTGATGCCTTTTCCGCCCGTGCGTGGCAGCGCTGGCAGCCTGATGATTTAGGCAGCGCATTCAAAGTAGAAGTCGAACCGCAGCTGGAAACGCCCGCTGAAGAGTTCGAAGTCAGTGCTGAAGTTGAGCAACAGCAAATGCTGGAGCGCATGCAGCAGCAGATGCGCAAAGACGCGCAGACGCAGGGCTACAGCGAAGGCTATCAAAAAGGGTTTGCCGAGTCGCAGCAGAACGGTTACGACGCGGGTTTCCAGCAAGGTCTGGCTGATGCCCAACAGCAGCAAGCGCCTTTGCAAGCGCGTATGCAGCAGTTAGTCAGCGAGTTCCATCACACGCTGGAAGCGCTGGACAGCGTAATTGCATCACGCCTGATGCAGCTGGCGCTGGAAGCGGCACGAACCGTGATTGGCCAGGCCACCCAGGTGGACGGCACCGCCCTGCTGCGTCAGATACAGCAATTGATTCAACAAGAACCGATGTTCAGTGGCAAACCACAGCTGCGCGTGCACCCGGATGATTTGCAACGCATTGAACAGACTCTGGGCCCGACGCTGGATCTGCACGGCTGGAAATTACTGGCCGATAATTCCCTGCATCCTGGCGGCTGTAAACTCAGTGCCGAAGACGGCGATCTCGATGCCAGCGTGGCTACGCGTTGGCAAGAACTGTGTCGCCTGGCTGCGCCGGGGACATTCTAATGACTTCGTCGCGCCTTTCTCGCTGGCTCGGGGCACTCGATGCCTTCGAAGATCGCATTTCGCAAGTGCAGACGGTGCGTCGTTACGGTCGTCTGACCCGCGCCACCGGCTTAGTGCTTGAAGCCACCGGGCTGCAACTGCCGCTGGGTGCAACCTGCATTATTGAACGTCACGACGGCAACACTATCTCTGAAGTCGAAAGTGAAGTCGTAGGTTTTAACGGTCAGAAATTGCTGATGATGCCGCTGGAAGAAGTGGACGGCATCTTGCCAGGCGCACGCGTATATGCGCGGGTTAATGGCGAAAGCGGACACAGTGGCAAACAGTTGATGCTTGGTCCAGAACTGTTAGGCCGCGTGCTGGATGGCAGTGGCAAGCCGCTCGATGGCTTACCCGCGCCGGATACGGGCTATCGCGCTCCGCTGATCACCGCCCCTTTCAACCCATTACAACGCACGCCTATCGAAGATGTCCTCGACACCGGCGTACGCGCGATTAACGCCCTGCTCACCGTCGGTCGTGGTCAGCGTATGGGCCTGTTTGCCGGTTCCGGCGTCGGTAAATCGGTGCTGCTGGGTATGATGGCACGTTACACCAAAGCCGATGTGATTGTGGTGGGCTTGATCGGTGAGCGTGGCCGTGAAGTTAAAGAGTTTATTGAGAATATCCTCGGTGCGGAAGGTCGTGCGCGCTCGGTAGTGATCGCCGCGCCTGCCGACGTTTCGCCGCTGTTGCGTATGCAGGGGGCCGCCTACGCCACGCGTATCGCAGAAGATTTTCGCGATCGCGGCCAGCATGTCTTGTTGATCATGGACTCCCTCACCCGCTACGCCATGGCACAGCGTGAAATCGCCCTCGCCATCGGTGAGCCGCCAGCGACCAAAGGTTATCCGCCGTCGGTGTTTGCGAAGCTTCCAGCGCTGGTCGAACGTGCCGGTAACGGCACCCACGGCGGCGGTTCAATTACCGCCTTCTATACCGTACTGACCGAAGGCGACGATCAGCAAGACCCGATTGCCGACTCCGCTCGCGCCATTCTTGACGGCCACATTGTGCTGTCGCGCCGTTTGGCAGAAGCCGGTCACTATCCGGCGATTGATATAGAAGCTTCCATCAGCCGTGCAATGACCGCGCTGATTGATGAGACCCATTACGCGCGCGTGCGCCAGTTCAAACAGTTGCTCTCCAGTTTCCAGCGTAACCGCGATCTGGTGAGCGTCGGTGCGTATGCCGCAGGCAGCGATCCGATGCTGGATAGAGCCATCAAGCTTTACCCTGAAATGGAAGCGTTTCTGCAACAAGGTATTTTCGAGCGCAGCGACTATGACGATGCCAGTCTGCATCTGCAAGCCATGTTCGGTTAGCGCCCGCTTAAACGAGGTAAGCCATGAAAACTGCCAATGCTATCGATAAGCTGCGCGACCTTGCGGAGCAGGATCTGGAACAGGCCGTGATTCATTTAGGCGATATGCGCCGTGGCGTACAGCAGGCAGATGAACAACTCAGCATGCTGCTCGACTATCAGGACGAGTACCGCAACAAACTCAACGCCGATATGTCGGGTGGCATCGCCAGCACCCGCTGGACCAACTATCACCAGTTTATTCAGACGCTGGAAAAAGCGATTGAACAGCATCGGCAGCAGCTTAACCAGTGGAATCAGCGCCTTGATCAGGCATTAAGTAACTGGCGTGAAAAACATAAGCGACTGAATGCTTATCAAACGCTGATCACCCGCGCGGCTGAAAAAGCATTACAACAAGAAAACCGTCTCGATCAGAAACGGATGGATGAATTTGCCCAACGGGCCGCAATGAGGAGAGGGGAATGATTACGCTGCCAACTGTGGTTACGCAAACCTCTAATTTGGGAAACGCAGACAGTTCAGTTTCGACGGATGTTCTGCACAACACCGACACCCTGCCACAAGGGTTTGTCACCGAGCTGGGTAACCGCTTATTAACGCTGGCTAAGCAACAAGGTGTTAACACGCAATCGACTGATATAGCAGCAGAAGTCGATGAAAAAGACGTCACAAAAGCGTCATTAAGCGCATTATTGCAGGCACTGGACAAACCAGAAGCGTTAAACGCACTTTTACAGCCGGAAAACACTAAAGCCGCGCTGAAATCAGCCGATGATAAAGACAAGACTGAAGCAAGTTCGTTAAGTGCCAGCGACTTACAGAATGTGCAGGCGTTGTTTGCCATGTTACCGGCCGCAGTAGAAGACCGCAGCAGCCAAACCGCGATCAGTGCCAGCACTGATAAGACGGCAGCAGAGGCAGGGTCTACGCTAAACAGTGCATTGTTAAGTCGTACGCTACAAAGCGCACTAAAGGATGAGCCAGCTTCAACAGACAGCAGCGCGCAAAAGAAATCCAGCACGGTGCTGAGTGAATTGAAGAGTGATGCCAGCGCAGCACAGACCAGTACCACCGCGTCTGCCGCCAGCACCACGGCCAGTGCCAGCAACGCAACGCTGACACTGGACGAGAGTTTTAAGCAAGTACTGAGTGCCCTGAGTAAGCCGGAAGAACGCCGTGACAGCCAAAGCGGCAGTGATGCGGTGACAGCATTAACCAGCGCCCCGGTCAGCAGCAGTAGCACACTGACCAATAGCACGGCGACGACCAGTACCACTCCGTCGACGCCGATGCTGAATGCCCAACTCGGCAGCAACGAGTGGCAGCAGGCACTTAGCCAGCAAATTGTGATGTTTAGTCGTAACGGTCAGCAAAACGCCGAACTGCGCTTACATCCGGAAGACCTGGGCGCTATCCAGATCAACCTGACCCTTGATAAGGATCAGGCGCAGTTAAGTATGGTTTCCAGCCACAGCCAAGTGAGGGCCGCGCTGGAAGCGGCTCTTCCTCAGCTGCGAAATGCGCTGGCGGAGAGCGGAATAAACCTGGGACAGAGTAACGTCAGCAGCGACGCCTTCGCACAGAGCCAGAATTATCAGGGCCAGCAGGAAGGTCGTCGTGATGGCCAGCACGGCAGCTTTACCCTCTCCCAGGACAGTGAAAACGAGATAACGCCTATTGCCGTCCCGGCAGCCCTTCAGGCACGCGCGACCGGCAACGGCGCTGTCGATATCTTTGCCTGACAGCGGCTAAACGCTGAAGGTAAGCGTAAAACCCGCGTCTTTTCTTCCCATTGTTTGACTTAAGACGCGGGATAATCTGTCCAGGTGAGCCGAAAGGCTTGCCCATAATTCACAGGAAGTAACTGCAAACATGTCTGATAACGCGAAAGCTAAAGGCCGCAAACGTTCACTACTAATACCGGTGTTACTGATTGTAACGCTGGCCGCTTGCAGCGTGGCAGGCTATGCAGTCTGGCGAATGATGAATAAACACGGGGATGACAAACCGGAAGCGGCGAAAGTAGAGCCACCGGCCGCCCCTGTCTTTTTTGCAATGGATACGTTTACGGTTAACCTGATCAATCCTGACAACGATCCCGACCGTGTATTGTACGTAGGCTTTACCCTGCGTCTGCCGGATGAGGATACCCGTCGTCGGTTGAATGATTACCTGCCTGAAGTGCGCAGCCGTTTGCTGTTGTTGCTCTCGCGTCAAAATGCCGCGCAGCTTGCAACGGAACAAGGCAAACAGGCCCTGGTTGAGCAGATCAAACAGGTATTAGCGCCACCGCTGGTAAAAACTCAACCGCCTCAGGTCGTCAGTGATGTGCTGTTTACCGCCTTCATTTTGAGGTGATTTAATGGGCGATAGCATTCTCTCCCAGGCTGAGATTGACGCGCTGCTTAATGGCGACAGTGACAGCGCGGAAGTAGAGAACAGTTCCAAAGGGACCGAGGGTGATATCCGTCCCTATGATCCCAATACCCAGCGTCGCGTGGTGCGCGAGCGCCTGCAGGCGCTGGAAATCATTAACGAGCGCTTTGCCCGTCATTTTCGTATGGCGCTGTTTAACTTACTGCGCCGTAGCCCGGATATTAGTGTCGGCGCGATCAAGATTCAGCCATACCATGAGTTCGCCCGTAATCTGCCGGTGCCAACCAACCTGAACCTGATCCACCTGAAACCGCTGCGCGGCACCGCGCTGGTGGTGTTCTCACCGAGTCTGGTATTCATCGCCGTGGATAACCTGTTCGGCGGTGATGGCCGTTTCCCTACTAAAGTGGAAGGCCGTGAATTTACCCATACCGAGCAACGTGTTATCCGTCGCATGTTAAAGCTGGCGCTGGATGGTTACAGCGATGCCTGGAAAGCGATTTATCCGTTAGACGTTGAGTATGTCCGTTCTGAAATGCAGGTGAAGTTCACCAACATCACCACTTCACCGAACGACATCGTGGTCAACACGCCGTTCCAGGTCGAGATTGGTAACCTGGTGGGTGAATTTAATATCTGCATTCCGTTTTCCATGATTGAGCCGCTGCGCGAGCTGCTGGTCAATCCGCCATTAGAAAACTCGCGCCAAGAAGATACCCATTGGCGCGACAATCTGGTGAAACAGGTACAGCACTCAGAGCTGGAGTTGATTGCCCACTTCGCCGAGACATCGCTGCGCCTGTCACGCATTTTGCAACTGAAACCCGGTGACGTCCTGCCCATTGAGAAGCCGGACCGCATCATCGCACACGTCGATGGCGTACCTGTACTGACCAGCCAATACGGCACCATGAACGGTCAGTACGCGCTGCGTGTAGAACATCTGATTAACCCGATTTTGAATTCGCTGAACGAGGAACAGCCCGATGAGTGACAGCAAAAAACCGTCCGATGATATTTCTGCGGACGACCTGTGGGCTGAAGCAATGAACGAACAGGCTACCACCAGCGCCCCGGATCCCACGGAGAACGTTTTCAAGTCTTTCGACAGCAACGGTGCCAGTGGCTCGCTGCAGGATATCGATTTGATCATGGATATCCCGGTCAAACTGACGGTGGAACTGGGCCGCACCAAGATGACCATTAAAGAGCTGCTGCGCCTGACACAGGGTTCTGTGGTGGCACTGGATGGTCTGGCGGGTGAGCCGCTGGACATCCTGATCAACGGCTATTTGATTGCCCAGGGTGAAGTCGTGGTGGTGAACGACAAATATGGCGTGCGCATCACCGATATCATCACCCCTTCCGAACGTATGCGTCGTCTGAGCCGTTAAGCATGTTGAAGAACGCGCAAATCGGCCAGCCCGTCCACAGCCAGCCGGTGGTCTCTACCGGTTCGGTGATTGGACAAGTCAGCAGCGTACTGGCGGTGATAGTCCTGCTGATCCTGGCCTGCGGTTGGTTAGCTAAACGCCTCGGTTTTGCGCCTAAGACCGTCAACACCCAGGCGCTGAAAATCAGCGCCAGTGTGCAGGTTGGCCGTCAGGAACGCGTGGTGATTGTGGACACGGCCGACGCGCGTTTGGTGCTGGGTGTCACCGCTCAGCAAATTACCCATCTGCACTCATTGCCACCTGTGCCGCCAGAAGAGTTGGCAAGCAACAGCGTTGCACCGCAGGATTTTCGTCAGCTGTTTCAGAACCTGGTTAAACGTCCCGGAAAACCCCAATGATGCGTCGATTGCTTCCCCTTCTGCCGCTGCTGTTGCTGGCACCGGTTGCCCATGCGCAACTGCCAGGTTTAGTGAGCCAACCGCTGGCCAATGGCGGTCAGAGCTGGTCGTTGCCGGTACAAACGCTGGTCTTCATCACTTCGCTGACGTTTATTCCAGCCGTGCTGCTGATGATGACCAGTTTTACGCGCATCATTATTGTTTTCGGCCTGCTACGTAACGCCTTAGGCACCCCATCAGCACCGCCAAACCAGGTTCTGCTCGGCCTCGCGCTGTTTTTAACCTTCTTTATTATGGCGCCGACCTTCGACAAGATTTATTCCGACGCCTATTTGCCGTTCAGTCAGGATAAAATCAGCATGGACGTGGCGATTGATAAAGGCGCGCAACCGCTGCGCGAATTTATGCTGCGTCAGACGCGTGAAGCAGATTTAGCCCTGTTTGCCCGCCTCGCGAATACGGCCCCGATTGAAGGGCCAGAAGCGGTACCGATGCGCATTTTGCTGCCGGCTTACGTTACCAGCGAACTGAAAACCGCTTTCCAGATTGGTTTCACGGTGTTTATTCCTTTCCTGATCATCGACCTGGTGGTCGCCAGCGTGTTAATGGCGCTCGGGATGATGATGGTGCCTCCGGCGACCATCTCCCTGCCGTTCAAGCTGATGCTGTTTGTACTGGTTGATGGCTGGCAACTGCTGGTCGGTTCCCTCGCACAAAGTTTCTACTCGTAGGAGCACAGCATGACACCCGAATCGGTAATGCAAATTGGCCAGGAAGCGATGCGCATCGCGTTGATGCTTGCAGCGCCACTGCTGCTGGCGGCGCTGGTCAGCGGCTTGATCATCAGTTTGTTGCAGGCGGCGACGCAGGTGAACGAACAGACGCTCTCCTTTATCCCGAAAATCCTTGCCGTTGCCGCTACAGCAGTGATCGCCGGTCCGTGGATGCTCAATCTGGTACTGGATTACATGCGTAATCTGTTTACCAACCTGCCGTATATCATTGGCTAATGATTAATCTCGACAGCAGCCAACTGATCCATTGGGTCGCGCAATTTTTCTGGCCGATGGTACGTCTGTTGGCGCTGTTCGCCAGTGCGCCGGTGCTGAGCGAAAAGTCGATTCCTAAACGCGTTAAAATTGGCCTCGCGGTGCTTATCACTTGGATCATTATTCCGGTGCTGCCGCCTGTTGAAGTCACCCTCTTCACCCCTGCCGGGTTCTGGATTCTGCTACAACAGCTGCTGATTGGTGTCGGTATTGGCCTGACCATGCAACTGGCATTCGCCGCGGTGCGCATGGCAGGTGAAGTGGTGGGTTTGCAGATGGGTTTGTCCTTCGCGACCTTCTTCGATCCTGGCAGCCGCTTAAATATGCCGGTGCTGGCACGCTTTCTCGATATGCTGACGATGCTGCTGTTTTTAACTTTCAACGGACACTTGTGGCTGATCTCGCTGCTGGTGGACAGTTTTCATACCCTGCCGATTAACGATCAACCTCTCAACGCCAATGCATTTATGGCGCTGGTGAAGTCCGCCGGGTTAATTTTCCTTAACGGCATGATGTTAGCGCTGCCCTTAATAGTTCTGTTGCTCACGCTAAACATGGCACTAGGTTTGTTAAACCGTGTTTCACCACAGCTGTCGGTTTTCGCCATTGGCTTCCCAATTACCTTAACGGTGGGGATCCTTAGTCTGGGGATGATGATGCCGCTGCTTGCCCCATTCTGTGAACATCTCTTCGGCGAAGTCTTTGATTTACTCGCGCAGTTTGTGTCAGAACTCTCCCGCCCGCGCTAATTAACGATTCTGTAGCGAATCTTATGCGATAGTTAAGTATTCAAAATCAATCTGTGCATTTTTCGAACCATATTTCTCAGAAATCAACTGAGGTTATTCTGATAAATGCGCATTTCAGGTGAAAATTATTCTTATTAAACCGCGCTTCGCGTATTTTAGTCAGACGATTCCTAAGGTGGAAAACCTTGTGAATTGGTTGAAAAAATGCTCAAAGGGCTGTTTTTAAACAAAAAAAATTTTACAGCGATTTTTCTTGTCTAAATCCCTTTTTTACGGCATTGTCAACACTCGCTGAAACGTCACACTTTCGCGATTCAAATGTTTTTAAGAATTGTCCTATCAGATTTGTCTGTGACTTGCGCGATAGTGACAGGGCTCTCAAAAACAGAGCGAATTACACACTTAATGCAAACTCCCGGCGATTCCCACTATCGCGGGGACAAGAGTGACGTTGAAGTAACACAAAAAAACTTCGCAGAAGGGTTCAGGGAAGAGTCATGATGGCGCACGGATACATTTCGCCAGTCTGCCGAGCAGAATAAAAAAGTGTCTTTGGAAATCTCTCTCGTACCGCAAACGCGTATTCATCGTTGATTTAAACGGATAACAAATTGGTGAGGGTCGCTATAATGCCAACGATTATTATGGATTCATGTAACTACACACGCCTGGGATTATCAGACTATATGTCGGCCAAAGGAGTTAAAAAGAAAAACATTACTCCGGTCTCTGATATCGAACAATTGCAACAAAGATGTGAACAATTAAAACCAGGTGTCGTGTTTATTAACGAAGAGTGCTTCATTCACGAATCCGATTCCAGCGATCGTATTCGTGCCATTATTATGCAGCATCCTGATACGTTATTCTTTATTTTCATGGCCATCTCGAATATCCATTTTGAGGAATACCTCTACGTTCGTAAGAACCTGATTATTACGTCAAAATCGATAAAAACATCGACTCTGGATTCATTATTAGGCACATACCTGCAAAAGAAACTCAGCGTTGCGCCGCGTATTTCCGCTGGCCTCGATATTCACCCACTGACATTAAGCCAGACTGAATCAAACATGCTGAAAATGTGGATGTCAGGACATGACACCATTCAAATTTCAGACAAGATGCAAATTAAAGCCAAAACGGTATCGTCACATAAAGGTAATATTAAACGCAAAATTAAGACACATAATAAACAGGTTATTTATCATGTGGTGCGTCTTACCGATAATGTGACCTCCGGGATTTATGTCAACGTACGATAGTCCCTAAGGGTTAATATCCGTAGCAGACAGAGGGCCAATCCGCAGATTGGCCCTCTGTCGTTTTGCTGTGTTTTGCGAGCCAGATCGCATTTCCCCGTCTAAGCCTTTGCCGTTTATTGCCGATGCTTGTTCTCAGAACACCTACCCAAAATGAGAGCAAGGATATGAAAACAGCATCGATTGATGAGCAATATAAGCTCAGCATCTGGCAGAACCTGCGCCTGATGCCTCTTTTCAGCATGATCTTTGGTGGCATTCTGCTACTTTTCGCCCTGTGTATCGGCCTCGCCAGCTACTTTCTTATTCAGAGTAATAATTCGCTTAATGATGCCACGGATGAAATTCAAATTCGGATGGGCATTTCTAACAGCTCAAACCACCTGCGAACGGCACGTTTGAATGTTCTACAATCTGGTGCGGCTGCACGTATTGGTGAGATGGATGGTTATCGTGCCGATCTGGCGCGTACAGAAACACGCATCAAGCAGGCGCGCGAAGGGTTTAAAACTTATATGGATCGCAAGTCCAAGACGCCAGAAGATTTGGCACTGGACGCACCACTGACCGCCAGTTTTAACGACTATATCGATAAGGGGCTGAAGCCGATGATTGAATCGGCTAAGCAAGGCAGCTTTGAGGGGATCGTTGCGCAAGAAACTGATGTGACCCGTAAGCTGGATGATGCCTATAACGCCGTGTTGCTGAAAGCCATCAAAATCCGTACTGACCGCGCAGAAGCGATTAATGCCGAAGCAGCCCACCAGTCCCGCGTTGGCTTTATTGCTATGGCCGTCGCCTTTGCTGCCGCACTGGTTCTTGTGCTCCTGACCTTTGTTTTCCTGCGCCGTGTCGTGATTAACCCGCTTAAGCAGTCAGTAGAACGTATTGGTCGTATTGCCCAAGGCGATTTAACCGCGCCAGAGCAGCCCTATGGCCGCAGTGAAATTGGTAGCCTGCTGCATAATCTGCAACTGATGCAGGCGGCGCTGGTCCGCACTGTGGGAACCGTACGTGAAGGCGCCGTGGCGATTTATCAGGGGTCGAGTGAGATCTCTGCGGGCAACACCGATCTGTCATCACGCACCGAGGAGCAAGCTTCCGCGCTGGAGCAGACGGCGGCCAGCATGGAGCAGCTCACTGCAACCGTGAAACAGAACGCCGAAAATGCGCATCATGCCAGTCAACTGGCGGCGGACGCTTCAGGGAAAGCGCGCAGCGGTGGGGAGTTGGTGAATGGTGTAGTGAAAACCATGAACAATATCTCTGGCAGTTCGAAGAAGATTGCTGAAATTACCAATGTGATTAATAGCATTGCTTTCCAGACCAATATTCTGGCGCTGAATGCCGCCGTTGAAGCCGCACGTGCCGGTGAACAAGGCCGTGGTTTTGCCGTGGTGGCCAGTGAAGTGCGCAATCTGGCACAGCGCAGTGCGCAGGCAGCCAAAGAGATTGAATCGCTGATTGCCGAATCGGTAGATCTGATTACCAACGGTTCTCATCAAGTGGGTGAAGCAGGCTCAACGATGAGTGAGATTGTCGAAGCGGTGCGTCGCGTGACCGATATTATGTCGGAAATTGCTGCAGCATCCGATGAGCAGAGCCGCGGTATTCAGCAGGTGAGCCTGGCAGTTACCGAGATGGATAACGTGACGCAGCAGAACGCCTCGTTGGTTGAAGAAGCCTCTTCAGCGGCGGCATCGCTGGAAGATCAGGCAGGCCGTCTGACCCAGGCCGTCGCCGCATTCCGTTTAAACGATGCACCAGCGTCACGGATGGTATCTCCTTCAGCACCGGCACTGAAAGCCCCGACGCTGGCACCGCGCCCGGCACTGGCTGCACCTAACAGCAATGATAACTGGGAAACGTTTTAAATGATCCGGGGCGCCATTGATGGCGCCCCTAACAATCTGCTGGACCTCACGCTCCGTCGTAAGGCTCGACAAACACGCCTTCGGCATGGTCGCTCTCATTGAAGAACCAAATCCCCAGCGGGTAATCCTCTAACGCCACCAGATACATCACGCCTTCATTAAAGCCTTCCACCGCCAACACTGTGCCGACACGACGTGGGCCGCCATCGGTTTTTACTGTTACCCGGTCATTGACCTTCATTTACTGCTCTCCTGAAATTGTCCTGCACACAGTGTAACGGAAGAAAAAGCCCGCTGCCTGATCGCGATCAGCGTCGTGCGATAACCCACACCGCATGCACGATGCCGGGAATATATCCGCACAGCGTCAGCAAAATATTCAGCCAGAAAGCACCGCCGAAACCCACTTGCAGAAACACCCCCAGTGGTGGCAACAAAATCGCAATCACAATTCGAATAAAATCCATACTAACTCCCTGATAATGAAAAATAATCGTTCAAGGTTAAGCATAGACACTGATAACAGAAATGGAGTTTGACTCGGGTAAAGATCTGTCAAAACCTGACTTTTCACTTTCTTAACGTTTAGCAGAGAGACTTCTGACGCGGCCTGCTCGTACACTTCTCGGTACTGCACCAACCCCAAAGGCGCAGTCAACCTAAAAGTAACAAGGATTTTTGCCCGCGCAGCGCGGGCTTTTTTTTGCCTGAAATCCGCCCTTCCCGCTCATGCACCTGCGTTGTCTATACTTAACCTGAATCTCATCGCCTCTGGGAGGCCCACTATGACGACCGCGAAAGAGTACAGCGACAACGTGCAGCGTGAAGTGAATATCGATGTAGAAGCATTGCTGGAAGCGATACAGAAGAAAACCTCAGGCGAGGTTAAAGAGTTCATGGAAGCGGAACATGCGCATCGGGTAAAAGTGAATGGCGAAGCCTACGACTCCTACACCGAGTTGGCAGAAGCCTTTGAACTCGACATCCGCGACTTCTCCATCACTGAAGTGAATCGCTGAAATCGATTTCAAAAAAATACCCGGCGGGGGCGCCGGGTAAAGTTAATCAGTAAATTCGTTACACCAGGGAATTCTTAACACCTGATTGAGGTTACGCTTTAGTCAACACAAGACAAGTCCCAATTTTGCGTGTAAATCGAACAAAAATGCATTAGCTTCCCCGTATGTTACCGAAAACACTCTGTGCTCACTGTGTTTTTCACGTGCACAAATCACGCACACACCGCGTAGCACGCATGACGATTTAAGATTTATCCTGGAACTTACCCGCGAAAAAGTGTGATCCCGATTACGCTATTATACTGATTGCTCTCTGCTTTATGGATGCGCCTGGCGTAAGGAGTGTAACGATGCTCAGACTCGATTCGTCCTTAATGATAGTGACCGACCTCGATGGCTCGCTGCTGGACCATCATGATTACAACTGGGATGCCGCCAGTGAGTGGCTGACCCGCCTCAAACAACACGCGATCCCTGTGGTGATTTGTTCCAGTAAAACGGCGGCTGAAATTATTCCTTTGCAGAAACGCCTTGGTCTCATCGGTTCCCCTTTTATCGCCGAAAATGGTGCACGCATTGCGTTCAATGGCGAACAGCGCCTCGCGGATGAGCCGGGCGAACCCTATCTGCAGTTGTGCCAGACGCTGCGTCAACTGCAATCCGACTTCCGCTTCACCGGCTTTCATGATTTCAGTGATGCCGAAGTCGCTCGTTTCACCGGTTTGACACTCACCGAAGCCAGCCAGAGTCGGCTGCGTGATGCCTCAGAAGTGGTGCTGTGGCGGGATGATGGCGATAAGTTAGATGACTTTCGCGCCGCACTGGCGGAGCACGGATTAGCACTGACGCAGGGAGGTCGATTTTGGCATGTCATGCCAGCCGGCAGTGGCAAAGGTGTGGCACTCACGCAATTGCAACAGCATCTGGCGCAACAGGAAGCACGCACCCGCATCACCATCGGATTAGGCGATGGCCCCAACGATGTACCCATGCTGGATCAAGTCGATTATGCCGTGGTGATTAAAGGCTTCAGCAAGACCCCGGTAAGACTCCAGCGCGACGATCATCAACACGTTTATCACACCGCGCATGTCGGCCCACAGGGCTGGCGTGAAGGGCTGGATTACTTTCTGGCGCAACCCGATTAACCGCCTGACCTAAGGATGAGACGATGAGTGATTTTTACCAAAATGGTGTCATTACTAACTTTCATAATCTCACCCACCGCAGCGTTGAATCGCTGGAAAAGGAGATGGTGCGTTTTGCCCGTAAACGCAAAATGGGGCTGATTTTACCTTCGTTGTTTTCCGAGTTAGAAGGCCCGGCACTGGATAATATTGTCAGCGAGCTGGCCAAAGTGCCCTATCTGGATGAAATTGTCATTGGTTTGGATCGGGCCGATCGTGAGCAGTTTCTCTTTGCCCGCGAGTTCTTCTCGCGGCTGCCGCAACGGCATCGCATTTTATGGAATGATGGGCCGCGCCTCAAAGCGCTGGACGCGGAACTGGATAAAGAGGGGTTGTCTCCCAGCCAACCGGGCAAAGGGCGTAACGTGTGGTTCTGCACCGGTTATACGCTGGCCTCCGATCGTACGCAGTGCGTGGCGCTGCACGATTGCGACATCGTCACTTATGAACGCGGCATGCTCGCCCGCCTGCTCTATCCGCTTGCCAACCCCGCTTTCCAGTATGAGTTTTGCAAAGGGTTTTATGCGCGCGTGGCAGATGGAAAACTCAATGGCCGCGTCGGCCGCCTGCTGGTCGGCCCGCTGTTGCGATCGCTGCAGAAGGTTTATGGCCATTCCGAATATCTGGATTATCTCACCAGCTTCCGCTATCCGCTTTCCGGCGAATTTGCTATGCGCACTCACGTGCTGAATGGCATAAAAATACCCGGTGACTGGGGGCTGGAGATTGGGGTGTTATCGGAGATCTACCGCAACTACACCACGCGTCAAACCTGTCAGGTTGAGATTGCGGATAACTACGATCATAAGCACCAGCCGCTGGCCGAAGAGGATGGCACCGGCGGTTTGAAACGGATGAGCAATGACATTGTGCAATCGCTGCTGCGCAAGCTAGCGACCATGGGCGTGCCACTGACCAGTGACTCGTTCCGCGTGCTCAAAGCCACCTACTACCGCAATGCGCTGGACATGATGGAGATTTATAATCACGAAGCGACGATGAATGGCCTCAAGTTTGACCAACACATCGAAGAAGCCGCCGTTGAAATGTTCACTCAGGCCATCCTTGATGCCGGACAGTCCTTTATCGAACGTCCTAACGAGAAGCCATTTATCCCCAGCTGGAGTCGGGTGCAATCCGCGTTTCCTGACATCCTGCAACGTATCTATCAGGCGGTGGAAGAGGACAACGACGGCAAAGTCTAACCTTCCGCACACACGCGATTACGACCGCTGGTTTTTGCCTGATACAGGCGACGATCGGCGGTCGCTTGCAAACTCTCAGCATCATAATCGCCCTGCTCCTCACTCCCTGTCACACCGGCAGACAGCGTGATGCTGAAGGTCGAATTACAGTTCACCAGTATCGTTTTGGCGGCTAAGCGCGTACGGATGCGTTCTGCCACCGCGCTGGCATCAGCCAGTGTGGTTTCCGGCAGCACGATACAGAACTCCTCACCGCCAATGCGCCCGGCAATGTCATATTTGCGCAGCGTATGGCTAATGACGCCCGCAACGCGAATCAGCGCCTGATCACCTGCCGCATGACCCCAGGTATCATTGACGTTTTTGAAGTGATCAACATCCAGCTGTATCACCGCCATCGGTGTTTGCTGCTGTTTATTGTGTGCCGCAAGGGCAACAAACTGCTCGAAGAAGGCATTGCGATTGAGCAGGCGCGTCATGCCATCATAATTGGCGCGCCAGGTGAGTTTGGATGAGAGATCGTCCATGCGTCGAACCAGACGAAAGATGACCTGATGTGAAACCAGCAACAACACCACAAATAACAGCCAGGTGCCAAACAGGAAGAGTGCAACGCGTCCCAGAGGCTGCGCTATGCCCTGTTTCAGGCTCTGAATGTTGACCAGATAAGCGTCGACGTTAGTCAGTTTGCTCCAGCTGGTAAATTGCGTCCCTAAGCGCATGATGCCCGCGGGATGCAATCGCATCTGCTGTTCAAGCCGTGCTTGTTGTTCATCCGTTAAGGGCTTGTCATGCAGGGCCGAAAGCCGGGTGATTTCATGCATACTGCGGTCGACGATAAGCAACTTGCCCTGTAAGTAACTTTGCCGCGCCTCGTTTAATAACGCGTGAATGCGCTGTTGCGTGAAATCCATTGAGAGAACGCCGTACCAATAGTCTCCGCTGACGACAGGCGCACTCACCGTGATCATCAGTCCTTCATTGAATAGCCCTTGGTAGGCTTCGGTCCAGCGCAGGCGTGAATGCTGCGGATTGCGCGGGTCCAACTCGCGGAAATAAGGCCGTTTCACCATCGTGGCATAGGTTTCTTCAAGCTCCTGCGGGCTTTGCGGTGGCCGGGAACTGATAAAGAAACCCGCGCGCGAGGTGTACCAAAAGCGTGAGTGGAACTCCTGTTCCGGATCGCCAAATTGCATAATAAAGCTGAACTCCAGCGCAGCGCGGAGCTCCTGAGCAATGTGCTCGCTATCGCGTCGTAACAGTGGGTCCTGCTCTATCCAACTGTCACTCATCCCATTCAATGGCATGCTACGCGGGCTGGCGATCCGCAACTGCCAGGTGTGCTGTTGACGCAGTTGCTGAAAACGTTGTGATGCTTCGCGCCCGTGGTCAGAGTCCAACGGATGGGTTAACGCATAGGTCAGCATTTTCTGGTAGTACATCAGCTCATCCAGGCTTTCCTGAAACTGGCTGTCGAGGTTCTTTTGGAAATCAGAAAGTTGCGCACGCTGACGCTCTTCATAATTGTTCTTGAGTTCCAGCGCTTCATGGACGGTAAGAAAAGACGAGAAGAGAAAGACCGCCAAAAAACAGAGATGCACCGGCAAAAATGGATTGCCTGCGCGTGGCGACAAGGGCGAGTTTGGCATCAGCAACCATGCTCCGAAAGAAGTCGAATGCCAAAAGTGTAGTCAGGTGATGAGGAAGCGTACAGGCAGGGATCAAAGGAAAATCAAATAGCTAAAAACGCAACGGGACGGTGATTGCCGTCCCGAATACGTTCAGCTGGCCAGCTGCTGCGCGGTCGACAGGTGACTCAGTTCGTCACTGCGGAACGCCTCACGACGCACACTGTAGCCATCATACCAACGACACTCTACCATTCCGCTGGCATAGCCGGTCACCACCATCGTGGGTCCGCCCTCTTTCTGCTGAACTTCGTCACTGATCGCAAAGGTCATACCGCGCCCTCCCTTTTTCCGTTGAATGAACGAAATTAGGTATAGCAGCTGCACAGGGTTTTTGCCTATAGGATATTGCTATTACTGTGACGAAATCGGAATAAGCAGTCATAAATGTTGTTTATAAAAAAAGCCGATAAAAATTATTATCGGCTTTGAAGCGGTTTCCCGGGTGGGAAAATCAAATTTTGCAGCCTTCGCAATCAGCTTCATCGCTGATATCTGCCGGAACTTCATTGGCTTTTTCCGCCGCTTTGGCTTCAGCCTGTTCCAGCTGCGCATCGATATCAAATTCAAACATATCGTCGTTCATCATCGTTCTCCTGACCCGTGATTAGAAATTTCCTGCGCTTTATACCGATTTTCCACGCAGTTTAGCAATCAGATTTACCGCCAACAGCACGATCGACCCAATGATAAAACCGAGCACCAGATTGGCGCCGTTACTCAGAAGCGCCGATACCACACCATTAAAGTCGCCGCTGTATTCCGTGATGGCGTGATGCAGCGGCGCGATGCCATGCACGATGATGCCGCCGCCCACCAGGAACATGGCGACCGTGCCGACCACGGACAACACCTTCATTAACCAAGGCGCTAACGCCAGCAGTGCACCGCCGGTCGCCTGAGCCAGCGTGGAGGATTTTTCACGCAGCCAGTATCCGAGATCGTCAATTTTGACAATCATCGCCACAATGCCATACACCCCAATGGTCACCAGAATCGCAATGCCCGCCAGAATGAGCACTTGGTTTAACAACGGTGCTTCGGAAACGATCCCCAGAGTGATCGCCACAATCTCTGCGGACAAAATAAAGTCAGTGCGCACCGCACCTTTGACCTTATCTTTCTCGAACTGCCGAGGATCCTGCTGTGCCAGCTTGTCGAGGCGCTGTTGACGTGCTTCTGGTGTGCTTTCGGCTTTATCGTGATTGAGGCTATGTAATACCTTCTCCACGCCTTCATAACAGAGATACGCTCCGCCCAGCATCAGCAGCGGTGTGATCAGCCAGGGCGCAAACGCTGAAATCACCAACGCCAGTGGCACCAATATTAATTTGTTTAGAAAGGAGCCTTTTGCCACACTCCAGACCACCGGCAATTCCCGGTTGGCCTTAACTCCGGTGACCTGCTGCGCATTGAGTGACAAATCATCACCCAATACGCCCGCAGTCTTCTTTGCAGCAACCTTGCCCATCACTGAAATATCATCAAGCAAGGTCGCAATATCATCCAGAAGCGTTAATAAACTGGTTCCTGCCAAAATAGTTATCCTTATTCCGGTTCGTGATCCTGACAACAGGGGCAACGCTCAACCGCCGTGACCGTCATATCGGCGATGCCCGCACAGTCCCATTCAACGCGAAGTGCCTGCCCGGCAACATCACCCGCATGAACATACTTGCTCACCGGACTTTCCGTCATCCCACTGATCTCCTCAGTGGCCACCAACTGCTCACCCAGATAGATGCGAGCTGTTGCGTGGGTGTTCACCATCCGCTCATCGCGGAGTTGATACAAGCGTTTGACCGTCAGTTTAATGCTGCTCATGGCTCTATTCCGCGTCCCAGAGAAAGGGGTGATCTAAACCGTTATGGTGGCTAAAAGCAACAATCACGCGCTACTCTTCGCGATAGTGATGCAACCCCTGATGATCAATTTCTCCGCTGTGCGTGGCGGCAAGCAGCCACTCCTCCAGCCGTTCAATGAGTGCAACGTCTTCCAGTCGCAGTTTACCGCGCAACGCACACTCCCAGACGATCAACACTTTCCAGCCACTCTGCTGCAATTGCTGGATATAGCGACGATCACGCTCAACGTTACTGTTGATTTTTCCGGCCCAGAACTCGGTGCGCGTGGCAGGCATATTAAATAGATAGCAGTGGTGACGATGCCAGAAGCAACCATGCACAAAGATGATCGCTTTCTGCTGCGGCAGCACAAAATCGGGGCGGCCCGGCAGCGCCTTATCCTGCACGCGATAACTGAACTCGCGATCTTTTAGAATCAGCGCAATACGTTGCTCAATCGCCGTATCCTGTTGACGAATGGCGCGCATATTTTTGCTGCGGATGTTTTGCGGGTGGACGTCTGCCATGGCGTCTCCTTTTAATGGGGCTCCTTCAACTTTAGCGGTTAAAGGCAAAAGCGAAAGGCACGCGCAACAAGTGTGTGAATGTGCGATGAGTGTTAGCATAGTGGCTTCACTGTTAAGGAAAAACGCATGCTTGCTATCGACCCCGCCGCGACCGTCTCGCCCTCCCCGTTTACTGCTGCTCCGGATGACGCAACATCGCTGTTAATGCAGGTGCTCGATATCTATGCCGCGCGCGATCTGGTACAGACCTTAACCGAGGCTGGCGGCCGAGACTGGAGCATCCCGCGGCTCAATCGTATTCGTCAGGGAAAAAGTGCCGCACCCGCGCTCTCCAGCAATGAGGTGGAAAGCTTACGATCTCTGCTGCCATCACGCCCCGCCCATTACGATGCAGCTAAATTCCAGTTTGTCGATCTGTTCGCCGGCATCGGCGGCATTCGCCGTGGCTTTGAACAGATTGGCGGTCAGTGCGTCTTTACCAGCGAATGGAACAAAGAAGCGGTACGCACCTATAAAGCCAACCACTATAGCGATCCGGCACGACATCAGTTCAACAGTGATATTCGTTTGGTGACACAGCCCGCAGGACTTTCTGACGAAGACGCAATTTACCAGCACATCGATCAAACCATTCCCGACCATCAGGTATTGTTGGCTGGTTTTCCCTGCCAGCCCTTTTCACTGGCGGGTGTGAGTAAGAAGAATGCGCTGGGTCGCGCACACGGTTTTGAATGCGAAGCCCAGGGCACGCTGTTTTTCGATGTCGCGCGCATCCTGGCGGCCAAGAAACCGCCGTTTTTCGTGCTGGAGAATGTGAAAAACCTCAAGAGCCACGATAAGGGCCGCACCTTCGCCATCATTATGGCGACGCTGGATGAACTCGGATACGACGTGGCCGATGCTGCCGATAACGGCTCACCCGATGCGAAGATCGTGGATGCACGCCATTTCTTACCGCAACATCGCGAACGTATTGTGCTGGTCGGTATTCGTCGTGACAGTGGTTTGAGCAACGGCTTTTCACTGCGCGCACTCTCCACACTTTACCCGCAACAGGTGCCGTCGTTACACAGCCTGCTGGAGCCCACGCCAGAGGCGAAATACATTTTGTCGCCAACGTTGTGGCAATACCTGTACCAGTACGCGAAGAAGCACAAAGCCAAAGGCAACGGTTTTGGTTTTGGCCTTAACGACCCGCATAACCCTGACATTTGCGTTCGCACTCTCTCGGCGCGTTATTACAAGGATGGTTCGGAGATTCTGATTGATCGCGGTTGGGATCAGGCTCAGGGTGAGGCAGACTTCCAGCATGCCAGTAACATGGCACGGCGGCCGCGTCGTTTGACGCCGCGCGAATGCGCCAGACTGATGGGTTTTGAAGCGCCGGGAGAATCATCGTTCCGTATTCCCGTCTCCGATACTCAAGCCTACAAACAGTTTGGTAACTCGGTGGTGGTACCGGTTTTTGCGGCGGTGGCTAAGTTGCTTTCACCGCTGATCGAGCAGCATCTTCTGACACAGAAGCCATAGCGATGGTCTTCAGGCCATTCGCTTGCGCGCATACACCGAGTTTATCAGGTCCATAATTTCCTTTAGGGACGGGCTTTGTGCTGTTTTGCTTTGATTCACCGCCCCTGTCACCAAACTGTCACGCCCGCTCCCAATACTCCTTTTTATTTTTGGGGGCGTTAGATGTCACTCCTTTCCGTTATCTCCTTACCGCTGCGTTTACGTACACGATTCTCATGGCGGATGCCATTATGGCTCACCAGTTTGCGCAGCCAGTTCTTGCTGTTTATCGTGCTGTTCTGTCTGCTGCAATTTGCCGGTGTGCTGCTGCTGAGCAACCACGTCAACCAGACGCAAACCTCGCTGCAGCAAGCTAACCAACTTCGGGAAAGGCTGGCCCTGCTGGATAAAGCGCGCATTGAGCTGCTGACCGCCAGTGATAACAGCCATCGCGCAGGTATCTACCTGATGCAGGATCAGCAAAGTGGTTCGGTTGATAGTTGGAAAAGTCTTGCCGCCGCTTCCGATGACTCGTTGAAAAAAGCCCAGACACTGTTTGCTGCTTATCATGCCAAAGCTGACAGCCCGTTAGCGCAAGGTTTTGCCATGCTGGCGGAAGGTTTGCAGGAGCAGTTAAAAGGCTTGTCAGCCAACGATATTAACGCCTTCTTTATGGTGCCGATGCAGGCCTTTCAGCAGCAGTTTAACGATGCCTGGTTCAGCGAAATCGAACAGGCCAACCACCAGCTGAGCAGCGTTAACCAGAACACGCTGAGTACGCTGAAACAGAGCCGCAATATGTCGCTGATAGTCAGTGCCATTCTCATGGCGCTGTTAGTATTGGCCTCCAGCCTGTTGATGCGAGGTGTGCTGTTACCGTTGCGACGCGCGAATAAGCAGTTGGAACAGATCGCCACCGGCGATTTGGTGCCAGGCCATGATACGCCGCGCCGTCAGTCTTTGGAGACGCGTCAGCTGTTCCAGACAATTGAATCCATGCGCAGCGGTTTGCAACAGATCGTCAATGATATCAACACCGTTGCGGTCAGCGTTGCCGCCGGTGCTGAGGATATGCAGCAGCATAATGAACAGGTGATGCAGCAACATCAGGCGCAAAACGCCAGTTTCCATCATCTTTCCCAGCGTTTGCACCGTGTATCAGAAGAGGTGGAAATCGGCGCGCAGTTCTCACAACAGGCCACGCAGGAAGCCCAATCAGCAGACGCGTTGATGCGCAACTGCGCCACTGAAGTCGATAACATGGAGCTTAAGATGCAGCAAATTGTGACCGCATCGGGCAATATCGCCGGGATTGTCGGCATGCTGGATAGCCTGTCGATGCAGACGCGTTTGTTATCGCTAAATGCCGCCATTGAATCTGCGCATGCCGGCGCTTATGGTCGCAGCTTCTCGGTGGTCGCAAAAGAGATGGGCATGTTGTCACAGCAGAGCGGCGAATCGACGCGCCAGATTGATGGTTTAATTCAGCACACTCAGCAGCATGTAAATGATGGTTTTGACAAAGTGAAAGCGCTGGAAGTGTTGTTCGCGCAGATTAGTGCTGCGGTGTCGGGTGTGGTGACACAGCTGGATGAACTACAGCAAAACACCACGGCACAGAGCCACCGTGTGAGTAAGATTGCACATGAAGTGGTGGAGATGAGTAATCAGCTTCAGCAAAACGAAGCGTTGAACGCGCATCAGGTTCAGGCCGCAGCTCAACTCCGTGAACTCTCAGACCGCCTCGCCCAGCGCGCACAGCAATTCCGCGTTGATGCCGCGTGAACTGGTGAGATAAAAAAACCCGTCAATGACGGGTTTTATCGTTTATTTCTTCTTTTTGCCTTTCTTCAGCAGCGCACGCACCTGCTTCAGTTCAGACGCGGAAAGCTGTTCAGCTACCGCTTCTTCGGTATGCAGACTATCAACGGCCGGTTGCTCAACAGCATGTAAACTGGCCTGTAAGCGGTTAACGATCTCCTGACTCATGGAGATTTGGTTATCGGCGGCTAACTGTTTGATGTGCTCTTTCAGTGCCGGGTCAATTTTAATGGTTAAGTTAACGGTCTCGGTCATCTTCATACTCCCTTTTGATTTACAACAACGTAGCGGAAGAAGATGAAAGTTAACAGACTGTCATAAAAATTTAATATTAAGAGTGTATGAGGCTGAAATCCCTTAACACCGACTCATCAATGGTGGTCAGATTGCCCTGTAATTCCGCACAGAGTTTGCCCATATACTGCACGAGAAAATCGGCATTATGTTCCGCCAGCAGGCGCCCCGCTTCGGTTTGCATGGTTTCGGGCAGACGTAAAAGTTTTTTCTGGAAATGGTCCAGCGTCCATTTTACATCATCTAATTCACGCTCTTTGCCTAAGGGATCTTCGCTGTCAAACAGCGGTCGTCCCAGTGCCCCTGCCGTGTAGAAAACACGCGCAAGGCCGATAGCACCTAAAGACTCAAGGCGATCGGCATCCTGAACGATCTTTGCTTCCAGTGTTTGTGGCGTGATGCGCGCACTAAAGCTGTGCGCCTGGACCGCATGGGCAACACCGTCGTGCAGTTCCTGTGGGAAATCAGGGAAATCCTGCTGCAGAATGCGACGCGTCTCTTCCGCGGCATAGGTCGATGCCAAATGGCGCTCGGGATGGTTTTTGGGCAGGTTGACCACATCGTGGAAGTAGCAGGCGGTCAGCACCACCATGGGGTCGGCTGCGCTGTGTTGCATGATGCGGTTGGCGCTCATCCAAACACGACGCAGGTGCGCGATATCATGGGCTTTGTCGTCATGCAGCCAGTTTTGCTGCAGCCAGTTCTCGTAGCGTTGTTGCCAGCGGGTGAGTGACATCGTGCTTCTCCTTATTGCTGTTATAAAAGCACCGCTCAATCAGGGTGCTGCTCCTGGTAACATCATAGCGGTCTGGTCGTGACACTTTTTTTACATCCTTCCTGGATGTGCAAAGCGTAAAAAATGAGACTCCGATCTTGTTATAGCGCTGTTAATGCGCGTTTCCCAGCACAGATCACGTTTTAAGCATTTCCTTAGCGTCGTTTTAGTTAATCAACTCTGTTAAACATGAGTAATCTATTTTGACCATCAACAATTTTCACATTGCTGAGATATTCCAGTTAAACGTGCTGATTAACTCTGAGTAAAGGCGATAATCACCCACGACTAAATCCGAAAAGATTCCCATCGTGGCCGTTATAACGTACTGTATAAGGGATATTTCCCGCTCAGCATGGCCTGACGTGCTGCTATTAGCACGCATTTTGCTTATGAGCCATTTTTAAAACCGGAATATGCAGGAAAAGCCTGATACTAAGGCGACAAATTATTAAGCAAATCGATTCAAACCCATTATGCTGATTCTCACATCTGCGGATGCGGATGTTTCGTCGAAGTTCTCCGGGTTAGTGACACTACATGAGGTACGTAATGAAAGAACGGCCGATTCTTTTTTCCGAACAGCGGGTCCGCGCCCTGCTTGTTGGCCAGCAAACGCAAACCCGGCGCATCATGAAAACTCAGGCTTTTGGCCCGGGTCAGGATCATCACGAAGGCGTACATGCATTCGACGTCAGCGCTAACCATCTTCACGGCTATAAGCTGATGTCGATGTCGGATATCAGCTCTCACTGTCCGTATGGGCAGGTAGGCGATCGTTTGTGGGTGCGTGAAACGTGGCGCGGCCCGATCGTGCCAGAGGAGCAACTGCCAGAATACGAACGCGATCCCCTGCCCTTCCGCACACCTGCTTTTTGCCAGTATCGAGCGGACAGCAACGAACTCGGTCAGTTGGATGAAGATCTTCAGGACGCTGAACAGTTTGGTTGGCAGACCGCGATCCATATGCCACGCTGGGCCAGTCGAATTAGCCTGGCGATCACGTCTGTGCGTGCCGAGAAAATTCAGGACATCAGTGAAGATGACATCATGGCCGAGGGCGTGCAGACCGATACGCACTTCCTGAATAACTTCTTCACTATGAATATGAATGCGGAATCCCCCAAAGAGGCCTACCGCAAAGCGTGGCAAAAGCAGTACGGTGCCACCAGTTGGGAAGTGAACCCTTGGGTGTGGGTAATCGAATTCCAGCGTCTGGAGAAAGACTAATCACTTCATCATGACAAGGTCGCTGCATAGAGCGTAATGCTTGTCAGTTGAGCGCCTGACGGTCGCCATGAAGGGTGATCCTACAAGAATGAATGCGGTTTTTTGTAAGGTGCGCAATGGTGCGCACCTTTTTATTTTCTCCCGGCTTTGCCACGCCAATCACAGACAATTTCTGTAGCAACTGATTGAATATCCGGCTTTGATTCCGCGCTGGTAATTTTTGTCTTGCCGCGCCAGGATAAACCTTTCCGCCCTGCAGAGTGAGTCGCGCGATGTTTAAATGGCCATGGAATGCGCAGGTTGATGCAACAGTGACGGCGCTACCTTGGCAGCAGGCGCTGGCGCAGCCTATTTTCTCTTTGCTGACCGCAGCAGAACAATCCACTCTCACTGCGCTGGCGCAGCGCTTCCTGCAACAGAAGAAAATCTCCCTGCTGCAGGGTCTACAACTCAATGAACTGCAACTGGCACGCCTGGCGTTGCTGTTTTGCTTGCCAGTGTTGAAGCTCGGGCTTGAATGGCTCGATGGCTTTCACGAAATCCTCATCTATCCCGAGCCTTTCAACGTCAACGATCACTGGGAAGATGACAGTGGACTGGTGCACCATGCTGCTGCTGTACATGCCGGTCAGAGCTGGACACAAGGCCCTGTGGTGTTGAATGCGTTGGATATTCAAGACTCTTTCGACCTGTCAGGCTACAACCTGGTGATCCACGAAGTGGCACATAAGTTAGATGCGCGCGGTAGCGGCTACACCAGCGGTATCCCGGCCATTGCGTTGCGAGACGTCGCGCAATGGGAAAAGGATTTGCTCGCAGCAATGGAAGAGATTGAAGCGGAGGTGGAACTGGTAGGCGAGCAAGCGGCGACTATCGATCCCTACGCCGCCAGTGATGCTGCCGAATGCTTTGCCGTGCTGTCAGAGTACTTCTTTAGTGCACCCGATCTATTGGCACAACGATTCCCTGCCATGTATCAGCACTTACAGCAATTTTATCGTCAGGACCCGATAGCCCGTTTATCCGTGGAATCTGCTTAAATCGCGATCGCTTTGTACTTTTGCTAGCCAGTTGAATACAAATGTGTTTTTAGCTGTTGACACATAAAGGGGGGGCCATTAATATGCGCCTCGTTCACACGATTCCTCTGTAGTTCAGTCGGTAGAACGGCGGACTGTTAATCCGTATGTCACTGGTTCGAGTCCAGTCAGAGGAGCCATATTTAGAGAAGCCCGCTCAGGGAAACCTGAGCGGGCTTTTTGCTTTCCTTGAAAGGCGCTCACCAGCACCTCTCCCCCCTATTACACTTCCGTCCAGCCACGCAGCAGGTTGTGATACATATTCAGCAGCGACAGCAACTCTTCGCTATCACCGTGGCGTACTTTCAGGCTCTGGATATTACGATCCAGCTCAAACAGCATTGCGCGCTGTTTATCATCACGCACCATCGACTGAATCCACAAAAATGACGCCACACGAGCACCGCGAGTGACAGGCGTGACACAATGCAGGCTGCTGGAGGGATAGAGCACCAGATGGCCGGCGGGCAGCTTCACTTTGTGTTGGCCGTAGGTATCTTCAATCACCAACTCGCCGCCGTCATAGCTGTCCGGTTCGCTGAGAAACAGCGTGGCGGAAAGATCGGTACGCATCCAGCCCGCCGCGCCGTTATGACGTACCGCACCATCAACGTGAAAACCGTAGGTTTCCCCCTGCTCGTAACGGTTAAACAAGGGTGTCGAAATCGATCGCGGTAACGCGGCAGAAAAGAACAGCGGGTTGGTGTTCAGCGCCTGCATCACCGCCGCTTGCAGTTGATCGTAAAGCGGTGTGCGTGTGTCAATCTGCTGGTTATTTTTGACCGTCGCACCCTGACTACCGACCGTTGCACGTCCGTCAATCCACTCAGCCTGCTGTAACAGCTCACTGAATTTCGCCACCTCTTCCGGTGCCAGTACGGCGGGAATGTGATACATCATCGCGTTGTTCTCTCAAATAAAATGGGGCGCGCACGCCCCTCGTTAACACTCAGAAGTGGACGTTTGCCGTCAACAGGAATGTACGTGGTTCACCCGGATGATAGCGGTAGCCACTCTTGTTGATCGAAGCAACGTAGTTGGTATCGAAAATGTTGTACACGTTGAACTGCAGATCGAGGTTGTTATTCACCTTATATCCCAGCTTGGCATCTGCTACCCAGTAGCCTTCGGTATGATCAGGCGTGCCAACTGCGCCATCACTGCCACGACGCAAGCTGCCAACATAACGTGCACCTCCACCAACTGAAATCGCGTCAGTGGCTTGATACTGTGTCCACAAGGTGAACGCATGCTTAGGCGTGTAGGCAATCGAAGACGAACCGTCTTGCGCCACTGCTGCACCCTCCTTCACGGAGGCGTGCTGCATGGTGTAACCGGCAATCACTTCCCAGTCAGGCGTGATGTTACCCGTGGCTGATAACTCATAGCCCTCGACACGCTTTTTGCCGGTCTGTGAGTAGGTGCCATCATCGTTAGCATCCACTTCGTTTTCAATATCGGTGCGGAACAACGCTGCATTCAGCAGCAGGCGTTTATCCAGCACCTGCCATTTGGTGCCCACTTCACTTGACTTGGCTTTCTGTGGTTTGAAGTCGGTGCGGTTAGCACTGTTACCCGTGCCACCAGCCGCCAACGCAAAACTGCTGCCGCCTGGAGGCTGTTGCGAGATGGCATAGTTAACATACACATTGCCCTGCTCTGTCAGGCGATAGAGTGCACCGGCTTTCCAGTTCACCAGATTGCCAGACTTCGCGGTGTCCACCGTGGTCAAAGGTGTACCCGGTGCTGTACCCGCTGGGCAAGCCAACGCACCGCGTCCCGTACCACCGCAAGCCGTCGCACTGTCATACTCGGTGTGATAACTGTCGAGGCGGATGCCGCCGTTCAACTCAAAGCTTTTGGTAATGGCTAAGGTATCGAAGGCATAAATGCCGGTGGTGTCCGTCTGGCCGTTGGCATTTGCACCGTTACGATCCAGTCCACCCACCGAAATACTGCTGATAGGGTGATAGATATTCACCGCAGGCGCAGTGATCGCATTCACGCCGTAGTTGGTTTGATTTTCACGCGTGAACTCGACGCCTGCGCTGATATCGTGCCCCACCGAGCCGGTATAGAACTTCGAGGTGATATTGGTCTGGTTGGTGAGAATGCGGTTACTGACATCTTTCAGGTTCGCGTTACGCGTCCAGGTCCAGGTGCTGACATCGTTAGGGTTTGGCGTGGTAATGGTGCTGCCCATCACCGCAGTCAGCAGATACTCCTGCTTAACACGCGACCAGCGCGTCGTGTTGCGAATGGTGGTGCTGTCGTTGAGGTCATGTTCAAAGCGGATGGTGCCCGTATCGGTCGTCGACTTGTCGAAATCCGAATCGGTCCCGTAGTAGTTGCTGGTCGCTACTTTGCCAGAGTTGTTCAGTGCCGCCGTGGCTGCCGTTGGCGAAGAGTAACCCGGCAAACCAATCGTCGGGATGCCGCCATCTGGCGTATTGTTTTGATGCACATGCAGGTAGTTCAGATACAGACGCGTTGACGTATCCAGACCGAATGCCAGTGAAGGCGCTACGCCATAACGCTCGTTTTCCACGTTATCGCGTGCCGCATCGTGGGTTTTCTCTCCCATCAAATTAAGACGGAAAGCGCTGTTATCGTTAATTGCCTGATTGTAATCAAGCGTGCCACGACGCATCCACGCGCTGCCGACACTGACAGAGGCATCCAAGCCGGTATCCAGACGCGGCTGTTTGCTGATCATGTTGATCGAGCCGGATGGCGCACTGCGACCGTAATCGGTGCCGGATGGTCCTTTGATCACTTCAACCTGCTGCGTGTTAAAGGTGTCACGCGTCACGCTGCCAATATCACGGATACCGTCAACATAGATGCTGTTCGAGGTATCCATACCGCGCATATAGACGGCATCCCCCGTTGATGAGCTGCCGTTTTCACCGGCATAAAACGCCCCCACGCCTGGCACGTTTTTTAGCGCATCGGTCAGATTATTCACGCCTTGATCTTTAATCACCTGATCGCTGATCACCGTCATGGTACGGGTGGTGTCTACCAGCGGGCGGCTAAATTTAGGGTCAGCAGAGGCGTTCGGCGCATACAGCGACGGAGTCTGCGCGTTCACCACTAACGTATCGTCAGTTTTTTTAGTTGAGGTGTCAGCAGCCAGGCTGGCAGCAGGAGAAATACCAATACAGAGACCCGTGAACAAGGTCAGCGAATTGAAACTGCCAAACGGCAGAGTGCGATTTTTATCCATTTTAAAAGGGAAGATTTCTTATCGTTATTGACGCGCTTATCACATCCCATCAAGGCTAAAAGGCCGTTTTGGCATGCAACACCTAAATGATAACGCCAATGGTTATCATTTAGGTTTCTATCTTTACACGCAATGTGAGGATTTGGAATACATTTCTTTACATTAAGATTACAGAATCAATACAGTTGAATGAGACGGCGGGGTGAGACGAAATTTTTTCAACAAGAGGGAAAATGCGGACAGAAAAAACCCGCTGGACATGGCAGCGGGTTTTTTATTGGGCAGTGCAGAGTTCATTCCAGTAGCTGTAGCGCATCACCTGAAGGAAGCGTTCATCTTTCATAGTAGCGATACACCGACGGATGGAATTCAATGCCATACAATTGGCTGACTGGGATCAGCAAATCAATATGATTGCTGAGGTCGAACTCGCGTTCTTCGTGCGGCTGAACATCAGCGTTAATTAAGCGGTTGAACCACTGCGACAGGATGGTTTTCATCGTCAGGCTCTCCAGTAATGGTTGACGCTGACAGTAAAGCGCAGAGCGCGTGATAACCAAAACGATTAGATATGCGATGGAATCCCAGTTAATGCATATTGTGATGGCCGCACTCTGCAGCGGCCATCACACGCCTATCCCCTGCTCTTTGCCAGCATTCGATGATAGTTATTGAGCCATTTTCCGCTGGTCAAGCGCAGCCAGAAGAACACGCCACGTACAGTCCAGTCGAGGAACATACCGAGCCATACGCCCACCACACCCATGCCAAACATGATACCCAGCACATACCCCGCAACCACACGTGCGCCCCACATGCTAAACATCGACACATACATGGTATAACGCGCATCGCGTGCGCCTTTCAGCCCAGCAGGCAACACCCACGAGGCAGTCCAGATAGGCATAAAGGCGGCGTTCAGCCAGATGAGGTGTTTCGTTACCTCGATCACTTCAGGATCGCGCGTATAGAACTTCGCCAGCGTGCCCGCCAAAGGCACCGTGATTAAGGCCAGCGTGCACAAGCCAATCATTGCCAGCCAGAACACGTGTTTGATTTGTCTTTCTGCCTGCATCACCTGGTTTTTGCCCAGGCGCTTGCCGGTAATAATGGTGGATGCCGAACCGAGGGCATTCCCGGGCAAATTGATTAACGTGGCGATGGAGAAGGCAATAAAGTTACCGGCAATTTCGTTGGTGCCCATACCCGCAACAAAAATCTGCGTCAGCAATTTACCGCCGTTAAACAGCACAGACTCAATACTGGCGGGTACACCGATCCCCAACACTTCCATCAGGATGTTACGATCCCAGCGACGAAAATAGCTGGCGATGCTGATTCTGAGCGCAGGCGTGATACCGCGATACAGCACATAAATGGCCGCAGCCGCACCGATATAGCGGGAGATAGTCAGCCCAAGCCCGGCCCCGACAAACCCCATGCCTTCCCACCCCATGGCACCGTAAATCAGCACACTACTGATCACGATGTTAAGGATATTCATGCCGCCATTGATAAGCATTGGAATTTTGGTGTTTCCTGCACCGCGCAATGAGCCACTGCCAATCAACGCAATCGCTGCTGCGGGATAGCTCCACGCCGAGGTTTGCAGATAGCTAAGCGCAAGCTCTTTCACCTTGGGTTCAGCGCTGCCGGCTATGCCATCAATGATTAAATGCCCCCAGAACTCAATCACGATCACCAGCACAAAGGCCAGCACCGTCATTAATCCCAGCGACTGGCGCGTCGCCGCACGGGCGCGTTTGCCGTTGCGTTTGGCAAGGCTGAAGGCCACCACCACCGTGGTACCCAGATCAATCGCCGCAAAGAAAGAGATAATCACCATATTGAAGCTGTCAGCCAGGCCAACGCCCGCCATCGCTTCCTTGCCCAGCCAACTCACCAGGAAAGTACTCAGGACGCCCATCAGCATCACGCACAGGTTTTCAATAAAGATGGGCACGGCCAATGGGGTGATTTCACGCCACAACAGCGTGCGATAAGAGCGACGTTTGGGATACCACGCCGTATTTCTGACCGCACGCATCACTGCTACGCCAGGATTTTGCAAGGGAGTACCAAATCACTTTGGAGAAGAAGAAGAGTAATAATGATGATAGGCCACTGAGAAATATGCAAAGTGTTTCCCGTCACCATTTAATCATTATTACAAACTTTTTGTCGCCACCACCGCAGGATCCGCTGCACCACCGAGATAGGCGCTACGCACCTCATCGTTATTTAGGAGTTCTTCCCCACTGCCGCTCAATTTAATTTCTCCGTTGACCATGACATAGCCACGGTCAGCTAGTTGCAGCGCATGACGAGCATTCTGCTCCACCAGAAATAACGTCATGCCTTGCTGAGTCAATTCGCGCAGGATGTTGAAGATCTGCTTCACCACGATCGGTGCCAGGCCCAGGCTAGGTTCATCCAGTAACAATAGCTTCGGGCGACTCATCAATGCCCGCGCAATTGCCAGCATCTGTTGCTCACCGCCAGAGAGCGTCATTGCGCGCTGCTTGCGCCGTTCCAGCAAGCGTGGGAACAGTTGATACATTCGCTCCTTGTCCTCTTTGACGTGGCGTTCACCCACGGCGATAGTGCCCATCAGCAAATTCTCTTCCACCGTCATGTCTGGGAAGATGCGCCGCCCTTCTGGTGCCTGGGCAATACCACTGGCCGCGATAAAATGGGTGCTACGATGGCTAATCGATTCTCCGCGCAAGCGAATCTCACCGCTGGCAATGCGCGGTTGACCAAATATCGACATCAGCAGCGTCGATTTGCCTGCACCGTTCGCGCCAATCAAGGCGACGGTTTCGCCCTGGTTCACGGTCAATGACACCTGCTTGAGGGCCTGCACGGGGCCGTAAAACACATCCACCTGTTCAAAACTCAGCATCGGCTCAGCCATGCTCGCTCTCCTCATCGGCACCGAGATAAGCCGCAATCACTTTGGGATCGTGGCGGATTTGCTGCGGTGTGCCCTGCGCAATCACATCGCCATGATCCAACACCACAATGTGATCGGAAATACGCATCACCATCGGCATATCATGTTCAATCAACATCACGCTAATACGGTGGTCGGCACGCAGGCGATGCAGGATTTGACTCAGTGCATCGGTCTCAACCGGGTTCAGCCCTGCTGCGGGTTCATCCAGGCAGATCAATTCGGGACGCGTGCACATGGCGCGTGCAATCTCTAATCGCCGCTGTTGGCCATAAGAGAGCGTCCCCGCCAGCCGATTCGCACTGGAGACTAAATCGACGTTTTCCAGCCAGTAAAAGGCGCGATCCAGTGCCCGGTTTTCCGCTTCCCGGTAACCACGCGTATTCAGTACCCCCGCTAAAAGCTGTCGGTTAACCTGCATGTGCTGGGCCACCAGCAGGTTCTCGACCACTGACATTTCACGGAACAGACGGATGTTTTGAAAGGTGCGCGCCAGCCCAGCGCGATTGACCAAGTGGGCTCCGCCGAACATTTTGTACCAGACTCGCGATCCCAGACGTGCAGGATTGAGCCAATCCTGTGGGTGGATTTTCTGCCCCAGCACCTGAATCACGTCAGTGCTGCGCTGGTTAGCATTGAGCATAATGCGCCCGCCCGTGGCGCGATAAAATCCTGTCAGGCAATTGAACACCGTGGTTTTACCGGCACCATTGGGGCCAATCAGCGAGGTGACTGAACCGCGTGCCACAGACAGGCTGACATCATTAAGCGCTTTAATGCCGCCGAAGCGCATCATCAGGTTATCCACTTGCAGAATGGCATCACTCATGGCGCACTCCTTTTCTCAGCGGTACGCCAACACGGGCGGTACGCACCAGGCCGCGCGGGCGCCAAATCATCATCAATACCATCAGCATGCCAAACAGCAGGACGCGATATTCTGCAAAACTGCGCAACAGTTCTGGCGCCACAGTCAGCACAAAAGCCGCGAGCACCACGCCCAGCGTCGAACCCATTCCTCCCAGTACCACAATCGCCAAAATCAGTGCAGACTCGAAAAAGGTGAATGACGTTGGATTAACAAATCCCTGATAGCTGGCAAAGAATACCCCGGCAATACCCGCGGTGGATGCGCCCAACATAAATGCCGAAAGCTTTACCAGCACATGGTTCAGCCCCATCGCACGGCAGGCAATTTCATCTTCACGCAGCGCCTCCCATGCGCGACCAATCGGCATGCGCGTCAGGCGATGCTTGATAAACAGTACCAGGAGCACCACCAGCACCAGCACCACGTAAATGAAGATAAACTTCATATTGGGGTTGTAATCAAGGTGGAAAAATTCGTGATAAGGCACCCCACCGTCCCGCGCACGTCGGGCAAACTCAAGGCCAAAAAAGGTCGGTGAAGGGACCGATACGCCGTTGGGTCCGCCGGTAAACGACAGCCAGTTGGTCAGCACCAGACGGATAATTTCACCGAAACCCAACGTCACGATGGCCAGATAATCACCGTGCATGCGCAGCACCGGAAAGCCCAGCAGTGCACCGGCAAAAGCGGCCAGCAACGCGGCAATCGGCAACATACTCCAGAACCCTAAGCCGAGGTATTCGTAGCCCAATGCCAGACCGTAGGCACCAATGGCGTAAAAGGCCACATAGCCCAAATCAAGCAGCCCGGCGAGACCCACCACAATGTTTAATCCAAGACCGAGCAGAACATAAATCAGCCCGAGAATAGCCACCGTTAACAGATATTTTGTTGAGAGAAAGGGAAACGCCAGCGCGCCCACCAGCAGCAGTGGTAATACCCAGCGCAGCCGCGAACGATAGCCCGGTTCCCGGACGTAAACACCGTCGTCATTGCCTTCAAACTTACGCTTAAAGCGCTGGCCAAAGGGCGTATGCAGAATCAGGCTGATGACTAAGCGCCCCACCATTACCAGCGCCACCAGCAGTGCAACACGTTGAGGCGACAGTTTGAAGCTGTAGCCATCCAGCACCACCCCAACAATCGGACCAAACACCACCAGCGCGATCACGCCAGCCAGCAGTGTATCGAGCAGTGCTTCGCGCACGCCCGTACTTTGCGTCATTGCATTCATCGCGGCATCCTCACACTTTTGCAACCAGCGGACGTCCCAGCAGCCCCTGCGGACGGAAGATCAGAATCACCACCAGCAGAGCAAAGGAGAACACATCTTTATAATCAGAGTTCACCAGCCCCGCGAACTGCGCTTCCGCAACGCCCAGCAGTAATCCGCCCAACATGGCGCCCGGCAAAGAACCAATGCCGCCTAACACCGCAGCCGTGAAGGCTTTGATGCCGATAATAAACCCGGCATAAAAATCAAAGGTGCCGTAGTTCATGGTCACCAGCACACCCGCCAACCCGGCCATCGCCGCGCCAATCACAAACACCAGCGAAATGACACGATCGGTATTGATACCCAGAATCGAGGCCATGCGCCGGTCCTGCTGCACCGCACGACAGATGCGTCCCAGTTTGGTGTATTGAATAATCCAGGTCAGTAATGCCATGCCGCAGAAGGCGGCGATAAGGATGAACACTTTGGTCCAGGTGATCTGCACAATACCGCCATCAATCTCCATGCGCAGTACGCCTGTCAGTAATGTCGGAATCCCTTGTTGGTTTGGCCCCTGGCTCAACTGAACATAGTTTTGCAGGATCAGTGACATGCCAATCGCTGAAATCAGGGGCGCAAGACGCGTGGAGTTACGCAGAGGTCGATAGGCAATACGCTCTATCGCCCAGCCGTAGGCGGCAGTGACAATAATGGTAAAAATCAACGTGCCGAAGATCAGCAGTGGAAAGGAGTGAATGCCAAAGTAGCTCAGTAATGCCAGGCCTATCGCACACAGGTAGGCGGAGATCATGTACACCTCGCCATGCGCGAAGTTGATCATGCCGATAATGCCGTAAACCATGGTGTAGCCAATAGCGATCAACCCATATACCGCGCCCAACGTCAGGCCGTTGATCATCTGCTGTATGAAGAAAGCGTCCATATATCTCTCGCACGTAAAAGGAACGCAGATTTCGCGTCCAATCGCGAAAAGCCCCGCCAGGCGGGGCCGCGTGTCATATTACAGCTGGTGATATTTGCCTTTGTCATCCCACTGATAAACAACATAATCCGAGACTTTAAGGTCGCCCTTACCGTCCCAGGCCTTTTTGCCCATCACGGTATCGACACTATTGGCTTTCAACCAATCACTGGCTTTGGCGTTATCTTTACCGGCAGCTTTGTAGGCCGCAGCAATCGCCTGAACTGACGCATAAGCGTAGAGGGTGTAGCCTTCCGGTTCGAAACCGCTGGCACGGAATTTCTCAATCACCGCTTTGCCATCAGGAATGGTGCGTGGGTCATTACCAAAGGTCATATACACGCCTTTGGTATATTGCGGGCCACCAGCTGCCGTCACCATCTCTTCAGTCACGATACAGTCACCGGAGAAGAAGGCGGCGTTGACGCCCTGCTCACGCATTTGACGCACTAACGGACCCGCTTCCGGGTGGCATCCACCGAAATAGACCACATCAGGTTTAACCGCACCGATTTTCGTTACTAATGCGTTGAAATCTTTTTCACCGCGAGACAGCCCTTCATACATCACCTCTTTCACGCCGCGTTTCTCTAACGCCGCTTTAGTGGCATCGGCAAGGCCTTGACCGTAAGTATCTTTGTCGTGGATTACCGCCACTTTTTTCGCTTTTAACTTGTCGATGATGTAATCGGCGGCGATTGCCCCTTGCTGATCGTCACGACCACACATGCGGAACATGGTTTTCATGCCGCGCTCGGTGATTTGCGGGTTAGTGGATCCGGGTGTAATCGCCAGCACACCCGCTTCGTCATACACTTCCGAGGCGGGCATGGTGGAGGACGAACAGAAATGACCGACCACTGCCATCACTTTGTCCTGATCAACGAGTCGGTTGGCTACCGACACCGCCTGCTTGGGTTCACAGGCATCATCCCCCTGCACCAACACAATTTTTTCGCCGTTAATACCGCCTGCGGCATTAATATCGTCGGCTGCCTGACTTGCACCTTTCCAGTACTGCGCCCCGTAGGTCGCATTGGGGCCGGAGAACGGGCCCGCTACACCAATCTTGATATCCGCTTGCGCGTAAAATGCTACGCTCAGGCAACCTGCAAGTACCACCTTCACTGGGTGTTTCATGAATTTCAAAGACATGCTTTCAATCCTCAACGGGTCAGGAACGGAGCCATACCACGGCCTGGGAGAAATCAATTTCTGAAACTTTTGCAGCACTTTCAGTGGTCATCAGGACCACGGTTAAGGAATAAGCAAGAAACTCGCCAAAGAAGACGGTCGGTGGCAGTTTTTGCAGTGGCATCGCGCCAGGGTAGAAGCGGCGCGAGGTGACATCCCTGCTAATCATAAACATAGCCACAGTTACGCCGCGCACCAGCACCGTGATGGTGCAGAATGCGGTCGATCACAGATTCTTCATCGTGCTGCTGTGTTTATCCGCTATGCTCTGGTCAAATCGGTCCATGTTTCCCTGAAGGAGAGCCTATGAATACACAACGGAACGGATTGAGTAGCCAGCAGGCACTGGATGAGCTGGAACGCCTGTATGAGAGCGCTGTAGAGGCACTGCGCAACGCGATTCGTGATTTCACCGCCCAGGGTACGCTGCCGGATGAAGCCGAGCGTCAAAATGGTCTGTTTGTTTATCCCGAATTGCGCATCACCTGGCAGGGGGAAGGCCCACAGCAGAATCGTACGCGCGCCTGGGGCCGTTTTACCCATACCGGCAGTTACAGCACCACTATCACCCGCCCTGCACTGTTACGCCATTATTTGAGCGAGCAGTTACAGATGCTGGAAAAAGAGTACGATGTGCTAATTGAGGTGGGCCCATCGCAACAGGAAATCCCTTATCCCTACGTGATTGATGGCCTCACGCTGGACCGCTCAATGAGCGCCAGCATCGCGCGACATTTCCCCACCACTGAACTGTCACAAATCGGCGATGAAACCGCGGATGGTCTGTTCCATGCCAATGCTATCTTCCCGCTTTCACACTTTGATGCGCTGCGCACCGATTTCTCCCTCGCGCGTCTGCGTCATTACACCGGTACAGCGGTAGAACATTTCCAGCCGTTTGTGCTGTTTACCAACTACACCCGCTATGTCGATGAGTTCGTGCGTTGGGCCATCGAACAGGTTCAGGATCCCAATACGCCTTATGACAGTCTGGCGTGCGCCGGGGATGTGGTCATCACCGCCGACACCAAAGACCCTACCGCCATGATGTCCGACCTGGCGTGGAAGAAGCACCAGATGCCTGCCTGGCATCTGACCTCACCCAACCGCCGCGGCATCACGCTGGTAAATATCGGGGTGGGACCGTCCAACGCTAAAACTATTTGCGATCACCTCGCCGTGATCCGTCCGCACGCCTGGTTGATGATTGGTCACTGTGGCGGGCTACGTGAAAGCCAGACCATTGGTGACTACGTGCTGGCGCACGCTTATCTGCGTGACGATCACGTGTTAGATAGCGTACTGCCGCCGGACATTCCGATCCCAAGCATTGCTGAAGTACAGCGAGCTTTGTATGACGCCACGAAAGCAGTCAGCGGTATGCCGGGGGGAGAGGTCAAACAGCGTCTGCGTACCGGAACCGTTGTCACAACTGATGACCGTAACTGGGAGTTGCGTTATTCCGCTTCTGCGCTGCGCTTTAACCTGAGCCGCGCCGTGGCGGTAGACATGGAGAGCGCGACAATTGCCGCACAGGGCTATCGCTTCCGTGTGCCTTACGGTACTTTGCTGTGCGTTTCGGATAAGCCACTGCACGGCGAAATTAAACTGCCGGGACAGGCAAATCGTTTCTACGAAGGGGCAATTTCAGAGCATCTGCAAATCGGTATTTGCGCGGTTGAGCTGCTGCGTGCTGAGGGCGATAAGCTGCATTCCAGGAAGTTGCGCACCTTTAATGAGCCGCCGTTCAGGTAAATATGTACATTCCGGCCTGCTAGCAGGTCGGAATGACTTTCCGGTTCAACACTCATATTTCCATCACAGCCGTTTTCACAAACCATGCCACAACAGCCAGGATGGCCGGGATCATAATCGACCACGTTAAACGGTCATTCAGCTTTTCAAATTTGGCTTCTAGCCTTTCAAATTTGCGATCTATGCGTCTATCCAACTGGCCCATCTCGCCCATGAGTTCATTACGCATTTGCCCCTGCTCGGTTCTCAAACATTCAATGTCTGATTTCGTCGCAAAATGCTCGGATCGTGCCGTGAGCAGAGCAACATCAAACTGGATTTTTTGCGTGTTTTTTTCCAGATGTTCAACCCGTTTCGTTAACGTTTCCATGGGATGTTCTCCTTGATTGTGCATACCCAAAAGAAGCGGAGGAGATAAACGAGGCATGTTGTTAATGGGGTTATCCATCACCAAATCCTTTACTGTATTCGTTCAATCTTCCCACTATCACCTTAGTGAAACAGATTCGAACTGATTAAACATTCCACGAACCCGCCATTGGGATAAAAAAGTCAGGCAGTGAATGACGACGCGAGAAGTTAAACCAGGTCGACACATCCGTGAAGCGTGCATCAATGAGGATTGCGAGACATCGCACAGGAATTAACTACGGAGATGTAACAGATGACACGGAAGCCCGAGCGGGCTTCCGTAAACCAGAACTTAAGCGCTCAGCCAGCCCAGTTTGATCACGAACAGAATGGAGAGAATCACTAACGCGGCGTTGAGTTCTTTAGTACGACCACTCAGCAACTTCACCACGGTCCAGGTAATGAAACCGAAGGCGATGCCGTTAGCAATCGAGTAGGTCAGCGGCATGGTCAATGCCGTTACCGTCACTGGTGCAGCCGTGGTGATGTCTTTCCAGTCAATTTCAGCCAACCCGGAAGCCATCAGTACTGCCACGAACAGCAGAGCAGGTGCGGTGGCGTAAACCGGAACGCTACCCGCCAATGGCGAGAAGAACAGGCTCAGCAGGAACAGCACCGCGACCACGATGGCGGTCAAACCGGTACGTCCGCCGGCACTGACACCCGCCGCAGATTCGACGTAGCTGGTGGTGGTTGAGGTACCCAGCAGAGAACCAAACAAGGCAGCCGCACTATCCGCAATCAGTGCACGGCCCATTTTTGGCACGTTGCCCTGCTCATCAGCCAGGCCTGCACGCTTGGTCACACCCAACAGCGTACCGGTGTTATCAAACACATCAACGAACAGGAAGGCGAAGATGACACTTACCAGGCCCACGTTGAAGGCACCGGAGATATCCAGTTGCATAAAGGTCGGCGCAATCGAAGGCGGTGCAGAGAACACCCCACCAAATGGCGTCAGGCCAATCCCCATGGAGATAAAGGTCACCACCAGGATACCGATCAACACCGCACCGGTAACGCGACGTGCTTCCAGCGCTACAATAATAAAGAAGCCTAACAGCGCCAGCAGTGGACCCGGTTTCGTCAGATCGCCCAGACCCACTAAGGTGGCTGGGTTATCCACCACGATGCCCGCACCTTCCAGCGCAATCAGTGCCAGGAACAGACCAATACCGGCGGCAATGCCGGCACGCAGCGGTAAAGGAATACTGGCAATAATCCACTCACGAATTTTGAAAATCGACAGAGCAAAGAAAATCACCGCTGAGAGGAACACCGCACCCAGTGCAATCTGCCAGGTGTAACCCATATGCAGCACCACGGTGTAGGTGAAGAAGGCGTTAAGCCCCATGCCGGGTGCCAGAGCGATCGGATAGTTAGCGATCAAACCCATCAACACGCAGCCAATTGCCGCTGCCAGACAGGTCGCCACAAACACCGCACCTTTATCCATCCCGGTTGCACCGAGGATGCTCGGGTTAACAAACAGGATGTAGGCCATTGCCAGGAAGGTGGTGATACCGGCAATAATTTCCGTACGCACGGTGGTGTTGTGCGCTTTTAATTTGAAGAGTTTTTCTAACATCATCATCTCTCATGAGCGGAGACGGCACGGATGCACGTTCTCTCTTGCCAATGTGGTTAAGCTAGTGATTTTTTTTTTGATGAAAGCGATTTAAGCCGGACGTAAGGCAAGAACGCCTTCCGCTTTCCCCTGTCCATATAGCAATTGCTATGCCATCACTGTACGCAATCGTTTACGTCCGCGAATGTATTTACGGTTAAGATAATTCTGAACCAGAACGAGGCGCGATTATGGTGCATTGCACTATCGCTGCGCAATCGTTTTCCCCAATGGTCATGGTCACGGCAAAAAATATTGCGGCAACGCACGCTTTCACACTCTGCCTGGCGATGGCGCTCACGTTTCTGCAGCCTGAATCGGCAGCCTAAAAACATCGGGTTACACTGCTTTTTAACCCTTCCGCAACAAAGAGACAGCGCAATGAAGCCCGCGATTTTGGTCGTTGATGATGATCGTGCCGTGTGTGAATTGCTGCACGATGTATTAAGTGAACACGTGTTTACCGTCTACAGCTGCCACCAGGGCAAAGATGCGCTGGCGCTGGTCAGCCTGCATCCTGAAATCTCTCTGGTGATGCTGGATATGATGCTACCCGATACCAACGGCCTGCTGGTGCTGCAACAGATGCAGAGACAGCGGCCAGACCTGCTGGTCATCATGTTGACCGGTATGGGTTCTGAAGCGGATATGGTGGTAGGCCTGGAAATGGGAGCCGATGATTATATCGCCAAACCCTTTAACCCACGAGTGGTGGTGGCACGCGCCAGAGCCGCGTTACGCCGCTGCGGCCGTCTGGCTCAACCTGAGACGCATTATGACGAGGGGTGGCAATTCAATGGCTGGCGCCTGGATGATGCCCGTTGCCAGTTGTTTAATCCGCAACGGGAGAATGTGCCGCTAACCCAAGGGGAATATACCTTGCTGCGTGCTTTGGTGAGCCATGCCCGCAAAGTGTTAACCCGCGATCAACTGCTGGAACTGACCCATAGCGAAAGCCTGGAAGTCTTCGATCGCACCATTGACGTGCTGATTATGCGGTTGAGACGAAAAATCGAAACCAATCCACACCAGCCCAGCCTGATACGCACCATCCGCGGTTTGGGTTACGTTTTTTCTGCGGATGTGATGCGCCCCGCTTCTGCATCACGTGAAACACAAATAGCCTGATCCATCCAGCGCTGCATCTCGGCCAATGGCCGCGTGCCGTCCAGCGCATTCGCTGCATGCAGATTAAAACAGGCACAGGTGTGTGCCAGCTTCAGCGTGTCTATCATCGTCCAGTTCTCGTGACTGGCATAAAGCACACCCGCACAAAAGGCATCGCCCGCGCCTACGCTACCGACAATCTCCTCAGGTGTCAGGCACCAGGCAGGCTGCCAGATCCCCTCTTCTGTACCTTCTTGCCCCCACGCCCCCTCTGGCGCATGGATCACCACCCGCTGACGCACCCCTTGTGCAATGAGCCATGCTGCCGCTTGCGCAAAAGCTTCTGGCGCCGACAGCCCCTGTTCGCTGCGTAACGTGATGCCCGTCAACGCTTGCGCCTCTAGCTCATTTATCACCAGATAATCCAGCCAGCGCAGCGCAGGGACAACCAAAGGACGATATTCTCCCGCTCGTGAAACCAAATCCAGCGAGGTGAGATAACCGCGCTGCTGCATCTGTGCCAGCAACCGTGCACTGCGAGTAGCGTATTCATCGTCAGGTTGATCCAGACTATCCAGCAACAGCAGATAACCCAGATGGAAAATACGATGCGTTGTCGCGACATCAGCAAAATGCAACAGATCCAGCTGTGCATTGGCGCCACGCGCATGGAAGAAGGTGCGCTGCCCGTCTGGCGTGGTCATTACCTGAGTCATGGCGGTGGTGACACTGCAGGTGCGCTGGACAAAACGGCGATCTATTTGATGGTCGTCCAACAACTGCACAATGTAATCGCCGTCGTTGTCCTCACCAACCATCCCCACCCCCGCCAGCGGCACATTCACCTGCATGCGCGCCAGCGTGAACAGCACATTGAGCGCGGCCCCACCGCTGCATTTCTCGCTGTGGGTAATCTCCGCCAGCCAGCCCTGCTCCGGCCAGTGAGTAATACGCTGCACATGGTCTACCAGCATGCTGCCTGCGCCCAAAATGCCCTTGCGTTGCGCCATCTCAGGCCCTCCCGGCACTGCCAAATACCTGCATTTGCTGCGCCACCACGTTGGCGATGTCGTGCTCAACTGCCATCAGTAGTTCGGCGAAAGAATCGTATCGCGCATCACGCTGACTAATCTGTTTTTCAATCGCCCCTAACGCCGCCTGAGACATACCGGTGTAAAAATTGATTTTGTGAATTCCAAGGCTAATGGCATGGCGGAAATCCGCATCACTGATCCCTGAACCGCCATGCAGCACCAACGGAATCCTGGCTGCCGCACGGATTGCCGCAAGCCGTTCGAAATCGAGCTTGGGTTCACCTTTGTATTTCCCATGCGCGTTGCCGATGGCCACCGCCAGACAGTCAATGCCGGTTGATTCAACAAACTCTGCCGCGCGCGCAGGGTCGGTAAATTTGTTGCTGTCAGCTTCGCCAAACAGTGCTCCCCCCTCGTCGCCGCCCACAGCCCCCAGCTCCGCCTCCACGGACACGCCAAGGGCATGACACATTTTCACCACTTCGCGTGTCTGACGCACATTCTCGTCGTAACTGAGAGTTGAACCATCGAACATCACCGAGGTAAAGCCGAGGCGGATCGCCTGCATCACCGCTTCAAAATGCAAACCATGATCAAGGTTGAGCACCACCGGAATATCGTGCAGCGCTGCTTCAGTGCGAATGGCCGCGATAAGATGTTCGAGGCTGACATATTTAAAGTGCACCTCGGCAATGTTGATAATGAATGGTGAACGTTGTTGCTCTGCTGCCTGAAACAGGGCGCGCAAGAAGTGGGTATCCAGCACATTAAATGCGCCCAATGCGTATTGATGCTGCTGCGCGTGGGCAAGGCCCTGCGCCAGTGAAATCAGTGCCATGGTGCGCTCCTTTATGCCAGCCAGCGGTGATATTCGTTGCAGAGCAGCCAGCGCGGTTCTTCATCCTCATCAATCGGATTGAAGCGCGCTAACGGCGTGAGAAACACGTTGTCATGTTCGTCGTCGTTGGGCATCGACACTTCGCCAACCAGCACATCGCCATAGCCCTCTTCTCCCCAAAAGCTGTGCCAGATGCCAGGCATCAGGGTGACACTTTCACCAGGCGATAAGCGCAGTTGCGACCCCGCGGCATGCGTTTGGCGGATGCCATCCAGCGTCACGTTTACCGGCGTGTCACCAAGCTGTGTGCCCTCACGGTTATGCAGTGTGACAATCAAATTGCCGCCACCACGATTAATAATGTCTTCCATTTTTTGCGGGTGGTAATGCATGGGCGTGACCTGCCCTTCGCGGACATGCATGATTTTTTCCGCATAGGGTTTACCCCACGGCTGCCCACCGCGTGAGCCATTGCGCAAGGTAAACAGGGTCAGGCCCGTCTGGCTGAAATCATCTGCCCCGAAACTGGTGACGTCCCAGCCGAGGTGCAGCGCCAGCAACTCTTGCGCGCGGCTTTGCTCCAGTGCACGCCACTGGCTGAGGCCATAATCAGCCCAGGGCGGCAGGTGAACATCCTGACGCATGAAGAATTCGCGGGTCAGTTGAAGAATGGCGTTAACTTCTGATCGCTGCATGGGTCCCTCTCCACAGGTAGGGGCGAGACGTGGCCCGCCCATCCAGTACAGATCGCGGTGAACCGGTTATTTCACCGTCCAGCCTTTGTAGCTGCCAACGGTATTACGATCGATCATGGTGACCGGGATCAGCACCGGCTTGTCCGGTGCCGGTTTGCCTTGCAGAATGTCGTAACCAATCTCCACCGCTTTCGCCGCCATCACCTGTGGGTCTTGCGCCGGTGTCGCCACAAACAACGAACCTTTGCGTTTCAGGGCTTCTTCACCATCTGGCGATCCATCAACGCCAACAATAAAGAACTCACTACGCTGCGCCTGTTTCGCAGCCAGGTCGGCACCGATCGCCGTCGGGTCATTAATCGCAAACACCGCATCGATTTTCGGATTAGCAGAAAGCAAACCGGTCATCACTTCCAATCCACCATCGCGACTGCCTTTGGCGTTCTGGTTGTAGGAGAGCAGTTTGATATCCGGATGGGTTTTCAGCTCGGTCATACAGCCTTCGACACGGTTTTGCACAGCCGATACCGGTGGCCCGTTGATGATCACCACATTGCCTTTATTTTTCAGGCGATCGGAGATGTATTTACACGCCATAGCACCTGCCTGGGTGTTATCGGAGGTAATGGTGGCGTTGGCACCATCAGCGGCCACGTCCACCGCCACCACCACAATACCGGCGTCACGAGCACGTTTAACGGCAGGGGCGATGCCTTTTGAATCGGCGGCGTTGAGGATGATCATGTCCACTTTAGCCGCGATGAAGTTATCAATCTGCGCCACCTGCTGACCAAGATCGTAGCCGCTCGACACTAACGTCACGTTGACCTTGTCGCCTGCCAGCTCACGCGCTTTCAGCTCCGCACCCTTGGTGATTTGCACGAAGAACGGGTTGGCAAGATCACCCACGGTCACACCAATGGATTTCAACTCTTTGGCCTGCACCAGTGGCGCACTCAACAGCGTCGCCGCCAGCAGTCCGGTAATAATCGGATTAAAACGCATAGTCGATGTTCTCCTGCTTTTATGATTATGTTGGCGATCGGTCAGAACGCCGTGATGTGACAACCTGTTTCATAAGCTCAAACCCAGGGCGTTATTGTCGCAGCCAGTTTGTCGACGGCCAGCGCACAGCAACCGGAGCGTACTGAAGTACGTGAGGATTGCGCGCACTGCCCGGTGGCAAAATGGCAAGTAAAATAGCCCGTTAATTCAAATGATGGCGTGTGCGGTATTTATCGATGAGTACCGCGATAATGATCACCGCGCCTTTAATCACTAACTGCCAGAAATACGACACGCCCATCAACGTCATGCCGTTATTCAGCGTGGCGATAATTAGCGCACCAATCAGCGTGCCGGTGATGGTGCCGATGCCGCCGACAAAGCTGGTGCCGCCCAAAATGACCGCCGCGATGGCATCCAGCTCATAGCCCATACCGAGGTTGCCGTTGGCACTGTAAAGGCGCGAGGCGCTCATCAAGCCCCCCAACCCTGACAACATGCCGCTCATCGCATAGACAAACACCAGCACCAGACTTACTTTGATCCCGGTAAGACGCGCCGCCTGTACGTTGCCCCCCACCGCATAAATGTGCACCCCCAGCGTAGTGCGGCGCAAAATGAACCAGCACAGTGCAATCACCGCGAAGGCGATGATGATAAGCCAGGGAATCGAGCCGAGATACCCATTGCCTATCCACTCAAAATTGATGTCGGAGTTAATCACCGTGGTGCCATTTGCCAGCAGATAGGCTGCACCACGCAGTGCGGTGTAAGTGCCCAACGTGACGATGAAAGGCGGTAATCCCGCCCACGCCACCAGGATGCCGTTGAACAATCCCATGATCAGACCGGCACCGAGCGCCGCTGGAATAGTCAGACCGGCAAAGGCGGGATCCAGCGACACCACCATCGCCACGACCGCCGTGGTGCCCAACATCGACCCCACTGAAAGATCGATACCACCCGTCAGAATCACAAAGGTCATTCCCGCCGCCAGCACGATGTTGATCGAGGCCTGCCGGGTAATGTTCAGCAAGTTTGCTTCGGTAAAGAAGTTTGGCGTGACGAAGCCAAACACCGCCACGATGATGATTAGAATGGGAAGAATGCCTACCGTTTGCAGCAGATCGCTCATTAATGCCCGTTTGAGCGTTGGGCTTTTGGCACGTGCGGTTTCACTGGTCATCTCGGTCTCCTCAGGCCTGAACCGGCTGTGCGCCGGTGGCCAGTGTCATTATGTTTTCCTGGCTGATTTCTGCGCCGCTCAGCTCACCGGCAATGCTGCCTTCGCGCATCACATACACGCGATCGCTCATGCCCACCACTTCAGGCAATTCGCTGGAGATCATCAAAATCGCCACACCCTGCTGCGCCATCTGATTCATCATGCGGTAAATTTCGCTCTTGGCACCGACATCCACCCCACGCGTCGGTTCATCCAACAACAAGATGCGGGGCGCAATGGCCACCCAGCGTGAAATCAGTAACTTCTGCTGATTACCGCCCGATAAGCCGCCCGCACGCACCTGCGCATGGGGCACGCGAATATTCAGCGATTCAATGGCTTCGCTGGCAATCTTCTGTCCTTTACGGCGGTTGAGCAGTCCGTAGCTGGCGTCGCGCTCTAGCGTGGCCATCACAATGTTTTCCTGTGCCGCCAACTCAAGGAATAGCCCCTGCTCTTTACGGTTCTCAGTGAGAAAACCAATGCCGCGCGCAATGGCGTCACGTGGAGACTGGATCTTGACCTTTTCCCCATCGATCCAGATCTCGCCGCCCTTGGGTTGATGCACACCAAAAATCAGTTGTGCCAGTTCGCTGCGCCCTGCCCCCACCAACCCAGCCAGTCCGACAATCTCACCCGCGCGCACCGCCAGGCTACTGGGATGCACTTTGCGGTTATCCGTCAGGTGATTAACGGCGAGGCGAATTTCGCCAAACGAAATGGTGCGGTCTTTATTAAACAGATCGCTGAGCGGCCGACCGACCATCATGCGCACCAGCTCGCTGGCATTCAGCTGATCGCGCGTCAAACTGCCAACATACTGTCCGTCACGCAGTACGCTGACGCGGTCTGAAAGCTCATACACTTCTGCCATGCGGTGGCTGATATAGATGATCGCCATGCCTTCACTGCGCAGACGCTTAATCAAAGCGAACAGCTGTTCGGTTTCGCGATTGGAGAGTGCTGCGGTGGGTTCATCCATCACCAGAATGCGGCTGTTGCGGTGCAGCGCGCGGGCGATCTCCACCTGTTGCTGCTCGGCAATGCTCAGCGTGCTGACCAGATCGGTGGCGCTAAACTGAGCACCCAGACGATTAATGACAAGCTGTGCCTCTTCCGCCATCTGTCGACGTTTGACCAGCCCCCCTCGGGTGATCTCACTGCCGAGAAAGATGTTCTCTGCCACCGTCAGATTGGGTGCCAGATTGATCTCCTGATAAATCAGGGTGATCCCCGCTGCCAGTGCCTCTTTCGGGCCTTTAATGGCATACGGCTTACCGTCGATAAGAATTTCCCCGCTGCTGGCGGTATAGGCACCGGCCAGAATTTTCATCAGCGTACTTTTTCCGGCACCGTTTTCGCCCATCAGTGCGTGCACCTCGCCAGGCCATACGGTCAGGTCCACGCCTTTGAGCGCGTAGAAGCTGCCAAAGCGTCGGGTGATTTCGCGCATTTCTAATATCGGTGTCGCCGTCATCGCCAGGCTCCCACTGCCAGTTGTTGCCGCCCAGTGTGGCAACGCCAGATAAATGGAAAATGTCAGCGGCCATTCATATTTGTCATATTGCGCCTGGATGGCGCTTCTATACTCGCCAGAGGTGGAGTGGTAAGGAGAGACCGCAATGAGTCAGAGTCTGCACTGGCACGCTGGCGCGCGGGGTCGCCTGCTGCTGTTCAATCTGCTGGTAGTGAGCGTCACGCTGGCGGTGAGTCTGGTGGCTATTTTTGGTTTTCGCCACGCCGGTCACATTCAGGAACAGGCGCAGGAACAAACACTCGCCGATATGAACGGCAGTCTGTCGCTGGCGAGAGACACCGCCAATGTGGCCACCGCCGCCGTGCGGCTGGCGCAGGTGGTGGGCGCGCTGGAGTACCAAAGCGAGTCGGCGCGCTTGCAGCAAACGCAACAAGCCTTACAGCGGTCATTGTCGATGCTGGCAAACGCTCCTTTAGCCGCACAGCAACCGGCGCTGTTGGCGCGAATTCGCGAACGCAGCCAGATGCTGGAACAGAGCATCAGTCAGCTGTTACGTGAGGGCCACCAGCGCCATCTGCAGCGTAACGTGATGCTAAGTGGTTTATGGCAAGCCCAGTTGCTGCTCAATCGTATTGATACCCTCGCGAGTAACGCCGCTTTTCTGCCGCTGCGTCAGCAAACCGATGCGCTATTAAAAGTGGCAATTCAGTCCACCGCACCGCAAGCTGCAGAGCAGCAGTTACAACAGGTTCTGCCGGTCTGGTCAGCGTTACCGTTACAGGACGCACTGGCCATGCAACGCGACCGTCTGGTCGACACCCTACACAGCCTGCAACCTGTCGCCGGACAGTTAGAACAGAGCGATATCACTATCGCCTACGCGACGTATCGCATCAAAGCGCTGGTGGCGATGCTCAACAGTGACATCACCCGGTACGTCCAGTTGGTGGCGCAACAAAGCGATACGCGCAGTGCCGTCACGCATCAGGAACTGGATTCCATCATCGGCTTTATCGGTTTGTTTATGCTGCTGGCGTTACTGATCACCGGCTACGCGGGCTACTACATCTATCGCAATCTGGGATCGAGCCTCACGGCGATTGCCCATGCCATGACCCGACTGGCACAGGGTGAGAAAAGCGTCAATGTACCGGGGCTGGCGCGGCGTGATGAGCTGGGCGATCTGGCTCGCGCCTTTAACGTGTTCGCGCGCAACACCGCCTCGCTGGCACACACCTCCCGGCTGTTAAAAGAGAAAAGTAATCAGCTGGAATCGACGTTCCTCGCCATGCGTGATGGCTTTGCCCTGTTTGATAACAGTGGTCAACTGGTGGTGTGGAACGCGCAATACGCCGAACTGCTGGGTATTTCACCGCGTGAACTGCATCGCGGTCTACATTATCAACGTCTGCTGACACGCATGAATGTGCAGCTTAACGGTCTGCAAGATGCGCAGGAAGTGCGTCTGCCAGATGGTCGCACGCTGGAGTTGCGCTTCAGCCCGGTGCCCCGCCGTGGCATGGTGAACACGGTGTTAGAGCGCACCACACGCAAGGCACTGGAAGAGGCGCTACTGCACAGCCAGAAAATGAAAGCGGTGGGTCAACTCACTGGCGGCATCGCGCATGATTTTAATAATCTGCTGGCGGTGATTATCGGCAGTCTGGCATTGACGGTAGATCAACTGCCACCCGGCACCCTCGCCAGTCGTGTTGAACGGGCGCGCCAGGCCGCAGACCGTGCGGCGCAACTGACGCAACGTCTGCTGGCGTTCTCACGTAAGCAGGCACTCTATCCGCGTGCGGTATCGGTGGTCGAGTTGGTCGATAACCTGCATTCGCTGCTGCAACATTCACTGCTGCCCGGCCAGCAGTTAGTGGTGGATGCGCAGCGTCCCGGCTGGCCTGCATGGATCGATGCGGGACAACTGGAGAACGCGTTATTGAATCTGGTGGTCAACGCCCGTGATGCCATGGAGAAGCAGAGTGGTGAAATTCGCCTGCGCATCTGGAATCAGCGCACACAAGAGGCGGAAGGCAAACGTGATCGGGTGACCATTGAAGTGATCGATCATGGCTGCGGCATGTCAGCCGAGGTGCGTGAACAGGTTTTTGAGCCGTTTTTCACTACTAAAGAGACCGGCAGCGGCAGTGGTCTGGGTTTGTCGATGGTGTATGGCTTTGTAAGACAGTCTGGCGGCCATATTGAAGTCGAAACCGCACCCGGCCAGGGCACGACCATACGTCTGCTGTTGCCGCGTGCGCCGGAAGCGGTGCAGCCTCAGGCCACCTTATCCACCTTTGTTCCGGGCGACAGTAGCAATCGGCTGGTGTTAGTGCTGGACGATGAACCGGCAGTGCGACAAACATTATGCGAACATCTGCATCAGCTTGGGTATCTGACACTGGAGTGTGGTGATGGTGAGTCCGCGCTCACGCTGCTGCGCCAGACGCCCGATATTGAACTGCTGATCAGTGATTTGATGCTACCCGGCCCGCTCAACGGTGCCGATGTGATTCGCCAGGCACAACAGCAGTGGCCCACGCTGGCCACGCTGTTGATCAGCGGTCAGGATTTGCGCCAAAGCCAGGTCACCTTGCCGCTGTGTGAGCGGCTGGCGAAACCCTGGCAACAGGTGCAGTTGGCACAGGCACTGGAACGTGCCTGGCAGCGGAGAGAAAGGCTCAGTCGCGCGCGGCAGGCTGCCACAGCGGCAACGGTTTCCCCGTGATATAACGCTTACGCAGCTTGCTGGAGATCACATCCATAATCATCACCACGCCCACCAAAATAATGGTCAGGAACATCACCACATCCCAGTTCCACAGGCGCATGTTCTCGGCGTACACCAGGCCCACGCCGCCCGCGCCGACGAAACCGAGTACCGCCGCCGATCGGGTATTGGATTCGATTTGATACAAACTCAGTGCCAGGAAAGTGGGGAACGATTGGGTAAAGATGCCGTAACGATGCTTCTGCAAACTGTTGGCCCCTACCGCACTTAACCCACGGCTGGGTGAGCGCTCAACCGCTTCGTGACCTTCTGCATAGAGCTTACCAAGCAGCCCGACATCCTGCATCACTATCGCCAGTACCCCTGCCAGTGGTCCCATGCCCACGGCACGCACAAAGATCAGACCCCATATCGCCATGTCGATGCCACGCAGTATATCGAGCAGGCATCGCACCACTAAAGAGATCGGACGGGCAATGGGATCGTGCATGACATTGCGCGCCGCCAGAAAGGACACGGGCAGTGCAATGGCGGATGCGGTCAGCGTCCCGACGAACACGATGGCCAGCGTGATACCAACTTGGGTGAAGTAGTAGCCAAACGGCCAGTTAACAAAGTCCTGCCAGACAAACATGCGCAGGAAATAGCGACTCAACTGCTGGCAGCCAATGATAAAACGGCTCCACTCAATACCGAAAAATTCAAAGAAGAACAGGTAATACAGCACTACGGCGAGCGCCACCATAGCAATACGGCGTAAGTAACGGTTTTGCGCGGCGAACAGTGCGGGATGCTCTTGCTTCAATTTCGCCACATCTGGCGCTAAGGCGATCATTTCATTTCTCCTTCCACGACGCGACGGCGCAACCAGCCTGAAAGGGTATCCAACAGCGATACCACGACGATGATCAGTAATAGCGTGATGCTGACCTGATCGTAGCGATCCAGTTTGATATTGGTCATCAACTCCTGGCCAATCCCGCCCGCGCCCACCAGCCCAAGGATGGTGGAAGAGCGGAAGTTCACCTCAAGACGCATAAAACTGTATGAGAGGAAAGTGGGTTTCACCTGTGGCCAGAAAGCAAAACGCATGCGTTGCAACTTGCTGGCACCGCAGGCCGCCAGACCACGCACGGGTTTATCCGACGCGCTCTCAATCGATTCATAAAACAGTTTGGTCAGGCTACCCACGGTGTGTAGTGCCAGAGCAAGAAAACCAGGAATCGCGCCAATTCCGAACGCCATCACGAACATTACCGCCCACGCCAGCTCTGGCATGGTGCGCAGAAAAGCGACGAAGGCGCGAATAGCGATACGCACGCTGCGTGGCGTTTGCGTGTTATCGGCAGCGAAGAAGGCCAGCACTGCGGCAACGATCACTGCAACAAGGGTTGACGAGAGCGCCAGCTGCAGAGTTTCCCAGATTAGCGGCAGCTGGAAGTGTAGACGGTAGCCCCAGTACGCCAGTGAGCCTTCGGTTTTCACATCCGCGAACAATACCGACAGATGTAGCACTGGCATCGTTTGGCCGATGTAATCGAAAAAGTGAGGCAATGATTGCCAGACAGTGACCAAATTGAATTCCGCCATCTTGCCCGCAGCAAGATAGAGTGCGACCAACAGCAGCGACCAGAGCACAGTGTCACGCTTTTGCTGGCGGCGGATACGTTGATAGTAGTGTTCAAAATCGGTCAAGGGGGATGTCCTGTGTTGGAAAGGGTGCAGGAGGGAATCTGGTCGCCATTAATGGCGACCCTACGTAGGGTGCGCATTGATGCGCACCTCTATCAACGACAGCACCGATGGGTATTACCCGCGCGAACCTTTCATCAAATCACGCTTCATATCGATGATGTTCTGATAGTCCGCAACGGTGGCTGGACCGATGTGCTGAGCACCACCGACCGCTTTAACAAAACAGCTGTGATCTTCTTTATCCAGCTTCTTGATCGCGGCAACCACTTTCGCTTTGAAGTCAGCGGGTAAGTTGTTGCTGACCAGGATCGGGCCGTTCGGGATCAGCGGCGACTGCCAGATAATGCGAATCTGCTTCATCAGGTCTGGATGATCCATACGAATCAGACGGCCAAAAGCACCCGAGGTATAGCCGGTGTTGTAATCACCGATCAGAGAAGTCCAGGTCACCGCACCTTCAAACTGACCGTTCAACACACCGAGGATGTCCTGCTCATGACCGCCAGAGAAGGTCACGCTAGAGAAGGTGTTGTTGTACTTATCGTCAACGGTGCCACCGAACTCTTTCTTGAATGCCTGGTTTGGCATCAGGAAGCCAGAGGTTGAATCCGGGTCAGCCATGCCGAATGATTTGCCTTTCAAATCTTCCAGCTTTTTGTACGGGCTGTCGGCTTTCACGATCACCACAGAGTGGTAACCCTGAGAACCGTCTTTGTCATCCACCACGATCCCCACCACGTCTACGGCTTTCGGGTTCTGCAGATAAACCGACGCATAGGATGCTGGAGACATGCTCAGCACCATATCAATTTTGTTGCCCAGCAGGCCCTGAATCACGCCTGCATAGTCAGAGGAGTTGCGCATCTTGGTATCGACATTCAGCTCTTTGTCGAAGAAATCTTTGACGCACTGGTTATCGCCAATCTGCTGAGTGGCGTTCTGGCCACCCAAAATCCCGAGGTTCAACTCTTTTGGTGCATCCGCTGCGTTAACGCCAAAAGCCATCAGAGCGCCAGTCAGTAAAGCTAAAGAGGTCAGTTTCATTCGTGGTTTTTCTCTTGCCGTGGGAGTTAGTGGAGCTGGTTAATTTCGTCGCCGTACAGCTCGTGCAGCAGGCCGTCGGTCAACTGAGAAGGATGTCCGTCAAACAGCACTTTGCCGCGCTGAATGCCGATAACACGGGTGCAGTACTGCTTCACCAGTTCAATTGAGTGCAGGTTCACCATCACGCTGATGCCCTGCTCGCTCACCTGACGCAACACATCCATGATGCGTTTGGTATTTTTCGGATCGAGCGACGCGACAGGCTCATCAGCCAGCAGGATGCGCGGGTTCTGCATCAGTGCACGGCAAATTGCCACGCGCTGCATCTGTCCGCCCGAGAGATTCTCAGCACGCTGCAGCGCCTGCGGCAGCATGTTCATCCACTGCAGCAGCTCAATCGCCTGCGCGCGGTCTGCTTCGGAAAAGACTTTAAAGAAAGATTTCAGCGTCGAGGTCTGACTCAGACGGCCAAGCAGCACGTTGGTCAACACATCGAGACGCGGCACCAGACAGAAGTCCTGGAAAATCATGCCGCATTCGCTACGCCACTCGCGCATCTGGCGGCTGTTGAGCGTCACCACATCACGATCTGCTTGATTAGGACGGTTGCTGAGAATCGCCCCCTGTGACGCACTGATGGTGCCATTCAGCATGTGTAACAGTGTCGATTTGCCTGCGCCAGAGCGACCAATCACGGCCACCAGCTCGCCCGCATGCAGATCGAAGCTGACATTATCCAGTACGCGGTTTTCGCCGTAGGCCTTGCACAGTCCCTGTACCGACAGCACCTTGTTACCCTGCCCGGCGTGTGGAACGTAAGGATTGTCGATAACAGTTTTCAGTAATGCCTGTGCCATGATGCACTCCACTCTCTGAGGTCTTGATTGCCCGTTATTACGGGCAAATCCGATGAAGACTTGATGACAGTAAAGTGATTAAACGGTGACAGCGTGAACAGAGCCGACGGCAATGCTTTGGCCATCGGTTGCCGCCAGCACATTGTCAGGTAAGCGATTATTCAGTAACCAGCGGTCCATCTCATGACTCAGGTGGACAAGCCAGGCCTGGCGCGGTGCCAGCTGTTCAATAATCTGCAATGCACGTGTCACATCATTATGATTACGCACGCTTTCTCGCGGTGGGTCGTTGCAGTCAATCACCAGTTGGTCGAGGGGTTGACCGTCAAGAAAATCTGCGGTTTCCGGTGGCAATCCGCAGGTATCGCACAGCCAGGCGAGGCGTGTACCCTGCCAGTCAAACAGATAGCCATGGGTGAGTTTGGAGTGCTGTAACGGCAACGGCGTCACCTGCAATGCGCCGAAGTGATGGGGCACAAATGGCGTGAGTGCCGGGCGGAAATCGAGTAGTCCAGGGTGCTTAAACAGGTCATCACACCCCTTCTCATCCGGCGGTGCCCAGACCGGGATCGGTTCGCCGATTCCCCAGCGCAGACTGAACAGTCCAGCGACATGATCCATATGAAAATGGGTGAGCAGGATGCGACTCAATTCACCGGGGCGAAAGCGTTGATGCAGATCGTGACGTCCTGCATCCAGTAAAATGCGCTCACTGCCGGTGTCGATTATTGCGCTGGTGGCTGCGCGTGCATGTCGGGGTTCGCGGCGCGCGCGTTCACAGGCGTGACAATCACAGCCGAACAGCGGCGCGGACTGCACGCCGCCGGTTCCGAGAAAAGTGAGTTTCATGGCGGATGTTCCAGCAGTTGGCGCAGCTTCTCGAGCGTATCACTCAGTGCGCCATCGTTATTGAGCGGATGGCAGTGCGCAGGCAAGGGTTCCGCTGCGCGTGCCAGTCGTTTGCTAATCTCTGCTTCACTTTCACGTCCACGCTGCCGCAGCCGCGCCTCCAACACCGCAGGCGACACCTGCAACACCAACGGCAGTAACTCAGCACCGTAATGCTGTTGTACCGTCGGTAGATGCAGACGTGAACCATTCACCAACACGTTTAACCCGCGTGCCAGCCAGTGGTCGATCTCTTCGCCCAGTCCATAATGCAGGCCGTGCGCTTGCCAGCTAATGGCAAACAAGCCGAGGGCTTCACGTCGCCGGAATTCCGCTTCACTCAGTGCGACATGGTTTTCCCCCCCAGCATCCGCCGGGCGGGTAATGTAACGATGCGCAATCACCAACCCTTCGGGCGGCGCTTCGCGTAACGCGTTCAACAAGCTGTCTTTACCCGAGCCCGAAGGCCCGGTTAGCCAGATCAGCCGTGCCATCAGAACACCAGCCTGCCCTGCGACCAAACGTGGCGAATGTGCGGATGGCCATGTTCGGTATGCGCCAGAATCAGATCGGCGCGCTGTCCTTCGGCAATCACCCCGCGATCGTGCAAGCCGATCGCGCGAGCCGGATTACGTGTCACCAGCGCGGCGGCTTGTGGCAACGTCAGGCTGTTACGCTCGTCGGCCACCAGGCGGAACACTGCATCCAGCAGGCTTGCCGGATAGTAATCGGATGACAGGATATCCAGCAGGCCATGGCTGGCCAACTCCCATGCCGCCACGTTCCCGGAGTGCGATCCCCCACGAACAATGTTCGGCGCGCCCATCAGCACCTGCATACCGCACTCGCGTGAAGCGCGTGCCGCCTCAAGGGTGGTCGGGAACTCAGCGATGGTGCTGCCTACATCATATGATTCCGCCACATGTGCCGCTGTCGCATCATCGTGGCTGGCAATCGGAATACCACGTGAACGGCACAGGCTGGAGATGGCATTGCGGTTCGGCGTGGAGAATTCAGCGGCCAGCGCCAGCTGCTCACGCTCAAACTGATCCATCTGCTCATCATTGAGCGAGTACTTGCCCTGATAGTAGGTGCGGTACATCTCCAGCGACGCGTACTGACGCTGGCCTGGCGAATGGTCCATCAGCGACACCAGTGACAGCTCCGGTGTGCTCATCAGCGTTTCAAACAGCGGCAACGTGGTGTTGTGTGGCAGTTCACAGCGCAGATGCAGATGGTGATCAACCCGGTTAATGCCTTTGCGGTTGCTGTCCTGAATCGCGTTGATCATTTTGCTGAGGTTTTCGATGCGATGGCCGCCGTCGCGCACATCACCCACGCCGATGGCATCTAATACCGTGGTGATGCCGCTGGCGACCATCAGTGCATCGTGGCTGCTCATAGCCGAATGTGCAGGCCAATCGACTTTTGGGCGAGGGGTAAAAAATTTATCGAGGTTATCGGTATGCAGCTCTACCAGCCCAGGCAGCAGGAAGGCGTTTTCCCCCTCCAGCGCACCCGGCAGTTGGCTGGCGCTGTCGCTGAAGCTGGCAATGCGGCCATCACGGATCTCCAGTGAACCCGACACCACTTCCTGTTCCAGCACCAGACGGACGTTGTTGACGATCATGCTTCTGCTCCTGTTTTTACCGGCTGCATGACGTGCAGGCGATCGGCCACGCGTGCGCGCACCGCTTCGTCATGGAAAATACCTACAATGGCGGCACCCCGTGCACGCGCCTGTTCAATCAATTCCACCACGGCGGCGCTGTTTGCGCTGTCGAGTGAGGCAGTGGGCTCATCCAGTAACAGCACCGGATAGTCGGCAATGAAGCCACGCGCAATGTTCACACGCTGCTGCTCACCACCAGAGAAGGTGGACGGCGCGAGCGACCACAAACGCTCTGGCACATTTAGCCGCGTCAGCAGCTCTTTGGCTCGTTTTTCACAGAACGCGCGCTCCACGCCTCGCTCCAACAGCGGTTGCATCACGATTTCCAGCGTCGGCACACGCGGGATCACGCGCAAAAACTGGCTTACCCAGCCCACGGTTTCGCGGCGAATCGCCAGGATCTGGCGTGCAGGGGCTTGTGCCATATCGATCCATTCGCCCTGATGTTGCAGCCAGATGTGGCCACTGTTGGCTTGGTAATTGCCGTACAACGCACGCAGCAGCGTGGATTTTCCGCTACCCGAGCGGCCATGCAGCACCACACATTCACCGGCGCACACTTCAAGGCTGGCGTCCTGTAATACCGGCAGCGCGGCACTGCTCTGGTTGTGCAGCACAAAGGTTTTGCTGAGTTTCTCTACGCGCAATAAAGGTTGCATGTTGATGTCCTGATGTTTGATTCGAGGTCGCCATAAATGGCGCCCCTACAACGCTCCAAGCCCACTCTTACTAAGGGTCGTGACCCGATGTTGTAGGGTGCGCATTGATGCGCACCTGGCAAAAACGTTACGCCAATACCGATGAAACCAGCAGTTGGGTGTAAGGATGGTGCGGATCGTCCAGCACCCGGTCGGTGAGACCGCTCTCCACCACTCTGCCCTGCTTCATCACCAGCAAACGGTGCGCCAGCAAGCGCGCCACGCCGAGATCGTGAGTGACAATCACCACCGCCAGATTCAGCTCACGCACCAGGGTGCGCAGCAGGTCGAGCAGTCGAGCCTGCACCGACACATCCAGACCACCGGTTGGCTCATCCATAAACACCAGCGTGGGCTGGGTCACCAGGTTGCGTGCAATCTGCAAACGCTGCTGCATGCCGCCAGAGAAGGTGGTCGGCAAGTCATCAATACGGTTGGCCGGGATCTCAACGTCCTGCAACCAGCGCATCGCCTCTTTGCGGATGTCGCCATAATGGCGTTGACCCACGGCCATTAAGCGCTCGCCAATATTGCCGCCTGCCGTGACCTGCGGGCGCAAGCCGTCGAGCGGATGCTGATGCACCACCCCCCACTCCGTGCGCAGCAGACGGCGACGATCGCTTTCACTCAGTTGATAGAGATCCTGGGCGCGATAAAGAATGTTGCCCTGCTGCGGCGCTAACCGGGCCGACAGGCTGCGCAGCAAGGTGGTTTTACCCGAGCCGGATTCCCCAACAATGCCCAGCACCTCACCCGGATAGAGTTCAAAGCTGACATCTTCAAAGCCTTTGCCTGGCGCATAAAGGTGCGTCAGATTGTTGACCGCAAGCAGCGGCTGTTCACTGTGCATGCTGTTGTTCCTGCTGCTGGTGGCAAAAATCGGTATCGGAGCAGACAAACATGCGCGTACCGGCATCATCCATTACCACCTCATCGAGATAGCTGTGGCGCGAACCGCACAGTGCGCAGGGTTCATCCCAACTTTGCACGGTGAACGGGTGGTCATCGAAATCGAGGCTTTCTACTTTGGTATACGGCGGCAGCGCATAGATGCGTTTTTCACGTCCGGCACCAAACAGCTGCAGTGCAGGCATCATGTGCATCTTCGGGTTGTCGAATTTCGGAATCGGTGAGGGGTCCATCACGTAGCGATCGTTGACCTTGACCGGATAGGCATAGGTCGTGGCGATATGGCCATAACGGGCGATATCCTCATACAGTTTCACCTGCATAATTCCGTACTCTTCCAGCGCGTGCATGGTGCGGGTTTCGGTTTCGCGTGGCTCAATAAAGCGCAGCGGCTCCGGGATCGGCACCTGGAAGATCAGCACCTGATCCTCTTCCAGTGGCGTTTCAGGAATGCGATGACGCGTCTGGATCAAGGTTGCGTCTTTGGTGGCTTCGGTGGTGGCTGCACCGCTAACACGCTGGAAGAAACGACGGATCGACACCGCATTGGTGGTGTCATCCGCGCCCTGGTCAATCACCTTTAGCACGTCGCTGTCACCAATAATGCTGGCGGTGATCTGAATACCCCCGGTACCCCAACCGTACGGCATTGGCATCTCACGCCCGGCAAACGGCACCTGATAACCTGGAATCGCGACCGCTTTCAGAATGGCGCGGCGAATGGTGCGCTTGGTTTGTTCATCCAGATAACCGTTGTTATAGCCGGTTAACTCACTCATCGTTTTGCTCCTGAACCTGTTCGCGCAGCCGTTTCAGCAACTCAAGCTCCGCCTGGAAATCGACGTAGTGCGGCAGTTTCAGATGCGAAACAAAACCTGCCGCTTCAACGTTGTCCGCATGTGACAGCACAAACTCTTCGTCCTGTGCCGGGCCGGCGATCCGTTCGTTGTACTCCGGGGCCTGCAAGGCACGATCGACCAGCGCCATCGCCATGGCTTTACGCTCTGAACGACCAAACACCAGGCCGTAACCACGGGTGAAGTGCGGCGCACCTTCGGTTTGCGTGGTAAAGCCATTGACCATTTCACACTCCGTCAGCAGGATTTCGCCGATATCAATCTCGAAACCCAGTTCTTCCGGGCAGATGGATACGCTGAGATAGCCGGTGCGGATCTCACCAGCAAACGGATGGTTACGTCCGTAGCCGCGCTGGGTCGAGTAGCCCAACGCCAGCAGGAAGCCTTCGTCGCCGCGCACCAGCTGTTGCAGACGGGCGGCGCGGCTGGCGGGATAACCTGGTGGCTCACGGGTGATGTCACAAGGCTCACTGCCGTCATCCTCTTCACGCGCCGCCAGCCCCTCACGGGTCATCATGCTGAACACATGCGGACAATGCTCTGGCAACGACTGATCGTCGCGCGGTGCAGCAGGCGTCTCGCCATTGGCCAGCAGCGTGAAATCAAGCAAACGATGGCTGTAATCGTATGTGGGGCCCAGTACCTGACCGCCAGGTAAATCCTTATAAACCGCAGAGATACGTCGTTCGATGCGCATCTCGTCGGTTTCCAGCGCCAGACTGTCGGCCAGGCGTGGCAAAGTTGTGCGGTAGGCACGCAGCAGGAAAATGGCTTCCACCATGTCGCCGCTGGCTTGCTTAATCGCTAACGCGGCTAACTGCGGATCGTAAATACCGCCCTCGGTCATCACACGATCCACCGCCAGACCGAGCTGGCCAGCGACCTGATCGCACCCCAGCTCGGCCACATCGCGGTCGCCACGGCGTAAATCCGCCTGTAGCTCGTGCGCGCTGGCTATCGCCTTTTCGCCCCCTTTAACCGCGACGTACATCAGCACACCTCCACATCGGTGGTGCGTGGCAGTGCCATCATCGCTTCACCACAGGTGAAAATCAGATCGACACCCAATGGGAATGGATGGGGGCGCTCACGCAGATAGGTCAGAATCGCTTCCGGCAGTTGCGGCGCAATCGCACGGGGTTCACGCAGCCCAGGGCCAGACAGACGCAAGGTTAGACCGCCGTTAAGCGCGGGCACTTCGATGATCAGCGTGGTGCTTTTCTCCGGTGACATATTGTCGCCGGCCGCAAACTGCGCCGGATCGGGATTGGCAGCCGCATGAGTGAGGGCAAAAGGCGCATCACGGTGTTCAACAATCGGCACACCGGTATGGAAACGCAGGTTGCTGCGCAGCATCTCGCTGTCAATGCGGTTGTCTATCCACAACGCGCTCTCCTGATCCACCAGCGTCAGTAACACGGCGGTTGCCGCAGGCGACAAATCGCCCCAACCCTGTTGCAAGGGCAGAGAGACCATAACGCCTGGCTCGCTCATGGCTTTCAGGATGCGGCGGAAGGCACGCTGTGAATCGGCAACCGGATGGTTAAAACTGGCCAGTAATGTCATGAGTTATCTCCGCGAACCAGCGTAAAGAAATCCACTTTAGAGCTGGCGATTTCACGCGCGCGCAGCTGACGCTGCTCTTCTCGCAGTGCCGCCAGCGGGGCAATTAATTTTTCCTGCAACAGCGCGTGGGTTTCTGGCTGTTGCAGCAGCGCGTCGATCAACGCACAACGTTCGGCGTGCGCTTTATCGCGTCCCAGCACATAACTAAAACCCAGCGTGCCATCGTGCAGTTTCACCACTGCACGCGTGACGGTGGCATCGCCCATCACGAAGCGTTTACCGCTTCCCCCCATGCGCGCTTGCAGGCGAGTCAATCCGGTTTCAGCCGGACGCACAGACTCGAAATCACTATTGAGGTGCAGCGATTGCCAGTGGGCATTCAGGGTGTTGGCGTCACTGTGCGCCAGCACCGCAAGCCAATGCTGGCGGGCGGTTTGCTGTTTCATTCATGCTCCAGGGTGAGTTCAATCATGTCGCCACGCGTCAGGCTGACGGAGTATTCCGCTACCTGACCGTCACGGTGTTTATTCAGGGTGCGCACACACAACAGCGGTGACTGCAGCGCAATCTCCAGCTGTTTACACTCTTTCGCCTGTGCGCGACGGGTACTGATACGGGTTTGCGAACGGGTTAAATCCAGGCCCAGATGCTGCTGCATATAGTCGTGCAATGAGCCGCTCTGAAACTGTTGTAACGTCGGCCACCAGCTTAATTCAGGCAGAAAGTGGTTAATCACACACACCGGCACGCCATTGACACGGCGCAGGGTGCGCAGGTGAATCACGTTGTCGCCTTCATTGATGGCCAATGCGCTGGCCACATCGCTGCTGGCCGGGCGCAGCACTGCTAACAAGCGTTCACTGGTGGGATGACTGCCCTGCTCTAACAGGTTCTGGCTGAAACGCGCCTGCGCATGCAGTGGGTAATCGTAAGGGCGCATCAGCACCAATATGCCGACACCGTGGCGACGCTGCAGCAGCCCCTTATTGACCAGTTCATCCACCGCACGACGCAGTGTGTGGCGGTTAACTTCGTAGTGATCGGCCAGCTGTTGTTCGGAAGGCAGATAGTCACCGCAGCGATAACGCTCTTGCAGTGCCTGCTCCAGTTGGGCGGCGACCGCCTGATATACAGTGGTCGGATGTCTGGATATCTCCATCACGCTCAATACCTCATTCGCTTCAGGTTGAGGAACGCAGCGAAGGTTGCTGCGGGATGGCGACTACAGTGCGCGAGCCAGATGACAACGCCGTGACGGCTCAATGACGCGAGGATGAATTTGAATTAGGACAGAAGAATTGAAGCGAAACGGCTGGCGTTTCAATAAAATATTTTTAACTGTTGCCTTTGTGACAGTCATCAAAAAAATTTCACTTATTTTCACTCATTTATCTATAGCCTTACAGGATGCAGCTTGCAGAAACTCTGCTAACTTATTAAGTGACCCCTCCTTGTTACGCGAACCCTGAAATGATTAACACAATAAAACTTTCCGACGGTTTTCGCCGCAATTTTGTTCGGGAAGTGATTTTGCCTTTAGTGGCGATTTTAGTTTTAACCTTTGCCGGAGCAGGTGTTGGCCTGTTTTGGGGCACCTCTTTGACCAACGATCAAGCGCGCTCGCAGCAGCAGCGAATGATTGAGGCGTCGTTTGCCCAAAGTCTGAGCGAACACCTGCGCCAGCTGCGCAGCCTGACGCGCTGGTCGCCGCTGGCGAATCAGCTGGCTTCAGGCACACCTGACCAAAGCTGGCTGGATCAAAATATCGGCGGCTGGCTATACGATATGTTCGATCATCAACTGATTCTGCTATTGGATCGGGATAATCAACCGCTGGCAGTGTGGCGCAACGGCCAGCGTGTATCCGCCGACAGCATCGGCCATTACCTGCTGGAGATGCTGCGTAGCCCACTGGTAGTGAGCAGCGATGAAGTGGCGGGACCCAGCGATCGCGCCGACTTTGTCCGTATTGGTCCGCGTGCGGCCGCACTGGCGGTGGGAGATATCAGTAGCACGCGGGAGGCGGGTCGCTATCGGCTGGTGAGCATTAAATTCCTCGATGACGGCTATCTGCGTAATCTGGCCGATCGCAGTCAGTTACAGCAGTTACACTTTAGCGACGGTACGCCGCAGAAAGGCACCGATGCACTTTACCAACTCAATTCCCAACAGGGTGATGCCGTGGGCTACCTCACCTGGCAGCCTGATAAGCCGGGCGCACAAATGTTGCGGATGTTGGGGCCTTCTACCTTGCTGTCCGTGATTCTGATTACCTTGCTCTGCCTTTTTATGGTGCGGCGTATCTGGACGTCATCGCTGAACCTGTCACAGTCGCTGTTGAAACTGGGTGCCAGCGAAGCCCAGGCACAGCATCTGGCATTTCATGACGTGCTGACCGGTCTGCCCAATCGCGCCTTGGTGGAAGATCGTTTAACCCAGGCGCTGGCCGCATCCGCGCGACACGATCAGCGGGTGGCGTTGCTGCTGCTCGATCTCGACCGTTTCAAAAACATCAACGATACCTACGGCCATCATGCCGGCGATGAGCTAATCATAGAGGTTGCACGACGTCTGACCCACATTCTGCGAGCCAGTGATACTGTCGGACGCATTGGCGGCGATGAGTTCATCATTATCATGCCGGACGTCGATAACATTGGTCAGGTGCAGGCGCTGGCAAAACGTATTATCAGCGAGCTTAGTGAACCCTATGATCTGCAAGGCAGTGAGGGTTGGGTGGGCGTGAGTATTGGGCTGGCATTAGCACCCAAAGATGGCATTGATCGTCTGGAGTTGATGCGCAAAGCGGATATCGCGCTGTATGAAGCTAAAAACAGCGGACGCGGCCAGTATCGTCAATTTGAGAAAGTGATGGACGAATCGTTGCGCACCCGTCAGCAGATGGCGACAGACTTACGTCATGCGTTGGTCAATTTCGCTGGGCTGCGCGTGTGGTATCAGCCGTTGATGGAGATCAGTGGGCAGCGCGTGGTCGGCCTGGAAGCCCTGCTGCGCTGGCACCACCCCGTTCGCGGTGACGTCTCGCCAGGTGATTTTATCGCCATCGCTGAAGAGACCGGGATGATTATCCCGCTCGGTGAATGGGTGTTACGCGAAGCCTGCAAAACCTCGTTAAAGCTGCCGCAGGTGATAGTGGCAGTGAATGTCTCACCGGTGCAGTTCCGCGCCAGCGGCTTTGTTGAACGGATTATTGAGATTGTGCGCGAAGAAGGCGCCAACCCGCAGCATATGGAGCTGGAGATCACCGAAGGCGTGTTAATCGAAGATGAACACGAAGCGCGTAACAATATCATTGCGCTGCGCGAAGCCGGTTTCCGCATCGCGCTGGATGATTTCGGCACTGGCTACTCCAGCCTGAATTACCTCAGCACTTTCCCGGTGGATAAAATCAAGATCGACCGTTCGTTCACCCAATCATTGGGTGTCGCGCAAAACTCGACCGCGATTATCGAATCGGTGGTGCGGCTCGGACACGCCATGGGTTTAACCGTCACCGCCGAAGGCGTCGAGACCGAAGGCCAGAAAAACGCCCTCGCCGACGCTGGCTGCAATCAATTGCAGGGGTATTTATTCAGCCAGGCAGTGCCGTACGAAGAGATTGAGAAGATGGTGTAGTCCATTCAGCAGAGGACGTCATGGCCTCAGGAAATGAGCCCTTACTGACAACACGCACTGAAGCTAATGAGCAGGCTGGGGCCGCTCCGGGGCTGGCATCCGCAGCGCTGAACGGAGTGAGTATGCCAGGAGAGCCCGCAGGACGCGGGCGAAAGGTGGCGCTGGAACATGGATGTTCCATCGGCACCGGTCCGTAAGGCAGACGAGTGAAGTGAAGGCACCGCGAAGCGGCGCGAGGACCGCCAGCCCCGGTGCGGCCCCAGACGGCGTTATCATCAGCGCTGAACTGTCTAGCATTACTATAAAATTATGACGGGAAATCCGTGTCTAACGACGCCTGTTTCCATGCCTCAATCTGTGCCAGACGCTCTTTCAGTTTGTTCGTCACCGCATCATAACCCCATGCGCCCATCACCAGATGGCGGGGAGGGTTGTCATGTTCCGTGATGGCAATCATCGCGGTCGCGGCGCGTGCGGGGTCGCCCGCTTGCGTGCCACTGTAGGCGGAGGTGGCTTTCATACGTGCGGCAGCGGTATCGGCGTATTCTGGCAAGGTACTGGGGGTCTGATGCAACGAACGTCCCGCCCAGTCGGTGCGGAACGGACCCGGTTCAACACAGGTCACATGAATGCCTAAAGGCGCGGTTTCCAGCGCCAGCGAATCAGACCAGCCTTCAACCGCGTGCTTGCTGGCAGAGTAGTAACCCGAGCTGGCAAAGCCAATAAAACCGGCCACAGAGGTGATGTTAATCACATGCCCACGACGCTGCTTGCGCATCCCTGGCAGTACCGCACGGGTTAGGGCGAACAGGCCAAACACGTTGGCATCAAATTGCGCACGAATTTCGTTTTCATCGCCCTCTTCCACCGAACTTTGATAACCATAACCGGCATTGTTCACCAGCACATCGATGCTGCCGAACTTCTCCTGTGCGGCGTGGACAGCGCGATGAATGCTGCTCTGATCGGTTACATCCAGCTCTACCGCCAACGCGTTCTGGTGGCCCGCAACCAGATCCTGCACCTTGCTGAGGTCGCGTGCGGTCACCACGGTATTAAAACCCCGCGCAATGGTTTGCTGTGCCAGTTCACGACCAAAGCCGGTGGAGCACCCCGAAATAAACCAAACCGGTGTGTTTGCTGAAGCCATTATGAAATCCCCTTAAAGGCGCCCGATGAACCGTCATCGGGCAAGGTCAATAACTATGGCAAAGCCGCGCCGCTGAGATTAGCGCTTAGTGCGAAGCGGGCATCATGGCGGGATAGCGCTGCTGCAGTTCACTAAAAATCTCGGGCATCGGCCGCCCGGCATCCAACGCAACGGCTTCAAACACCTGCTGTTTCAGGAAATGCCGCCAGGTTATTGGCGCTGATGCCAGAAACGCCGTGAGCAACTGATAGCGCGCCAGGGTCCAAACCTGTTCAAAGGCCGTCCGTGCCGGACCGTGGTCGAAGTGCTGAGAAACATTCACCCGCATCTCGGCGCGCAAGCGTGCAGTGGTTACCTGATCAATTTCGCCCGCCGCCATCGCTACCCCGTAACTGTCTCGTGCAACCTGCGCAGAGACAAATCCACAGCGCACATCTTGCAGCACCGCCACAGCGTCACGCTCTGCTGGCAACCCGTAGCCCCCTGCACCAGGCCCGCGCACCTCGACGATATCGCCCGGCTGGCAGCGGATCACATCGGTATTACCGTGTTCGATGGCTTGCCCGTTCCGCAACGTGCGGAAGTGCGACAGTGCGCCCGACTCGCCGCCCAGCACCCCGGCCGAAGCAAACACCGATCGATTGCGGTTACGCGCCGTGACCGTGGTATTCGGTGCGAACACTTCGAACGCCATCTCTGTCGCCAGACCGCCGCGATAACGCCCCGCACCGGCGCTGTCTGCCGCCAGACCATAGCGATGAAAATGAATCGGCACTTCTGCCTCATTGATCTCAATCGGCGTGTTTTTCAGGAAAGCGGACAGTCCGCCAGATCCGTCTGGACCATCGTGACGCGGCGTGCCGCCCGCTCCACCACCCACCGGGCCGAGCGATGCCACCACGCTGCGATTCAAACTGTCGCTGGTGCGAATGTTCATGATTGAGTTACCGCCCGGAGAGTTAGCCGGAAGGCGATCCGGCAGCGCCTGCGAGAACACCCCAATGGTTGCAATCTGCGATAACGCGCAGGTCAGCGAGCGCATCCCCACTGCAGCAGGTGCCTCGCAGTTCATCACCGTCCCCGGCGGCAGAATGGCGCGCGTCGGCCGTAACGTACCCGCATTAAGCAGTAACTGGCGATCCAGCGTTGAAAGCACGTAAGTCACCCCCACCAGCGCCAGAGGATGGCGCTCGCGTCCACCGGTTGGCATATTCAGTGATGATGTCAGCTGGGGATCGCTGCCGGTGTAATCCAGCTCCAGCGTGTCACCGGTGATGCGTAGGGTGATCGCCACGCGACAGGGGAAGCCACCCTCGCCATCTTCATCGGCAAAGTCCGCATAGAAGTATTCCCCGTCGGGAATGGTGGCGATGATGCTGCGCGCCTGCGCTTCCGCATAATCCAAAATACCTGCAATCCCCTGGCGGAAATCCTCAATGCCAAAACGCGCGATGATGTCATGGATCTTGCGCTCGCCGACGTTCACCGAAGCAATCTGCGCTTTGAAATCGCCCCAGTTTTGATCCGGCGCGCGCACGTTGAGCCGCATAATGCGCGCCACTTCGTCATTCATTTCGCCGTTGCGCACCATCTTCAGCGGCGGAATGCGAATCCCTTCCTGCGCGATGTCGGTCAAGGAGCGCGACAGGGAAGCCGGTACGGCACCGCCCACGTCAGTGTTATGGATATGCCCCACCACAAAACAGACAATCTCCCCCTGATGGAACACCGGTTTCCAGATGTGAATATCAGGCGTGTGAGTCGCCACGTTGCCCGCGTAGGAATCATTGGTGATGCAGATATCGCCCTCGTCATAACTGTCGATCAACGCCAGCACCGGGCCGTAATCGATGCCACTGTACCAGGGCGCGCCAAAGCTGCGCGGAGACGCAAAAGCCAGACCGTCACGGCTGACGATTTGACAGGAAAAATCTTCAGTTTCTTTCACGAAGGTGGAGTGTGCCGTGCGCATTAGCGTGAAGGCCATGGCATCCGCGGCGGCGGCACAGTAGTTCGCCAGGATTTGCAGATTACGTCCATCAATAGCCATATCAGTTCGCCTCCACTGGGGTGATCAGCAGGTTGCCAAAGGTATCCACGTCCACCTGCATCTGTGGTGGTACGCAGGTAGTGCAGTCGTCTTGCGCAATAATCACCGGACCCGTCAGCTGATGCCCGGCACGCAGCGTGCTACGGGCGATAACAGCCACCTGATGCGACGCGCCATCAATCCAGGCCGGAACGTATTTCACCACCTCAACCGGGGCTTCCGCTGCGGGTAACCTAATCAACTCAGGTTTCGGCGTGGGCGAGGCAATCACTAAACGCAGGTTGATGATCTGAACAGGCGCTTTGGCATCAAAATGGCCAAACAGCTGATGATGCTGGCGATCAAACGCCTGATGCAGTGCAACCTTATCGGCCTGAGCCAGCCATTGCGGTTCCAGTGCCACTTCAATTTCAAACGACTGGCCGCGATAGCGCATGTCGGCGCTGTACTGCAGCGTAAAGTGCATTTGGGCACCGTGCTGTTCGGTCAGCCAGTCACGTGCACGTTGGCTCAGTGCCTCCGCTTCGGTAGCCAGACGATCTGCCAGTACGTTGTCCAGATCGCTGTACAGCGTGCGGATAAAGTCATTGCGGATATCAGCCACCAGCCCACCCAAGGCTGACAGCACGCCCGGCGTCGGTGGCACAATCACCCCTTTCATGTTCAGTTCACGCGCGAGGAAGCAGCCCATCATCGGCCCTGCACCGCCAAAGGCGAGGAACCAGAACTCACGTGGGTCTAGCCCAAAACGTGACAACAGCCCGCTGGTGTCACCGTACATACTGGAGATCGCCAGTTCGATGGCGGTTTCCGCCGTCTCTTCCACCGTGATGCCCAGTTGGTCCGCCAGCGGTTGCCATGCGGCACGTGCGGCGGCGACATCCACTTTCACCGCGTTGTAACCGAGATCGCCGTGGCCGATCATGCCGCAAGCCGCAAAGGCATCGGTGGCGGTGGGTTGCGTGCCACCGCGTTGGAAACACACCGGACCCGGCAGCGATCCGGCGCTATCTGGCCCCATCTGCAGCACGCCTTGCTTATCGATCCACGCCAGCGATCCGCCACCCTGCCCAACCGAGGTTACGGCCACTGACGGAATATAAATTGGAAAATCACCGATGATTTCCCCGTTGCCCTGAGCCACTTGCCCATCAATGATCACCGCCACATCGGCACTGGTCCCACCGATATCAAGGCTGAGGATCTTGTCGAAACCGCATGCGCTGGCGAGGAAGCTGGCCCCGATCACTCCCGATGCCGTGCCGGAGAGCACCATCTGTACGCACTCGCTTTTGGCCTGCTCAACCCCCATCACGCCACCGTTGGATTTGGTGATGCGCGGGGCTGGCTGCACGCCCATGGTGTGCAGTGCGCGTTCAAATGATTCCAGGTAGTGAATTACCATCGGTTGCACATAGGCGTTGATGGTGGCGGTAATAGTGCGCTCGTATTCGCGAATAATCGGCCAGATATCGGCCGAACAGGAGGTGAGCAGTTCGGGTGCCACCTCATCGATAATGGCTTTCACCGCCGCTTCGTTGTGCCGGTTGCGGTAGCTGTGCAGCAACGACACCACAATCCCCTGACAACCTGACGCGCGAGCTTTTTCAATTGCCGCCAACACGCTATTGCGATCCACCTGCTGCATGACATTGCCGTGGCGGTCGGTGCGCTCTTTAATCGCAAACACCCGATCGCGGGAAATCAATGGCGCGGGACGGCGTGAGAAGAGATCATGGATATGCGGGATCTTCAGGCGCGCCAGCTCCAGCACGTCGCAGAAACCGTCGGTGGCGAACAGCGCCAGCCGCACACCGCGACGCTGGATCACCGCGTTGATACCCACGGTGGTGCCGTGGGTGAAGTAATCAATGTGCTGCGGTTCAATCCCGTCTCGCTGCTGCAACTGTGCCAGTCCGGTCAGAATTTCACTGCCCGGCTGATCCGGACGCGACAGCACTTTTAAGGTATGAATCTGATTGGTCTGTTCATCCAGCACGGCGAAATCGGTAAACGATCCGCCAATATCAACGCCAACGCGGTAACCCATGGTGAGAAAGCTCCGTTATCAGGAGAGAGGAAATTCCATCAGTTTTTGTGGGTCCTGCACCACACGCCAGCCAAGACGTTGATACAGCTGATGGGCATCATTAGTGGAGAGCATCCAGCGGTGTACGGTGGCGAGTTCCGGGTGCGCACGCACGCAGGTCGCCAGCCAGCTTCCCAATCCATGACCTCGCCAGTTTTCGTCAATCATCACATCGCACAGCCAGCCGAAGCGGGTGTAATCCGTCACCAGGCGCGCGAAGCCAATTTGCTGTTGTTGGTGATAGACACCAAACGGCAGTGAGCCGGCAAAAGCGCGTTCGGTTTTGGCTCGTGGCTGGTCTTTGGCCCAGTACGACTTTTCCACCAGCTGTTGGTGGATGTAGTCCATGTCCAGACGCTGACGTTCGGTGGAGACAGTGAAGTCATCGCGCTGCCAGCTGTGATCGGCAAGGGTTAATGCGGTCATGGCAACTCCTTGTAAAGGGATAAATTAAGTGTACGGGGGCACAGGAACACGGCGTGATTGAAGCCATGGCCTGAACAGTAAAGATAAAGGGAATTTACGGCAGGGAAGAAATTTTATGCTGTGGGATTCGGTGCGCGCGATTTCCCTCACCCCAGCCCTCTCCCGTAAACGGGCGAGGGAGCCGATCGGTGCGAATGTTAGGACCAGAGCCCAATGGGGAGCAGATCGGCGCAATTGATAAGGTCAGAGCCCAAAGCTGTAAGGGGCACACGCGGTCCCTTCTCCCGCTGGCGGGAGAAGGTCAGGATGAGGGCAGATTACACACCAAAATCAACTGGATTATGCTTGGAAATCAACGAGCGCAACGGCACGCTGCTTTTCATAATCGGTGACTTAATCACAATATAACTGAAGTACTTATCGATGCCGATTTGCGCGTCCAGCATCTTTTCAATCACTTCCTGGTAATGCTCAATACTGCGGGTAATAAAACGCAGCAAATAGTCATAACCGCCGGTAATTAAATGGCACTCCATCAGCTCATCCACATCGCGCACGGCATTTTCGAATTTCATAAAGTCTTCGCGGCGATGGCCCGAAAGCGTCACTTCGGTGAAAACTGTTACGGAATCGGTGATTTTGGTCAGATTGATGTGGGCTTCATAGCCGGTGATAAAACCCGCCTGCTCAAGGCGTTTCACCCGTTGCAAGCAGGGGCTGGGCGAAAGACCTACGGCGTCGGCGAGATTGACGTTGCTGATACGGCCATCTTTTTGTAGTTGCACCAGAATATTGATGTCGATGCGGTCGAGTTTCATTAAGCCGTTCATAGCACCCCTCATTGTTGACCAATCGCGCAGGTTGTTACGATGGTATAACACGCTTTGACGTGGCGGCGCTAGCGTCTGCGCGCACCACGTTTTATTTTGGTCCAGTAAATAATTCCAGAGATATCAATGAGGAAGCGGGATTTATCCGAGACGACCGCTGGCACGCGCCAATGCAATATCAAAAATATGCAGCGCTTCTTCCAGTTGTGAATCTGTGGTTACCAGTGGTGCAAGGAAGCGTACGACGTTGCGATGCAGTCCGCACTTAATCAGCAGCAGTCCCTCCTGGCAGGCGCAATCGAGGATTTTTTGCGTCATCGCCGCATCAGGGCGTTTGGTTTCGAAGTCGATGATCTCCACCGCCTGCATAAAGCCCACGCCGCGCACTTCACCAATGCAGGCATATTTTTCCGCCAACTGCTGCAGACGCGCATTGAGTTGTTCACCCAGCTGATGACTGCGGGCCAGCAGATTGTCGTGCTCCAGCAGATCCAGCACCGCCAGTGCCGCCGCACAACCCAGCGCGTTTCCGCCGTAAGTGCCGCCAAGGCCTCCCGGTAACGGCGCATCCATGATCGCGGCCTTACCCACCACACCTGAAATCGGCAAACCACCCCCGAGACTTTTCGCCACCGTCACCAGATCCGGCGTGATGCCAAGCTGCTGGAAGGCAAACATGGTGCCGGTGCGTCCAAATCCAGTTTGCACCTCATCAAGAATCAACACGATGCCGTGTTTTTCCGTGATACGACGCAGCGCCTGCATAAAGTTAGCGCCCGCAGGCAGGAATCCGCCGTCACCCTGCACCGGCTCGATAATAATGGCGGCCACGCGTTCCGGCATGATCTGTACCGCAAACAGCTGATCCAGTGCCTTCAGGCAGTCATCATCACTGACACCATGGAAAGCATTCGGATAGGGCAAGCGGTAGACTTCTGACGCGAAAGGTCCGAAGTTCTGTTTGTAAGGCTGGCTCATGCCCGTCAGGGTGCAGCCCAGCAGCGTACGACCGTGAAATGCGCCGTCAAACGCTATCACACCGCTGCGGTTGGTGTGTGCGCGGGCGATCTTCACGGCATTTTCTACCGCTTCCGCACCGCTGGTAAAGAACACGCTTTTATAAGCTTCACCGTTGCCCACTAATGCATTCAAGCGCTGCGCCAGCTCAATGTAACCTGGGTAAGCCACCACCTGGAAACAGGCGTGCGACACCAGACCGAGCTGTTTCGTCACCGCATTAACCACTGCCGGATGGTTATGCCCTACGTTGAGCACACCAATACCGCCGACAAAATCGAGATAGCGATTGCCCTCGACATCCCACACTTCGCTGCCTTTCGCCCGCTCAATCACCAACGGATGCGCGGTGACCACACCACGTGGCACATTCTGCTCACGTGCATCCAGTAACAAGCCGTTATCGGTATACGTTTGCTGCTCCGCCATGACATTCTGCATTCTCAAAACCCTCATCCACATAACGTTCGGTTGGCTCAAGTATCGCAACCCGTTGGTTTCTCACGCTGCTGTAATCACTACTGCAGCGGCATTTCCTGTCAAAATCTTCTGTCAATCAGCCGGGAAATTCTGCACGCAGCGCATGGCGGGCAATCGCCGTCAGTGCCTGAATACCGTGCGGGATTACTGCATCGTTAAAGTCGTAAGAGGAGTGGTGCAAAGGCTGGCTGGGTGCCGACCCTAACCACAGGTAAGCACCGGGCCTGGCCTGCAACATAAAGGCAAAATCTTCCGAAGTGAGAGCCGGTTGTTTTGCCTGCTGTGCGGGCATACCGGCTGCGTCCAGTGCCTCCAGAGCCAGCTGTGCCACATCACTGTTATTCACGGTGGCCGGGTAATAGCGCAGATAGCTCACCTCCGCCTGTAAGCCGTGTGCCGCCGTGACATGCTGCGCCATCTCACGCAGGCGCGTTTCAATGATGTCCTGCGCGGCAGGGCTAAAGGTTCTGACCGTGCCGGTGATGCTGGCTTCCGCGGGAATCATGTTGTGTGAGAAACCGCCCTGCATGCGCGTGACGGTCAACAGGCCCGGTTCGCAAGGATCTAGTGCGCGTGCCACCAGTGTGTTGAGTTGCACCACCAGTTCACTGGTGGCCAGCAGGGTGTCGCGCGTCAGGTGCGGCTGCGCGGCATGTCCGCCACCCCCTTTAACGGTGATATCGAAACGGTCGGCCGCCGCCATGATCGCACCTGGTCGCGTCTGTATCTCGCCCAGCGGCAATTCTGGCCAGTTGTGCAGGGCAAACACCGCATCACAGGGAAACTGCTGGAACAGGCCATCGTCGATCATCGCCTTCGCGCCCGCTAAACCCTCTTCGGCGGGCTGGAAAATAAACACCAGCGTGCCGTCAAAATCCCCCTGCTGTGCCAGCTGGATCGCCGCACCCAGCAACATCACGGTATGACCGTCATGGCCACAGGCGTGGCAGACATTGGCATGCACACTTTTCCAGGCTTGGGTGCCGTTATCCTGCATCGGCAGTGCATCCATATCGGCACGCAGACCGATCATGCGCGAACTCGTACCGCGCTTGAGCACACCGACTACACCGGTTTTGCCCAGACCGCGCTGCACCTCAATGCCGTGCTCCTCGAGCCATTGCGCTACGAGGTTGCTGGTGCGTGTTTCCTGATATCCCAGCTCGGGATGGGCGTGCAAATCCCGTCGCAGAGCGACTAACTGTTCCAGCTGCATCTTAATATCCCCGTTTGCGATCGATAAGGCCGACCATCGGTTCGCCGCGTTGATAGCGGCGCAGATTATCCAGCAGTGCCGCCACTGCACTATCGATTTGCGTCTGGCTGGCAATGTGCGGTGTCAGCCAGATGGCAGGATGCTGCCAGAATGGGTGTTCCGGCGGTAAAGGTTCGGGGTCGGTGACATCGATCACCGCCGCACTCAGCTGCCCGCTGTCCAGCGCCGTGAGGAGATGGTCATCAACCAGTTGCGGGCCACGCCCCACCTGCACCAGTGCCGCCCCTTTGGGTAACTGCGCAAACAGTTCAGCATTGAGTAAACCGCGCGTGGACTCCGTGAGCGGCAGCAGGCACACCAGAATATCGCTGTGGGCGAGAAACTCGCCCAATTGATTTGCACCATGCCAGCAGCGAACCCCCGCGATGTCACGCGGCGTGCGGCTCCAGCCGGCGCAGTCAAAGCCTAAAGAAACCAACTGCTGTAAGGATGCCTGGCCGAGTTCCCCTAAGCCCATCACCCCTACCCGCCGTTGATTTGCGGTACGAATCGGATGGGTTTGCCACTGCGCAGCACGCTGCTGCTGGAAATAGCGCGGCATATCACGATGCAGCCCCAGCACAGCAAAGGTGACGTACTCCACCATGCCTTGCGTCAGTCCCGGTTCGATCATGCGCACCACCGGTAACTCAGCGGGAAGCTGGCTGAGATCGAACTGATCTGCGCCCGCACCTACGGACAGCAGTGCTTTCAGATTCGGGAAGGTTGCCATCACATCTTCGGGCGGCTGCCAGGCAACCAGCAGTTCAACCTGCTCTGCGTCACCCACATCCGGCCAGATATGCATCTGCACATCCGGTGCATATTTGGCCAGCCAACGCTGCCAGTGTGCGCCGCGTGTCGCTTCGGATTTATAGACGATATGCATCAGGCCATCGCCTGGGTCATCAACCCAAACGCCTGCATCTCACCGGCCTGCGGTGACCACGGCATTCCCCGATACATGGTGGTAGGTGCATCCACTTTGACCAACCCAATACTTTCCAGCCAGCTCGCCAGCGGCAACGCACTGTCGGTATCGATCCGAACAAACTCGCCGCGTAAGCCCTGCATCAGGGCGGACACCAGCGCCTGTGCGACGTCCACATTCAGTGCAATCACCGGACCAATCGCCCAGCCATGACCAAAACGGCGCAGGCTGGCAAAGCCATGTATCCGCTGTTGCGCATCCTGCAGTAACACCGTCTGGTGCTCGGCGATCAAGGTATTGATCAACCGCGCTCGCCACATCCCGTGTGCCTGATGGTCCAGTTCAGTCAGCCCTTCCGCATCCCCCACTTGCACGTTGCGCAGCGTGAGGCCGGTCGGCAGGTTGACGGCCGGCTCAGCCGCCAGTTCGCGCGTCTGGTGCTGCTGAATAGCACCGGTAACCACAAAACCGAGCTTTTCATACAGTCCCTGACCCATTTCAGTCGCGTGCAGGCGAATGCAGCAATCCGGGAATTTCTCCATCACTGCCAGCATCAGTTGCTTACCGATACCGCGCCCCTGGCAGTCAGGGTTCACCACCACCAGACCAATGGTGGCGGCGCTATCGCCCCAGCGCCAGCCAAAGGCACTACCGACAAATTTACCCTGTTCTTCGGCAACCACGCCTTCACCTAATGCCAGCGCCTGCTGCCAGTCTTCGCGGCGATGCGGCCACTTCAATTGCTGTGTGATGGCATAGCCATGTTCAATATCGTCCTGCGTCATGGCACGTAATCTGATGCTCATGTTCTGCTCCTTACATCATGCCTGGCGCATCAAGGCCGCTGCCGTCCACCAGGCGGGAATAACGATACGGGGTCGGATCGACCACCGGTGTGTTGTGGGTCGCGAGATCGGCCGCCAACCGACCTGCCCCAGGTCCGATACCAAAGCCATGCGCACTGTAGCCAGCGGACAGCACCAGCCCCGGTAATTTGGCCACCGTGGAGATCACGGGGATAGCGTCTGGAGTGCTGTCAATCATGCCGCCCCACGCCTGCGCCAGTTTAAGGTTGGCGAGAGCCGGATACTCTTTACGCATCGCGGCTAACCCTTCCTGCACGATGCTGGCATCCGCTGCAGGATCGAGAATGCGCATGCGCTCAAACGGCGATTCACGGTCGAATGCCCATCCTCCCAACGCTTCTGGTCCGGTGAAAAAGGGTTTGAAGCCGAGGTTCACTTTAAGGTTCTTACGCCGACTCTTAAAGGTGGGATAGAACTGACGCGCGTAGCGAATACCCTGGGCACCCGGCTCCAGACGACCTCGTCCGGAAACCGCCACCGTGTAACTGCCATCCATCTGCGGACGACAGGCAAAACCGGGGGTATAGAGCGGCATACCGATCGCTTGGTCGATCGGCTGCGTGCGAAACGCCGTACCGATTACGTTACCGAGCGGCAGGTCGATACCATGGCGACGGCAGAACATCGAGGTCCATGCCCCTGCTGCGCAAATCACGCGCGTGGTTTTAATCAGGCCGCGCTCAGTCCAGACGCCGCTGACCGCACCCGCCGCAATATCCAGCCCACGTACTGCACACTGCTGAAACACCAAGGCACCGAGACGCTGTGCGCCGATGACCAATCCCGGAGCGGCCAGACGCGGCTCAGCGTGGCCATCGGTGGGCGATGAAACGCCACCGAGCCACGCGGTAGTGCTGCCCGGCGTCATGGCTTTGGCCTGCGCGGCGGTAAGAATGTCGCTTTTTACGCCGTAGTTTTTCGCCATCTGGTTCCACTTATCCCAGGCGGCAATATCTGATTCAACACGCGTGGCGTACACCAGCCCACTGCGACGAAAACCCAGCTCCTCACCGGTTTCGGCAGCCAGCTCACCCCAGCGCTGCAGGGCATAGATGATCAGCGGGAGTTCGCGCTCATCACGGTTTTGCTGTCGGCACCAGCCCCAGTTGCGGCTCGACTGTTCTGCACCGACTAAGCCTTTTTCGATCAACACCACCTTGAGTCCCTGTTTCGCCAGCTCCCAGGTGGCGGCTGAACCGGCAATACCGGCACCGATCACCACCACATCGGCGGATTCCGGGAAATTTGCACTGTCCTGTACATAACGAATCGGTGCAGGCATAGGGTAACGACCTCATTATCTTTTAGAGACGGTCGCCATAAATGGCGACCCTACGGTATTAGGGGTGCACATTCATGGCGACCCTACAGTATTAATGGTGCCCATTTATGGCGACCCTACGGTATTTCGGGTGCACATTCATGGCGACCCGACATAAGATCGTAGGGTGCGCATTTTGCGCACGGGTTAAGCAGATGCCGGTGCTGGCGCACCTACTCCGCCTTCAGCACTTCTTCATGCTCATCCAGCCAGCCTTGACGCAACTCTGGCACCGCCCGTTTCAAACGTTCGAAATAGAGCTCACTGGTGGGCTTGTCGTAATCCGCGCGGGCGATTTGCGTGACAATACGGCCCGATTTCATCACCACGATATCGTCACATACGGCGCGTACCGCGTGCATATCGTGGCTGATAAACAGCACCGACAGTCCCAATTCGCGGCGCAGTTCACTGATCAGATCCAGCACCGCTGCTGCCACCACGGTATCCAGCGCTGAGGTCACTTCATCACACAGAATTAAGTCAGGCTCTGCCGCCAACGCGCGTGCCAGATTGACACGCTGCTTCTGCCCCCCTGACAGCGCCCACGGGCGTCGCCACAAAACGGTACGCGGCAGTTTGACCAGATCCAGCAGTTGATGCAGGCGGCGCTGCAGATCGGCCCCTTTCAAGCCGTGGAACAGCGCCAGCGGGCGTGAAAGGATACGCTCAACGCTGTGCGCCGGGTTCAACGCGGTATCGGCCATCTGGAACACATACTGAATACGCCGCAGCTCGTTATCCGGACGCTTGTGCATGTCGCCATTGATATAGTGACCATTAAACAGAATGTGACCGTGACTCGGCGCATTCAGTCCGGCAATCGCATGTGCCAGCGTGGTTTTACCCGAACCCGATTCGCCGATAATGCCAATCGCCTGCCCTTTCCACAGCTTCAGGTTGATGTCTTCGAGAATCAGCGTTTTCGGCTTACCCTCTTTGTCACGCGGGCCATAACCCGCGCTGAGATCGCGCACTTCCATCAGCGGCAGCACATCCGCTTCGGCACAGGTCCAGCTACTTTCACGCTCTTTCTGACGTGCCGCATCCATCAACAGCTGGGTGTATTCTGCCTGCGGTGCACCAATCAAGGTTTCGGTGGTGCCGTATTCGGCCATTTTTCCGCGCAGCAGCACCAGAATACGGTCGGCCATCTGCGCCACCACGGCCAAATCGTGACTGACATAAATCGCCGTCACGCCACGCTGCGCCACCACGCGGCGAAACGCTTTCAGCACTTCAACTTGTGTGGTGACATCCAGTGCGGTGGTCGGTTCGTCGAGGATCACCACATCAGGATCGCCAATCAGCGCCATCGCGGTCATCAGGCGTTGTAACTGCCCACCTGAAACCTGATGCGGGAAGCGATCGCCAATGGTGTCTGGATTGGGTAACGCCAGTTCACGAAACAGCGCTATCGCCTTCTCTTTTGCCGCTTTGCGCTTCATGGTGCCGTGGATCACCACCGGCTCTATCACCTGGTCAAGAATACGCATGCCGGGGTTGAAAGAAGCCGCCGCACTCTGAGCGATATAAGCCACCTTGTTGCCACGAAATTCCCTTAGCTGGCCGGGCGACAAGCTGCGCACATCGGTGCCCGCCATGTGAATGTTGCCGTCAGCAATGCGGCAACCATGGCGCGCATAGCCCATCAAGGCCATGGCGATGGTGGTTTTCCCGGAACCTGACTCACCAATCAGCGCCAGCACTTCGCCTTTTTGCACGGTAAAACGGATATCAGAGACCAAATCAATCTCTTCACCTTTGTCGGTCTCTGCGGTAACTCGCAGATTTTCTACTGAAATTACCGGCATGGCGGTATGGGGTGTCACGTTCATGCTCCCTCCTTCGCCAGCGTCAGCGGGCGCATCTGCTGTAGGCTGTCGATAAACAGGTTGGCACCAATGGTCAGGCTGGCAATCGCCACCGCAGGCATGAGCACCGCAGGCGAGCCGTTGAACAGCCCCTGCAGGTTTTCACGCACCAGTGTGCCCCAGTCGGCGTACGGCGGTTGAACACCCAGCCCGAGGAAACTCAAGCCGCTCAACAGCAGTACGATGTAGACAAAACGCAGACCGAAGTCGGTCAACATCGGATGCACCATATTGGGCAGGATGTCGTGGATCGCGACGTACCAGCGGCTTTCACCCCGCAAGCGCGAGGCCCGGACATAATCCATATTGCGCAGACTGCTGGCCATGGCAAAGGCGATACGAAACGCGCCCGGCCAGTAGGTAAAGGTTGCGGTGAGAATCAGCATCGGCAGCGACGAACCAAATACCGCCACAATCATCAGTGACAGCACTTTGCCCGGCAGCACCAGCATCGCATCGTTAATGCGGCCCAGCAGCTCCTCCAGCCAGCGCCCCGCTACCGCCGCCAGTAACGCCAGCAAGGTGCCGATCAGGCTGGCACCCAACGCGGCAGTGAGTGCCAGACCAATCGAGAATTTTGCGCCGTACAGAATACGGCTCAGGATGTCGCGACCGAGGTAATCCGTTCCCAGCAGATTATCGGTCGTCATCCCGCCCAACATCGGGCCACCGCCAATATCGTCGATGTTATGCGGTGCCAGCTGGTTACCGAACAGCGCCATCGCTACCCAGAACAGTGAGATCAATAAGCCAATACGACCCGACACCGAGAGCGACTGAAAGAGACGTACAGGAAGCAGTAAGTTATTCATCAGCTCCTCCATTTCGGGTTAAAGGCGATGGTCAGCACGTCCGCGATCAGCAGCAGTACCAGATAACAGGCGGCGAACATCATCACGCACAGCTGCACCACCGGGAGATCGCGGTTACTGACCGCATCCACCAGCGCACTGGCGAGGCCTGGGTAGCTAAAAATCGATTCGATGATGATCACGCCGCCAAACAGATACGACAGACTCAGCGAAATCGCGTTGGCAATCGGCCCCACCGCATTTGGCAGCGCATGGCGCAGTACTGCGCGCAACGGCGACACCCCTTTCAGCAGCGCCATTTCGAGATAGGGACTGTCGAGCTGGTTGATAATCGCTGAACGCGTCATGCGTGCCATCTGCGCCACCAGCACGCAACACAGTGTCATCACCGGCAGCGCATAAGCTTTCAGGTAGCTGACCAGATCCATATCCGGGCTGCCAAACGACATCGCTGACACCCAATGCAGTTTCACCGCAAAGATCAACACCGCCACCGTCGCCACCAGAAACTCCGGCACCGCCACCGTTGCCATGGTGCTGATCACCAGGAAACGATCCAGCGCCGATCCCCGTTTCATCGCAGCGACAATACCGATCACCAACGCCAGCGGCACACAAATCACCGTGGTGATCGCCGCCAGCTCGAACGTGGCCGGAATGCGCTGAGCCACCAACTGCGTGACCGGGAGATGGCTGGCGAACGAGGTACCGAAATCGCCGTGCAGCATGCCTCCTAACCAGCTGAAGTAACGCACCAGCAACGGCTGGTCGAGCCCCAACTGCTGGCGTAACGCCGCCACCGTTTCCGGCGTGGCGTTCTGCCCCAGAATCATCTGCGCGGCGTCGCCAGGCAGCAGACTGGTGATAAAAAACACCACCGCCGAGACGATAAGCAAGGTCAGGATGCCGGCACCTACGCGCCGGGCAATCAGGAACAACATGTATCGGTTCATCGGCGACCTCCTCTTACGGGTGAAAAATCAGGCTTTCAGCCAGGCGAACTCATGGAAGCGATAGCCCATCATCATGCCGCTAGGCCAGGCCTCAATACCGCCGACTTTCTTGCTGTAGCCGTCAGTGCTACTGATAAAGGTCGGGATAATGGTGCCGCAGTGGTCGTAAATCAGCTTCTGCATATCGCCGTACATCTGCTTGCGCTTGCCCTGATCGCGCTCACCACGCGCAGCCACCACCAGCTGATCAAACTGTGGGTTCTTCCAGCCTGACTCATTGTTTGCGGCGCTGGAGAGGTAGAACTGCGAGAACAACATGTCCAGCGTTGGGCGCGGGTTGATTGAGCCGTAACCCACAGGATCTTTGGTCCAGTGGGTTGACCAGTAACCGTCATACGGCACGCGGCGCACGTTGATCTTCAGGCCCGAATTACGCGCAACTTGCTGAATCAACTGACCACCTTCCACCGCGCCCTCAATATTTGGCGTGGTGATAATCTCCACCGTGGCGCCTTTCATACCGGCTTTTTCGATGTGGAATTTGGCTTTTTCGACATCAAGCGGACGCGGTTTCAAATCGGCGTTATACAGCGGATGCCACGGCGGGACTGGCGTATCGTTACTGACATCGCCATAGCCCTGCAGGACCGTTTTCACGATAATGTCGCGCGGTTGCAGATACTTCATCGCCAGCACGAAATCTTCATTACTGCCTGGCTTCATGTCGGTACGAATAATCAGGTTGGTATACATCCCTGATTTGCTCTCCAGTACCGCGAAGTCACTGGTGGCTTTGATGCGCTTGCAGTCCGCGGCGCTGAGGGTCGAAACCACATGCAGATCGCCAGACATCAAGGCGTTAACACGCGCCGCCTGATCGGTCACGCCCAGCAGTTCGACCTCGTCCAAGTAAGGCAGGCCAGGCTTGTAGTAGTTCGGGTTTTTGACACCGACAGAACGCACGCCGGGCGAGAACTCTTTCAGTTTGAATGGTCCGGTACCAATGCCTTTACTGAAGTCTTTGGTGCCATCCTGCACGATCAGGAACGGTGCGCTCGCCAGCATGAAAGGCACGTCGAAGTTTGCACTGCTCAGTTCCAGCGTGATTTCGTTGTCATTAACGGCGGTGAAAGTTTTGAACTGATCGGCCAGCTTAAAGGCATTGGAGGCGACAGCCGGATCTTTGTGGCGGCTCAATGAGTAAATGACGTCTTTGGCCGTGAGCGGTTTGCCGTCGTGGAAGGTCACACCTTTACGCAGTTTGATGTGCCAGGTGATGCCATCACTGGATTCAATCGATTCTGCCAACGCAGGCTGCGCCGCCAGATTTTTGTCCAGCTCAGTTAAGCCGCTATAAACCATAAACTGACGGGTGTAATCACCGCTGTTGTTGCCTTTGGCCGGGTCAAGCGTATCCGTTGCTGAAGCATTGGACATGGCGGCACGCATTTTGCCGCCTTTGACCGGCGTTTCTGCCGCAAAACTCATCTGCGGAAAACCGATTAAGCCGCTGCTCATCACTGCACCGGCAGACAACAACTTCATCAGGCCACGACGCGACATGGACCCTTCGGTCAGCATGCGTGTCAGGGCCGGATTCACAGCGTCAGACTCTTTATCGAATTTACTCATCTGCACACCCTCAATATGAAAAGTTGTATGATTCATCAATTATCACTGGCTGCGGCTAACGCCATGCATTGCGCAATAAATTGCGCCGCTACGGTTTCAATGCATATCGCTAACTTTCTGCGCACAAAGTCACGCCCCTACCACCCAACCGTAGCGGCGCGATTTATCGCGCGTGTTGCCTTAACCAGCGATCAGGAGAGCCGATCCTTAGCCTTGTAATACAGCCCTGCGAGAGGCAAAAACCAGGGTTTCCCGTGGTAACCTGGCAGCGCAGGCCATGCGTCGCGCTGCCAGGGATTTTCGTTACGTTTTTCGGCCAGTAAGTCCGCCATCACACGGCCCATCCACACCGACATCTGCGTGCCGTGACCGCTGTAACCGAGTGAATAGAACACCCCTTCGTGCTCACCGGCATGGGGCAGCCGATCGGCGGTCATATCCACCATGCCGCCCCAGCAGTAGTCGATGCGCGCTTTGCCCAGTTGAGGGAACAGCGCGGTCATCGCGGCACGCAACACTTCACCGCTGCGGGTATCAGAGGTTGGATTGCTGACGGCAAAACGCGCACGACCACCGAATACCAGGCGACGATCGGCAGTGGTACGGAAATAGTTGCCGATATTCAGTGAGGTGACGTAAGTACGGTCCTTTGGCAATATCTGCTCGATCAAGGCGTCACCCAGCGGTTCTGTCACCACGATAAAGCTGCCGACCGGCACTATACGGCGCTGGAACCAAGGGAAAGGTCCTTCGTTGGAGACGCCAGTCGCCATCATCACTTTTTCGGCAATAATTTCGCCTTTGGCGGTGGTGACGCGATGTCGGTAGCCGTCCAGCCGCGTTAAGCCTGTCACCGCATGGTGCGGGAAGATTTTCACGCCGGCCTGCGCAGCCGCATTCGCCAGGCCAATACCAAACTTGCCCATGTGCATCTGGCCGCCGCGTTTCTGCAGCAAACCGCCATGGAAGCTGTCACTGCCCACTTCACGACGAATCTCATCCTGACTGATCAGCTCGATTTCCGGGTCCACGGTGTCACGCATCAGCTGCCACGCACTGCGCAGGCCGGGGAAATGCGACGCTTTGCTGGCCAACTTCAATTTGCCGCACAGGCGGAAATCGCAATCAATCTGCTCTTCTCGCACCAGCTGTTCGACATAGCTCACCGCATCGTCATACGCACGATAAAAGCGGCTGGCCTGCTCGATGCCCTGGCTCTCGACCAGCGAGGCAAAGTTCTGCGCCACGCCGGTGTTGCAGTGGCCACCGTTACGCGCCGAGGCCTGACTCATCACTTCGCCACGCTCCAGTAGCACCACGTTGATGCCGCTGCGCGCCAGATTGAGTGCCGTCGAGACGCCGGTAAAGCCACCGCCAATCACCACCACATCCGCGACGGCGGGCAGTGCGCCACTGGCGGCACCGGTGAAAGCAGGTGCCGTGTCTTGCCAGAATGATTCGAGTTTCATCGCCGCCTCCGGGCTTAGAGTCCAACCACAGCGGGCAGACCGCCGATATCTTTGATCTCGGTATATTCGTAAGCTGGATTGGCCGGATCGTGGCCACGGTTGACCCACACCTTGTTCTTGATGCCCATGTCATAGCAGGTCATCAGGTCGTAACGCAGGCTGGAGGAAACGTGGAGAATATCCTCTGGTCCGCAGTTCAGCTTATCCAGCATGTATTCGAAGCCTTTCATCTGCGGCTTGTACGCACCCACTTCTTCAGCGGTGATGGTCATGTGGATCGGCGCACCGAGACGCGGCACGTGATGCGGGATCAAATCGTTCATGGAGTTGGTCAGCAGCACCAGTGGGAACTCTTTCGCCACTTTTGCCAGCCCGGCAGGGACATCAGGATGCGGTCCCCAGGTGGCGCAATCGGTATAGATAAAATCACTGTCAGCCTGGCTCCACTGCACGCCCCATTTTTTACAGGTGCGCTGCAGCGCATCGCTGACCACGTCGTAATAAGGTTTCCACGCACCCAAGACTTCATCGCGGCGGTAGATGGCGAAATCCGTGGTGAATGCCAGCATCTGCTGCGCTGACACGCGATCTTTGAAGCAGCGCTCTGCTGCTCCTGCCATATCAAAATTAATCAGGGTGCCGTAGCAATCAAAGGTGATGAATTTCGGTTTAAACAGTGCCATGACGCGACCTCGTCGTTATCTGATACGTGAATTTAGAAATCGATTAATACACTCTTCTGGCGCTGGCAGGCCTGAAATGCCTGACGTCCCAGATCCTTGCCAATACCGGAGCCCAGGAAGCCACCGGTGGGAATAATAAAATCGCCGGAGCGGCCATAGCGGTTGATCCATACGGTGCCCGATTCAATGGCCCGCATCGCCCGCATCGCACGCGGCAGGCTGAGGGTATGCACCCCTGCGCACAGGCCATAGGTTTCATGCGCCGCTAACGCCAGACCCTCTTCTTCGCTGTCGAACTCCTGCACAGTGAGTACCGGGCCGAAAATCTCCTGCTGTACCGCCGGGTTGTCTGCCGCCACACCGCACAACAGCGTAGGCTGCCAGAACCAACCGCCGTCGGTATCCGCAAAGCGCTCGCCACCCACCAGCACTTCCGCGCCCTGCGCTTTGGCTTCGGCAATCACCGAAGCCACCTTGTTACCCTGGCGTTCATCGATTAATGGCGCGTAGCGGCTGCTGTCCTGCCAGGTCATACCTGGACGCGGCTGTTGGCACAGGGACACTAAACGTTCCAGTAGAGGCTGGGCGATAGCACGCTGTACAATCAGGCGGGTGCCTGCCACACATGCCTGACCGCCGTTCGCGGTGAAACCACGTAAAATACGTTGCGCCAGCACATCAATATCGCCTGCATCATCGAAGACTAATTGCGGGCTTTTGCCCCCCAGCTCCAGCGTCACAGGCTTCATGCCGTGCTGCGCGGCGTCGCTCATAATGCGTGCGCCTGTCACGGTTGATCCGGTAAAGGAAACCTTGCGTACCAGCGGGTGTGTTACCAGCGCGCTGCCCGTTACCGCCCCGCTACCTTGCACAATGTTGAGTACGCCGGCGGGTAATCCGGCCTGCACCGCCAACTCCGCCATACGCACCGTGGAGTATGGCGTCAGTTCGGATGGCTTCAGCACCACCGCATTACCTGCTGCCAATGCCGGGCCGCATTTCCAGGACGCCATCGACAGCGGAAAATTCCATGGCGTAATCGCGCCAATCACGCCATACGGCTCTGAAACCAACATGCCGAGACTGCTCTCTTGCGTCGGGAACAGGTCGCCACTGTATTTATCTGCACACTCGGCGTAGAAACGGATAGCTTCCGCCGTGAACGGAATTTCATGCTGCACGACATCGCTGATTGGGCGCGTCGAACCCAGCGCTTCCAGTTGTGCCAGCAGCAGGTCGTTTTCAATCAGATCTGCCCAGCGACGTAACACCCTGCCACGTTCACGCGGTGAGCAACTGCGCCAGCCGCTGGTTTTCAGGGTGTGATGGGCAAGTGTCACGGCGCGATCCACGTCTTCTGCCTGCGCTTCACTCAGCTCGGCATAGACTTTGCCATCGGACGGGCGTTTCACGGCGAAGCGCGCACCTTGTGTGGTGACATGCTGGCCACCAATATAATGGCCTAAAGGAAGAGAAACTTTTTCAGGGTCGAAACTTAACATGGAAAATTCCTTATTTGTTACACCCATCACATGTGCGCCAATTAACGATTTGCACCACATTTATCTGTCACGTTAATAAGCTAATGCAGAAAGTATGCCAGCCCAGTGAAAAATAAAAATGCGTAAAAAACACGCCAAAAAAATTTTCTGCCGTATTGTTGAGCGAAATTTTGCGGAATTGCCGAAGGAATAAACAGATGATTTACTTCACAAAATTCGTGCATCGCAGCGGTGCAGCTCGCATGAAACTTGCACTAAAACGGGGATGGGTGGGAAAAGTATGACGGCGCGCACAAAACAAAAAGCGCCGTTAACCTGAGGCCATCGGCGCTGTTTTTATTTTGGTGCGCATTAATGCGCGCCCTACTGTAGGGTCGTCATTTATGGCGACCGATATTTACAGGCTCCCCATATGAAATGTTTTCTGCTCCAGATACTCTTCAATTCCATAGCGCGATCCTTCGCGCCCTAATCCGGATAATTTAATTCCACCGAAAGGAGCCGCATCTAATGAAATGGCACCGGTATTAAAACCGACCATGCCAAATTCCAGAGACTCCGCCACGCGCCAGGCACGCCGTATATTCTCGGTGAAGAAATACGCACCCAAGCCGTAAGGCGTGTCATTCGCCATGCGAATCGCTTCTTCTTCGGTATCGAAAACAAATAACGGTGCCACCGGACCAAAGGTTTCTTCATGCGCAATACGCATAGTGCTGGTGACATTGCCCAACACCGTTGGCTCGACAAAAGTGCCGTTTGGCGCACCGATGCCGCCGTGCAACAAGGTTGCCCCCTGACTGAGCGCATCATCAATATGACTGTTAACCTTCTCGACGGCACGATCGTTAATCAGCGGACCCAGGGTGCTGCCCGGCTCAAAGCCATCACCGACTTTTAGGGTAGCAACCGCTGCCAGCAGTTTTTCACTGAAACGTTCGTAGATGCCGCGCTGCACCAGAATGCGGTTGGCGCAGACACAGGTCTGTCCGGCATTGCGGAACTTACTCGCCATCACGCCTGGGATGGTGACATCCAGATCGGCGTCATCAAACACTATCAGTGGCGCATTGCCACCCAGTTCCAGACTGAGGCGCTTGATGCTATCGGCACTTTGTTGCATCAACAGCTGACCTACACGGGTTGAACCGGTAAAGGAGATTTTGCGCACCGTACGGCTGGCCGTGAGTGCACTGCCGATCTCTGTCGGTAGCCCGGTCAGCACTTGCAACACGCCGGAAGGGAAGCCCGCTCGCTCTGCCAGCACCGCCAGTGCCAGTGCAGAGAGAGGAGTGAGTTCAGAAGGCTTGACGATGATCGGACAGCCTGCGGCCAGCGCAGGGGCCACTTTACGGGTGATCATTGCAATCGGGAAATTCCACGGTGTTATCGCCGCTGCGACACCCACTGGCTGCTTTAATACCAGAATGCGACGATCTTCACTCGGTGCCGGGATGGTGTCACCGTAGATACGACGCGCTTCTTCGGCAAACCACTTCACAAAGCTGGCCCCGTAGAGCACTTCACCTTTGGCTTCTGCCAGCGGTTTGCCCTGTTCGGCGGTCATGATGATCGCCAAATCATCGGCGTTGTCGATAATCAGCTGATGCCATTTTTCCAGCAGCGCCGCACGGGTGGCATTAGGGGTTTTACCCCAACTGACGCGCACCGACTCAGCATAATCTATCGCCTGCTCGGTTTCAGCCGCACCCAAGGCGGGAATGGTGGCAATCTGCTGCTGGGTGGCGGGATCGATAACCGGCAGCGTGGCCCCCGCGTGCGCATCCTGCCAGCATCCGCCAAACAACGCCTGCTGGCGCAATAACTCTGCATCTTTCAACTGAATTCGCGACATGTTCATCCCCTGTGTCCTGTTCATTTCACTTTATCGTGACGTGACAGCGCAGGATGTTTTTCTGGGGGATGGAATCAAAGCAGGTGTGTGTTTTGCGGCGGGAAAAGAAATTTTATGCTGTATCAGGTCGCCACGAATGACGACCTGACAGGTTAAATCTGGAAATCGATGGCCGGCTCGGCTTCGCTTTCGTAAGAGAGCGCCTGACGTTTGATCTCCTCCAGCGACAGATTGGCATTACATAACTCAAGAAACTGCCAAACATAGTTGCGCTGCAGCTGACCGCGCTTCAAACCGAGCCACACGGTGTTGGCATCGAACAGGTGATGCGTATCGATTTTCACTAAATCTTCACCGTCGTAAATGTCACAAGCCTGGTCAGCCAGAATACCGACACCCAGCCCTAACTCAACGTAGGTTTTCACCACGTCCGAGTCCTGTGCGCTGAGGACGATATCGGGTTTGATGCCAGCCGCCTGGAAAGCGCGATCCACACGTGAACGACCGGTAATTCCTTGCCGATAGGTGATTAATGGATGGCGGCTCAGGCTGGCCAGCGTCACCGGCTGATGCTGCAGCAACTCGTGGTCGTGCGGCACCAGCAATGAGTGATGCCAGCTGAACCATGGGAAGGCCGCAAGGCTGCTGTTATTCACCAGTTGCTCGGAGGCAATGCCAATATCCGCTTCACCGGCCAGCAGCATGGTGACAATCTCCTGCGGCGAACCCTGATTCAACTCCAGACGCACATTCGGGTAGAGCTGACGAAACGCTTTGATCACCCGTGGCAAGCTATAGCGCGCCTGGGTGTGCGTGGTGGCGATGGTTAACACGCCGCTGGTCTCATTGGTAAACACATCCGCCAGGCGACGCACCTTTCCGGCTTCATCGAGGATGCGTTCAGCAATGGTTAACAGCGCCTTGCCCGGTTCGGTCATCCCTAACAGTCGCTTGCCGCGACGAATGAAGATCTCGACACCGAGTTCATCTTCCAGATCGCGAATATGGCGACTGACCCCGGATTGCGAGGTAAAAAGCGTATTCGCCACTTCTGTCAGGTTGAATTCGCAACGTGCCGCTTCGCGTATAATTTTAAGTTGCTGGAAATTCACACCCTTTCTCCTGTTTCCTGCCCTGTTTCGTCCATGTTATGAAGTTGGTGTGATTGCAACAAATAATAAAAAACGGTGTGTTATGCGGAATAGTAATAAGGGGAGGTGTTTACGGGCTCGCTAAGGCCTGCGCTTAATCCATATCGGCAGCGGCGCAATTTACCGCGCAATAAATTGCGTAATGCTCGTCAGTTAAGTACTCAGGCTGTTTATTGATAAGCGGCCTTTCTTTTCCGTGCGGGCTCTGCCGCCACTACTGCCCCCTCTGGGCCGTCCTCGCGCCGCTAAAGCGGTACCTTCGACTTCCACGTCGTGCCGGACGGACCGTTCGCGGATGACCATCCATGGTCGGCCGCGAACTGCCCCACGCCTCCCCGCGTGGGGCTCCTGGCCCAACGTAAAAGTCTCAGCGCTGCGGATAGCCCTGAGGGGGCAGCAGAGGCGTCATAGCCTCAGACAATGTGCCCTTTTTGACAACGCGCATTGAAGCTAATGAGCCGGCTGGGGCCGCTCCGGGGCTGGCATTCCGCAGCGCTGAGCTGAGCGAGTATGCCAGGAGAGCCCGCAGGACGCGGGCGAAAGGTGGCGCTGGAACATGGATGTTCCATCGGCACCGGTCCGTAAGGCAGACGAGTGAAGTGAAGGTACCGCGTAGCGGCGCGAGGACCGCCAGCCCCGGTGCGGTCTCAGACGGCGTTATCGTCTGCCGCTTAACTGACATGCATTACGCAATAAATTGCGCCGCTACAATTTACAGCCAGTATTTCGACACTTAACCCACTAACATCAACTCGCGTTCTTCGGTCATCGGCTTATTCAGCAATGACAGCAGAATATTTTTCACCGCTTGTGCGGATGGTGAGAGTGGTAAACGTGCAGAGATGTTCAATGACAAAGGCAGATTCAGTGACGGGCTGTTAATACGCGCCATCCACGCATGAGTTGAACTTACCAGCGCACGAGCCGCTGACTCTGGCAGCACGGTCACGCCCATACCGCTGGAAACGGCGGCTGTCAGCGTAGAGATTGACTCAATCTCACCGATAATTTTCGCGCTCAGGCGGCGCAGAGAAAAGGCTTCATCAACACGTTTACGCACGGCGCTGTAATCACGTGGCAGAAACAGATTCATCTGCGCGACATCAGCCAGATCGACGGTGGCTCCCGGACAAGCCGTCGCGCCCACCAGATAGAGTTCTTCTTTCATCAAAGGAATACTGTTGATGCCTGCCGTCGGCGCACGATCGTACAGCACCGCCATATCCAGCTGGCCGTTCATCACTTTTTCATTTAATGAAGTGCCGCTGTTTTCATGCAGATAGACCAGCACATCGGGGAATTGCTCACGCACGGTTTGCAGCAGAGGCATAGTCAAAGACGATGCCGCCGTACCCGGTGCCAAGCCAATGGATACCTGACCATTCAGTGCCTGACCGGCATTAATCACTGCGGTCTGCGCCTGCTCACACTGACGTAAAATTGTGCGGGCATGAGCATAAAGAATTTTACCGGCTTCGGTTGGCGTGACGCCGCGTTTGGTGCGGATCAGCAGTTGCTGATCGAGTTCATTTTCCAGCGTTGCAACTTGCTGGCTAAGCGCAGGCTGCGCGATGTGCAACACTTCTGCTGCCTGAGTCAGGCTGCCGATATCGACGATTTTTACAAAGTACTTCAGTCGTCTTAAGTTCATATTGCCTCCGTCAATCCCCGAATGCCCAAATATGGGTGTCTCAGCCTGCTGGCTTGTGTTCATGAAGTTGCAATATGCAGGCCAGGTTTATTCCGCACGCAAAAAAGGCTATCCAGATTATTCCTAACGGCCCGGAAAATAAGCCTTTCTGATTACCTCGAAGGAGTTAATAAGCTCAATGCATGACCCGAGGTGTTTAAAAAGAACCCACCTTGCACTCTATTGGTGCACAAACTGCGTATCAGATGTGCAAAAAAGTGATGACCAACAGCGCTGGTATGGTGCAGATGTGGCAAAAAATGAGCAGAAAGGGGCAAATCGAAAGCAAACGCGGGGAAAAGAACAGGATCAACCAGTGGGAAAACTTATTGTGAGAGAGAGGGAAGCGTGCGAAAGAGATTTACAATGTGTTCATCACATACCGATACGCAAAATAATTCGCGCTGTAGCAAGGCGGCAAGCTCGTTTAGCCCTGGGAGCATAGTTCACTATGTGACCAGGGTAAACGGGCGTAGCCAACGCAGCTAAAGTGCGAAGTATGAAGCGTATCCCGATACGCAAAGTCATTCGCGCTGCAACAAGGCGGCAAGCTCGTTTAGCCCTGGGAGCATAGTTCACTATGTGACCAGGGTAAACGAGCGTAGCCAACGCAGCTAAAGTGCGAAGTATGAAGCGTATTAGCGTTTCTTGCGGTTTCTGTGCATATCGATGGAAACTGCCGCTACGATAATGATGCCCTTAATGATGTCCTGCACGTAGGCATCGACACCCACAAAGGTGAACCCGCTCTTAATCAGACCCAGGATCACCGCACCAATCAGCGTACCAGTGATGCGCCCTACGCCGCCCATCAGGCTGCTACCGCCGATAACCGCTGCGGCAATCGCATCCAGTTCATAGGCCATACCCATGCTTGACTGGCCGCTACTGACACGTGCCGCCAGCACCACACCTGCTAAACCAGAGAGCGCACCGGCGATGGTGTAAACGATGATCAGGTATTTGTTGACGTTGATACCGGATACTTTGGCCGACGTCATGTTTCCGCCAATCGCATAGACATATTTGCCGTAGCGCGTATGTTTCAGGGCAATGTGGAACAGGAAGGCCACCACCAGGAAGATAATCACCGGCATTGCGCCCTGGCCGATGGAGGTGAAACCATCTGACAGGAAGCTGATCGGGTTACCCTGGGTATAATACTGCGCCAGACCACGTGCCGACACCATCATGCCTAGTGTGGCAATGAAAGGAGGAATCCCGGTTTTCGTAATCAGGAAACCGTTCATTACACCACACAATAAACCCACACCAATACCGGCCACAATCGGAATCACGGCTGGCAGGTTAACTAATGACGGATACATCGGTGACAAGCTGTCCGAGGTTTGCGCCAGACTGGCCGCGACCACCGCGGTCAGTGCGATGACCGAACCGGATGACAGATCGATACCGGTGGTGATGATGACTTGCGTCACCCCCACCGCGATAATCCCGATAATGGCCACCTGTAGAACGATCAGAACCAGGCGGTTGGTGTTGAGCAGGAAAGATTGGTCACGGACGTACCAGCCTGCAATTTCGAAAATCAAAGCAATCCCTAACATCACCACAAAGATGCCGGTATCTTTCGGCAACTTATGGCGCAGGTTGCCAAAGAAGGAAGTCGATTCTGCGGCCTGCGGGGCCGTAATTTTTACGTTACTCATAGATGTCTCGCGCCTCACTCGGATGCCAACGACAAAATGGTTTCCTGATTGGCCTCTTCTTTATCGAGGATGCCAGTTATACGCCCGCCGTGCATCACCATCACGCGGTCGCTCATACCAAGAATTTCAGGCAGTTCAGAGGACACCATAATGATGGCGACACCCCGGTTTGCCAGTTCGCTGATTAAGCGATAAATCTCGGCTTTTGCCCCGACATCAATACCGCGTGTCGGTTCGTCGAGGATCAGGATCTTCGGTTGTGCCAGCAGCCAACGCGCAATCAGCACCTTCTGCTGATTACCGCCACTGAGGTTGTTGATGATCTGATCCATGGTCGGCGTTTTAATATTGAGTTTGCGGATCTGCTCCATGCAGTCCTGCGCCATCTTCATGTGGCTAACGAAACCAGCTTTACTGACGTAATCCGGCATGTTGACGATGCTCATGTTCTCCATCACCGACAACACCAGGAACAGCCCGGATTTTTTACGGTCTTCCGTCAGGAAGGCCATACCCTTTTCAATCGCCGTTGACGGCGAATCAATCTTCACTGGCACGCCATCGATCAGCACTTCCCCGCTGTCGAAGCTTTCCATACCGAATAAGCTTTCCATCACTTCACTGCGTCCCGCGCCGACTAAACCCGCCACGCCAAGGATCTCGCCTTTGCGTACCGTGAAGTTAATGTCGGTGAAACGATCTTTGCAGGTGAGGTTACGCACCGTCAGCACGTCTCCACCGATTTCACCGTTGAATTTCGGGAACAGTTGCGTGAGTTCGCGTCCCACCATCTGGGTAATCAGCGACTGGCGGGTAAATTCAGTGGTGTTGTTGCTACCCACCCATGTGCCGTCACGGAAGATGCTGATTTCGTCAGTAATGGTGAAAATCTCATCCATTTTGTGACTGATATAAATGATGGCTTTACCCTGCTCGCGCAGGTCACGGATGATGGTAAACAGATGCGCCACTTCAGTTTCCGTCAGTGCCGAGGTCGGTTCATCCATAATCACAATGTCAGAGTTCCACGACACCGCTTTGGCAATTTCCACCATCTGCTGGGCGGCGATACTCAGTTCACCGACCATGCGATCCGCCTTGAGGCGGATGTTAAGTTTGTTGAGCAGTTCCTGCGTTTGCTTATTCAGCAACGCATGGTCAACAAAGCCGTACTTCATCGGTTCGCGACCAAGCCAGATGTTCTCGGCCACAGTCATATAAGGCACCAGATTCAGCTCCTGGTGGATCATCGAGATCCCAGAACGCAACGCGTCCATGGTGTCCTGAAACTGAACTGGCTCCCCTTTAATGCGGATGGTGCCCTTATCGGGACGATACATCCCGATCAGGCATTTCATTAAAGTGGATTTGCCCGCGCCATTTTCACCCATCAGGGCATGTACCGACCCCGGTTTAATTCGCAATGAGACATTGTCGAGTGCCTTCACTCCGGGGAAGAACTTGCTGATGCCTTCGGCTTCAAGCGCAAATGCGGTCATACATCACCTCCGTACGGCTGAGTCGGGAACGATTATTTCTGGTTACGAGATTCGAACTGCGCCATGTTGTCTTTGGTGATCAGCTGGTAAGGGATGTTGATGATCTTTTCCACTTTCTCGCCATTCGCCAGTTTAATCGCTGCCTGAACTGCACCTTCACCCTGACCTTTCGCATCCTGGAACACGGTGGCAACCATCTTGCCGTTCTTCAGCATCTGCAAGGCATCCGGTGTGCCATCCACGCCAGCAATCAGGATGTGGTTCGGGTTTTTACCCAGCGCCTGCAGGGCACCGATGGCCATCTCATCGTTGTTAGACGCAATCGCCTGGATATCATCACCGGCGGTGAGCCAGTTACTCACCACATCCACCGCGTCGTTACGGGTGAATTTGGCGGTCTGTTTCTGTACCACTTTAATGCCTGGGTATTTAGCGACCACCGCTTCAACCCCTTTGGTACGGTCACGGGTGGATTCGTTAGCGAGGTCGCCCATCAGAATCGCGACGTTGCCTTTGCCGTTCATTGCTTTGGCTAATGCTTCCATCTGTAAACGCCCCGCCAGTTCAGAATCCGAACCGACATAGGCCATTTTGTCAGTCAGTTCGCCCGCTGGTTTACGGTTCACGAAGATCAGTGGAATGCCCGCTTTGGTTGCCGCATCCATCACCGGTTTAACGGCGTTGGTATCAACCGGGTTGACGATGATGGCGTCAACACCCTGACCAATGAAGTTCTGTACCTGTTGCAGCTGCTGTGAAACGTCGCCTTTGGCATCTTCTACCTGGCCTTTAATGCCATCTTTGGTCATCTCTTTCTGCATACCGGTACGCAGAATCGTGAGGAAGTTGTCATCAAACAGCGCCATTGAAACGCCCACCTGAAGGTCTTTCGCCATTACTGCGGCAGGTAACATGCAAGCTAACAGGGAAGTCACTAACGCTTTTTTGAATTTCATGGGTAACCCTTCTTATTCGTTAACATGCGCAGTTGGCTGATACGACGAATGAAAAAAATTTTTTACATTCACTCAACGTCGCTGGCGTTATTTATCTGGTTGTAGAGGTAAGGCTTCTGGTCTAACGCTATCGATTCCGTACAGCTCCTTGTTGCAACATCTTCCTTATCAACAAGTTATTTTCAAAATGATGTTTCAGGACTGGAAACTCGTTTCGCCCGTGATGATAAGCAGTTCATTTGTTTCATCTGATCATCATTTGAAATTTTCATCATAAAAGCACTGAAATGATTGTTTTAAAATCGGCAAATAACAAAACTTTGACACGCCTCTAACATCTCAAAGGAAATGCGCTTAAAGTGAGATCTTGTTGGCAGTTTGAAATCTGCACATTCAAGGCAGAAAAGCAGCATTCCGCTGCTTTTACGCGCACTTAAACCAGAAGTGTGCGATAGGGCTTTGACAACGCAGATCGGCATCGCTAATATGCGCCTCGTTCACACGATTCCTCTGTAGTTCAGTCGGTAGAACGGCGGACTGTTAATCCGTATGTCACTGGTTCGAGTCCAGTCAGAGGAGCCAAATTCAAAAACCCCGCTCAGGGAAACCTGAGCGGGGTTTTGTCTTTTGGGAAGGCCTTTCTTGGCAGTAGTAATCGTGTTGGCTAATACATAGTCCCGTCACAAACTCAGCCTAATGAGATGTTTTGTGGTGATAATCGCTAAACAACAAACTCAAAATGCGACCCGTCAGGCAGTTCAACATCCAGGCGGAGCTTGCCACCAGCTGCTTCAACATAACGTTTTAGAGTGGAAAGTTTGAGATCGCGCCCTGGTTTTTCCATTCCAGCCACCGTTGGTTGTTTGATGTTTAGCGCCTGTGCCATTTCCACCTGCGTTTTGCTTACACGTTCGCGTAGCTCTGCAAGATGTATATTCAGCAGAATGTCTTCAGCAATGACGTTGGCATCCGCGACCACTTCAGGTTTTTCAGCCGTAAGAATCTGTTCGAGTGTTCTGCCCATCACATTACTCCTTAAATTCGCTGCGATTGAGATGTTGAGTAAACTCTTGATCTGCTTGTGTAATCATCTCTTTATAAAATCGTTTTTCATTGCCAGCCTTATGACCAGCGCAAAGCAAAATACCTTTTCGCCATGGATCAAAAGCATAAAAAGCCCGAATGGGACTGCCTTTGCTCTGTACACGCAACTCTTTCATATTGCTGTAGCGCGAACCTTTAATTGTGTCTGCATAAGGCCTGCTTAATCCAGCCCCTGCCTGCCGTAAAACCAACATTGCCGCGATGACACATGCTCGATCCGTGTCGCCTGGCGTCATTAACCATTGATCAAAAGTGTCTGTTGTTATTATCTGCCACATGATACGCCCTCATCGATATAGGTCAAATGCTATATAGGTTCAATGCGATAGGCAGTGTGGTCGGGTATTGCCCAGAGGGCATCTGTTCTGAAATGATTTGTGGAGCAGGTTTCCAAAAAAAAGCCCTTCCCGCTGTTCTGGAAGGGCCTTCTTAAAGCAAGCGATGTTAGTCGGTGACTTTAGGTAGCGGAGCCAGCTCCAGGCTGCTGCGGAAGTCATTACCTTGATAGTCGGTATCCAGCAAATTGCGGCGGCGCAGTTCGGGCAGCAAGCCATTCAGTAGTAAATCTTGCTGATCGGGATTACCCAAGCCGTGCAATGAGATCACATCTAATACGCCCGCGTGGTAGCGCTGTTCAATGGCATCGACAAGCTGTTCCGGCGTACCGGCAACAAACCAGTGCCCGGTCTCTTCGGCTTTGATGATCAACTCACGCAATGTCAAACCTTCCAGTGCATACTGCCGGAAGATGGCGGCACGTCCCTGGCGCCGATGTACCTGTTCCAACTGCGGAATTAACGTGCCGGGTAACGGTTGGTCCAGCGGCACTTCACGCAGATCGACTTCCCCGCCCAGCATATCCGCTACGCGCAGCCTGCCCTGCTCGTAGTTAATTTTCTCGTGTTTATCCCGTAACCGACGCGCCACATCCGCCTCACTGTCGCCAATGATGGCGTGAAATGAGTTCATGATCAGAGGGGGATTCTGTTCGCGGCCAAAACGACGTGCACGCTGCTGAACATCCGCGACAAATTGCTGTGCCGCCTCGAAGGTAGGCTGCGAAGTGTAAATCACCTCAGCATAGCGTGCGCCCAGCGTCACCCCCGCCTCGGATTGCCCGGCCTGAAACTGCACAGGACGTCGCTGCGGCGGTGGCGGCACATTGAGTGGACCGGCCACCTGGAAGAAGTCGCCCCGATAGTGAATGGGATGCAGCTTTTGGTGATCGAGGCGGATACCACCGCTGGCCGTGCGCTGCACCGCTGCACGTTCGTTGGCGTCATACAGGGCATTCATCACTTCAATAAACTCGGTGGCGCGCGCATAGCGCTCCTGCGGAGGCGGCAGCTGGCTTTCACCGAAGTTCTCTTCACCGACTGATGAGGTCACAGCGTTCCATCCCGCACGGCCGCCGCTGATATGGTCCAGGGTGCCAACCTGACGCGCTAAATGATAGGGATGCAACCAGCTGGTGCTGACGGTGGCAATCAAGCCAATCTGCGATGTCACCTGGCTTAACGCGGCCAGGGCAATCAATGGGTCCTGGGTGCCGGTGGTGCCAGCTAAGCCCACCGGATCGGCCTGCAACAAATCTGCGGTGAACAGCCCGGTAATTTTCTCGCGCTCGGCGATTTTCGCCAGCTCGATGGCGCGCGCGATCCCCACGCCCGGCTGGATGTCATTGCCCGCTGAAATCACGCTGCTGGCACCGACTAAAGTTTTCAATTTTCTACGATGAGTTTGTGACATAACGATCCCCTTTAGGCCTGGCGCACAAAATCGGCTTTAACGGCGTGAAGCGTATCGGCATCAATAAGCAGACGTAATCCGGTGCGGGCCAGCGTGCGCGCACCGATCAGCAATGCCTGATAACCGCGTTCAGAATTGGCCGCTTCCCGGAACGGCACGGTATGGAAAATCAGATCGTCGGGGCCGATCTTTAGCCAAGGGTGCGCAGTCGGCACCGCGTGGCTGATATCCCCGGCATCGGTCGAGACTTTATTGCGTTGTGGCGACAGATCTACCTCTTCACCGGCTGCACGCAACGCTTCCAGCAGCAGCGCATCCAGCGCTGGATTGCGTTTGAAATCACGTGGACCAATTTGATGATCAATCTCCACACGTGTTCCGGTGGCCAGCGCCACGCCTTCTGCAATCGCGCGCAGGCGTGGCTCAATTGCTTCCACCTGCTCACGGCTATCGGCACGGATGTAGTAGTGCGCTGCCGCGTATTCTGGGATCACATTGGGGGCCTGGCCGCCATCGGTGATAATGCCGTGCACACGCACACCATCGGGCAGTTGCTGGCGCAGGACGCTGATGCCGTTATAGAGCAGCACCAGTGCATCCAGCGCGTTGATCCCTTCATGCGGCGCACTGGCGGCATGCGAGGGTTTGCCATAGAAATGGAAGTAAAGATGGTTGTTTGCCAGTGTGGCTTCCGTGAGACGCGTTTTGCCAGCGGGATGCACCATCAGCGCCGCATCCACATCCTCCAGTAACCCGGCCTCAACGAAACGCTTCTTCACGTTGCCTTTGGGCCCGCCCGGCCCCGCTAAGCCGCCCTCTTCTGCTGGCGTACCCAGCACCACGACGCGGCCACCGGTCTGATCCAGCACCTGAGACAAGGCGATCGCCGCGGCCACGCTGGTGGTGCCAATCAGGTTGTGACCGCAGGCATGGCCAATACCGATTAACGCATCGTATTCAGCGAGAAAGGCGATGGTCGGTCCCGGTTTACTGCTGGCCTTCACCGCGTGAAAGGCGGTTTCATGGCCGGCAACATGTCGGGTGACCTCAAATCCCTGAGCGCTGAGTAAGTTGGTCAGTTGCTCACTGGCAAAGTATTCATTGTTACCGGTTTCCGGCCTGGCAAAAATTGATTGGGCCACGGCGATATAGTCGGCGCTGTGTTGTTCGAGATGACTTTCAAGCGTGAGCTGAAGTGTGTTCAGCGGCATAACGGATTCTCCTGAGGCAAGGCAAGACGTTGCCATCACTCTAAGCGCGTTAGCTGCTGATGTTTAAAAAGAAATAGTGATAAGGATTGCGGGAAAATGCACAACCAGGGGGCGGGTTATCTGCGCAATAAATTGCGCCGCTACAACAGACGTGAACCGCCCGCCGCCGACATCGGCATGCCATGCACATGACGGTAGCGGCGCGATTTATCGCGCGACCTGCTAGTGCCGTCTGTCGATACGTTGCACCAGCCGATCGCCCAGCCACTGAATACCGCACACCAACACAATCAACACCGCGATCACCGCAATCATTACTGAGGTTTCAAAGCGCTGGTAGCCATATCGGATCGCCAGATCGCCCAGACCGCCTGCACCGATCGCCCCCGCCATCGCTGAAGCGCCAATCAAGGCCACCAGCGTCACGACAAAACCAGAGAGAATGCCGGGCAGCGCTTCCGGTATCAGCACATCCCATACAATGCGCAGTTTGCTGGCCCCCATGGCGCGCACAGCATCAATCAGCCCGCGATCGACATCACGCAACGATACTTCCGCCACGCGCGCAAAATAAGGCGTTGCGGTAATCGACAACGGCACAATGGCCGCCCAGGTGCCCAGTGAAGTGCCCACCAAAAACCGGGTAAACGGAATCAGTGCCACCAGCAGAATAATAAACGGTAGGGAACGGAAGCCATTGATGATCAGCCCCAGCACGCGGTTGATGCCTCGATGCTCCGCAATCCCGCCCACACTGGTCATTACAAGAATCAACCCTAACGGCAGACCGGCCACCAGCGAGAACAGCCCGGAAATGGCCGTCATCAATACCGTTTCGCCCAACGCATTGAGCAGTAAATCAATCATCACTGGCGACATAGCCCACTAACTCCACTTGTGCCTGCTGCGTATGCAGCCAGCTAAGAATCTGTTGTTCATCGGCCGTGTTGCTCGCCGGAAACGCAATAAAGAAGCGCACCACGGCATAGTGCTGAATATGGTCGATGCCACCCTGTAACAGACGGAATTTGCCAGGTAGCGCGGTGGCAAAGCGGGTCAGCAGATCGCCCTGCGCATCTTCACCGGCATAATGCACGCTATAGATAGCCTCCCCCTGTTTTTGCGCGCTGATACGCGCGGCAAGCGCCTCCGGCAGCTGTGGTAGCAAGCCACGCAGCAAGGAACGGGTGAGATCTGACTGCGGATGGGCAAACACCTGCCACACCGGGCCTTGTTCGACGATCTCACCGGCATTAATCACCGCGACACGATGCGCCACCGATTTGATCACTTCCATCTCATGGGTGATAAGCAGAATGGTGATGCCGAGTTTTTGATTCAGCGACTTCAGCAAGGCCAGAATCGAACGGGTGGTTTCTGGATCAAGCGCCGAGGTCGCTTCATCGCACAGCAACAGTGCCGGACTGGCCGCCAGTGCACGGGCAATGCCGACACGCTGTTTCTGTCCCCCTGACAGCGCCGCCGGGTAGTGTTGCGCCTTATCCGTCAATCCCACCAGTTCGAGCAATTCAGCCACGCGCCGATGACGTTGCACTTTATCCAGACCGGCAATCTTCAACGGCAACGCCACGTTTTGCGCTACGGTTTTCGCTGACAACAGATTGAAGTGCTGGAACACCATGCCCACGCGGCTGCGCACAGTTTGCAGCTGTTTTTCCGACAGGCCGGTAATGTTCCGGCCTTCAATTTCGATGACGCCTTCATCAGGTTGCTCCAGCCCATTCAGACAACGAATCAGCGTGGATTTGCCCGCGCCGCTGCGGCCAATCAAGCCCAGAATTTCGCCTTTTTGTACTGTCAGCGAGACGTCACGCAGCGCCTGGGTTTGCCCAAACCGGCGGGAAACGCCCTGTAAACGCACCACACTAACGTCGTCTCGCGTAGCGCTTTCACGGTCTTGCGCATTTTCCACCACGCCACGCGCCACGGCGTGGAAAGGCGTTTCGGCCCCTGAGAATATCGTCATGCTCTTTCCTTACCAGGCCGTTTCGCCCGTGCCCTTGTAAACCTTGTTAAACACGGATTTCACGGCGTCATTCTGATAAGAAGACACCAACGTTTTCACCCACGGTGCAGAGACATTCTCTTTCTTCACCGCGATAAAGTTATTGTATGGGTTGTCTTTCACCGGCTCCTGCGCGATGCGATCGCCAGCCGTCAGGCCACTTTTCAGCGCCCAATCCGTGTTCACCACCGCAGCATCCAGATCGGGAACCGAACGACCGATGATGCCGGAATCCAGTTCTTTGATTTGCAGATGGTGGGGGTTGGCGGTGATATCGGCGGTGGTCGCGGCAATACCGACCCCCGGTTTCAGCTTAATCAAACCTTGCTGTTGCAACAGCACCAGCCCACGCGCTTCGTTTGAGGGATCATTCGGTACGCCAATCACCGCACCATCTTTGAGTTCCGCCGCACTTTTCACTTTTTTCGAATAAAGGCCAATCGGCCACACGGCGGTGTCTCCCACGCGCACGATGTCGTAATGATTAACCTTGATCTGATTGTTTAAGAACGGCTGATGCTGGAAGGCATTCGCGTCCACCTCACCATTTTGCAGGGCTTCATTCGGCTGGTTGTAGTCGTTGAACACCACCGTTTTCACCGTCAATCCTTTGGCGGCAGCTTGTTTAATCACTTCGCGCCAGACGTCCTCATCTTCACCACTCATGATGCCGACTTTTACTGAGGTTTTATCTGCGGCGTGGGCCAGCGAGAGTGGCGCTAAAACCGTGCTGGCCAGCAGGAAAGCGCCAGCGGATAACAAGAATTTATTTTTGGCAGAAGCCAGGCGTGTGTGCATAAAGTATTTCCTGATAGTTATCATTGCGGTCGTCAAAGTACACTGTCGTGATGAACAGTTAGCCGCAGTATACGCAGATGCTTATTCCTGCATTATGATTTATCTGGAAAAGCTATTCCTTAAATGAATAAAGACACGCAGCCGCTCGCATCGCCACAAGCGACAATCTGGCTGTGATACCATGATGTTTTGATTGGATTGATATTGAGCGCTATGTCGGACACCACCCCTAAACGTAAAAATGACCCTGAAGGGCTAAAAAAACGCATCTTAGCGGGTGCCTTAAAGACATTTGCCGAGTTTGGCATGCAGGGCGCACGTCTTGAGCAGATCGCTGAGCTCGCACAAACCACCAAACGTATGGTGGTTTATCACTTCGTTAATAAAGAGAAGTTGTACATCGAAGTTCTGGAGCAGGTTTACCAGGCGATCCGCGAGCATGAAACAGGGCTGAATCTTGCCAAAATGGAACCTGAACAGGCGATGATAAAACTGGTGGAAGCCAGCTTTGATTATCATGCTACGCATCAAGACTTTATGCGCCTGGTGTGTACCGAGAACCTGTTGCGCGGCCGCTACATTGTGCACTCAGAACGCATTAAAGCGCTGAACAAAAGTACCCTCGATCTGCTGGATGACATCCTGACACGCGGGCAGCAGCAAGGCATCTTTATCGATGGCCTCAACACGGTTGACGTGCACCGCTTACTCAGCAGTATTTGTGTGCACCATGTGGCCAACCGTTACACCTTCCATTTCCTGTTTACGCCAGAAGACACGGAAGAGGACAGCATCCGCCGTAACCGCCAACTGGCTGTCACAGCCACCATGCGCTACATCCGCAAAGCGCCTTAGACATGGGCAGTGCTGTGATGGTCTACGCTTAAAGCCTTGGGACCGTCACAGACCTCAGTCTAAGGAACGCCGTAGTGAACAAAGATCCCCTCCTTTACCCCCTTCGCAACACGCAAAACACCGAGCGTGACAGCAAACTGTGGAACTGGGCGCAGAACACCGTGGTGGGGCAGCGCAGCCAGGTTTTTCAGCCGCAAAATGAAGCTGAACTGCAGCAATTGATGCAGAGTACAAAAGGCAAAGTGCGCGTCACGGGCAGCCGTTTGTCTCCGGGTCGCATGCTGTGTGTTAATCCTGACGATGTGTTGATCGATCTCAGCCATTTTAGTGGCCTGCTGGCGCAGGATGCTGAAAGCGTGACCTTTGCCGCGGGCACGCCTCTACAAGCGGTTTATGACACGCTGACCGCAATGGATCGCATGCTGGCTTCCTCCCCCGGCGTCATCGCAGTGCAAACGCTGGCCGGTGCCATGGCCACGGGTACGCACGGCCAGGGACTGGGGCAAAGCTCACTGGCGGATGAAGCGCTCGCTATCCGCATGGTGTTGGCCGACGGCAGCCTACGCGTATTTCATCGGGAGGATGACGATTTCTCCGCCGCACAAACTTCGCTGGGTGCATTGGGTCTGGTGACTGCGATCACGCTGCGTACCCGCCCGTTTAGTCTGTTTACCTGTCACAAATTCGCCACTTCCGCTGATTCGCTGGAGCAGGATTTGCTGCACTGGAATCAACAGTATGAATTGAGCAAAGCCTGGTGGTTTGTGGATGACAACCTGATGCACGTGTGGAACGCGAATCCGGCAAGTCCTCAGAACGCGGAGACATGGTATGCCAATCAGCGTGAGGTGATTGAACACGGTGATGAGACCGACAGCAGCCTCAACGACACTATCGATCAAACGCTGGCGCAGATGCACCGTGACACGCAAATCGAGGGTAAAGGCGGTAAGCAGTTTCGTACTGTTACCCGCTTCCGTGACTTCACCGATGTGAGCGGCGATATCTACCAGCTGTTTTGTCGTGGTATCGCGGTGCCGCAAATCAACGTGGAGATCGGTGTCCCACTGGAAAGAACACCCGCAATCATCAGCAAAATTAAAGCCTGGTACGCAAAGAATCATCCGCATATGCATTATCCCATCATTCTGCGTTGTACCGGCGCGTCTGACGCCTGGCTCAGCCCTGCCTATGCGCAGCCGACCTGCTTCTTTGGCTTTGTGGTCTATTACGCAGATGACGGTTCACTGTCACAAGATGGCCTGCATTTTCTGACGGAAGTGGAAAAACTGCTGGCGGCGGAAGGTGGACGTCCACACTGGGGCAAATACTACGATCCACAGCGTTACAGCTGGCGGGCGATCTACCCACAGTGGGATGCTTTCCGTGCAGTGCGCGATCGGCTCGATCCACAGCACCGTTTCAGCAATGACTATGTCACGGCTTTGTTTGATTAAATGTTGATAGCCAAAATAATTCGAATTTCAGGAAGGCGGCAAGTGCATGAATCCTCAGGAGCTTACTGAAGTAAGTGACTGAGGTGAATGCACGCAGCCAACGCACCTGCAATTTGAAGTATGAAGGGTACGGGGAGAGAAATTATGTTTGCCTGGGTAACGCTGCTGACGCAGCCAGACTACTTTATTGGCGTGAAAGCGCTTCATCGTTCACTAAAGCGCAGCGAAACGCAGTGGCCACTGATTGTGATGGTCACCGACGCGATTGATGTTGCCACCCGCGAAGACTTGCAAGCGTTAGGCTGTGTGATTCATCCGGTTGAGCCTTTAATGCCTGACTCAGAACTGGAACAGCATTATGCTTCGGCGCAATTCGGTGAAGTGTGGAGCAAGCTGCGTGCCTGGGAACTCACCGGCTGCGATCGGGTAGTGTTTTTGGATGCCGACATGCTGGTGCTGCGCAATATGGACGAACTCTTTACCCTGGATTTGGGTGATAACGCTCTGGCGGCCTGTCACGCTTGCCGCTGCAATCCCAATCAGATCGCCAGCTATCCCGCCAGTTGGCAGCCCGATAATTGCCATTACACCTGGCAAGATCGTGGTGAAGCGGCACCTGCAACGCTGGATCGGTATCTCAACGGCGGTTTTCTGGTGCTTAAACCGGATCAGGGCGTGTTCGCGTGGCTGCAGCAGAAAGTCGCGGCAATAGACGATTTGCGCCGTTATCCGTTTTCAGAGCAGGATTTGTTGAACGAGGTCTTTGAGAACCGTTGGCTGCCATTGCCCTATATCTATAATGCGCTGAAAACGTTGCCGTTCCAGCACAGCGCGATGTGGCGTGAGGATGAAGTGAAAAACCTGCATTTCATTTTGGCCAAACCCTGGAAGCGTGACCTGAACCAGCCCGAAAGCGAGCGCGATCGCTACTACGCGCTGGACAAGTTATGGTGGGAGTTGGGCGTAAAATAAGGGACGCGGTCGCCATCAATGGCGCCCCTACATGAGGTCATCGTGGTCTGTAGGGGCGGCCTAAAGAAAATATCGTACGAGGCCCTAATCAGCGGGTTTTTGCAATGCGCTCCAGTGCGACCTGAGCGAGAAAACCTGAGCGAGTTTTAAACTCGGGATGAGTAGCAACACAGCGGTCGATACGATCAATCAGCAACTTCGGTAACGTCACATTAATTTTCTCCGAACCACCGAGAATGCGCGTCACATCGACTTCCACTAACACCCAAACATAGCCGGAAAAAGCCGGATCTTTCATCACGCTTTTTAATTCTGACACTGCTGGGATATCTTGCTCTAACTCAACCATCAGTTCCAGATGACCAATGATCGCCTCTTTCGCATTTTTCACCGCTTCTTCCAGCGTGTCACCTGCGGAAAAACAACCTGGCAAATCGGGCACCGTTACACCATACGCCGTGTTTTCATCACCCGCTTCAATCGCAATCGGATAGAACATGGTTTACCTCTCTCAAATTAGTGGACGATCAGCCCGGCCTGTTTGCGAATACTTTTCACCGTTTTAATGGGCAAATCTTTTTTGGGGTGAGGAATTGTTACCAAGCCCTTCTTGGAGGGATGCACAAAATGGTGGTGGCTACCGTTAACTCGAATCAGCTCCCATCCATCAGCTTTAATCTCAGCCATTAATGACCTGCTATCCATGTCGTTGCCCTGATGCGTCCTGAAAACAACAAAATAACCCCAATAACTCTAAAATGCAATATTAAGAGTTATTGGGGTTATGAATTCAACATTCCCTGATACCTTATTACCTCCTTCTCCAGCCATGTTATAAAGGCTGCTTCTTCCGGTGATGTCGAGCGATCCTTTCGGGTTACCAGCCAGTAGGGCCACGTGTAGTCAACGCTGACAGGGCTTAACTGCACCAACTCACCGCGCTGTAACGCATCATGAACCAATGAAAGACGTTCCAGAGCAATACCTTGCCCCAAGCGGACTGCCTGAATAATCAGATTGGAATCATTTATCACCAAACCGCGCGGCGTAATAGATTGCTGCAGCCCAGCGGCTTCACACCAGTCGTTCCATGATTCAAGCGTGAAAAGAATTTCACTGGCCGCGATTTGTTGAGGAGTTCGAGGTAGATCACCTCCATTGAAGTGAGGCGCCGCCACCACAATCAGGCGATCGCTAAATAGCTTCTGGCTTAGCAGACCCGCCCATTCTCCCTTACCCATCCGAATCGCAATATCAGTGCCTTCCTGCTGAACATCACTCACACTAAGGCTGGCCTGCAGCCGTAAGTATATATGGGGAAATTGTGCCTGGAAGCCCGTTAATCTGGGTATTAGCCAGTGGCTGGCAAATGAAGGGACCATCGAAAGCGATAATTCCGCCCGTCTGGGTTTAACCTGAACTTGCCGTGTGGCATCAGCAATACGGGCCAGGGCTTCGCGGATTTGCAGCGCATAAAGGCGGCCTTCCTCGTTGATTTGTACCCCGCGAACCTGGCGGGTAAACAAGCGCACGCCTAACAGCCCTTCTAATGCCTTTATCTGCTGGCTGATTGCTGAATGCGTCACACTGAGTTCACTCGCAGCGAGAGTCAGACTGCCTAATCTTGCCACAGATTCAAAGGCACGCAGCATCGCAACAGGGGGGAAATCCGACATACTCAAATTCCTGATCGACCATATCTCGCCACAGCCTGCCATAGCTGATGTAAGTTTTACTAACAAATTTACTAATAAGTCGTCGCTGGTCGTCGTGCTATCAGCCCGTTAATGTTGGACATCTTACTTTGCTGGATTAACAAGGAGTTTTGATGAAACTGATTGGCATGCTGGATTCACCCTACGTCAGAAGAGTCGCCATTTCTCTGGAAGCTTACGGCATGGCATTTGAGCATCAACCCCTCTCAGTATTTGGTGATTACGCACGATTTGCTGCAATCAATCCTGCCGTTAAAGCACCCACACTGGTGCTGGATAACGACACCGTACTGATGGATTCCACGCTCATTTTGCACTATCTGGAAACCCGCGTTCAGCCCAGGCATCGCCTATACCCTTCTGATGAAACGGCGCTGGCCGAGGATAGCCAACTACTGGGATTGGCACTCGCCGCCAGTGAAAAAGCCGTGCAGCACGTGTATGAACATCGCTTGCGTCCGGAAGATAAGTGGCACCAACCGTGGATAGAGCGTGTGACGCAGCAATTGCTCGCGAATTGCGCGTTATGGAATGCAGCGATGGAGGGGAGAGCGCTTAAACTGGACCAAGTGGCGATTACCAGCGCTGTCGTATGGAGTTTTATGCAACTGGTGGTGCCGAACGTGGTGGATGCACAGGCTTATCCCCATTTGCACGCGTATGCACAACAAATGGAAGCACTGCCCGAATTTTTAAAATATCCCATGAATTAGCGGGCGTGCCTGGCACGCCCTGCGAAGATTAACGCCAGCCTAATTCCGGCGCGACATGAGTCAGAATGCTTTCCATCACATGCGCACAGTAATCCACGCCCAGCTGGTTCGGGATGGTGAGCAGCAGCGTATCCGCTTCGGCAATCGCTTCGTCCTGCGCCAGCTGTTTGATCAGTTGCTCAGGCTCAGCGGCGTAGCTACGACCAAAGATGGCGCGGGTTTTCTCATCGAGGAAGCCCACGGAATCCTGATCTTGTCCACTACGACCAAAGTAAGCACGGTCGATGTCATTAGTCAGCGCAAAGATACTGCGGCTGACGGACACACGCGGCGTGCGCTGGTGACCTGCTGCTGCCCATGCTTCGCGGTATGCACGAATCTGTTTCGCCTGCTGGATGTGGAACGGCTCGCCAGTTTCATCATCTTTCAACGTTGAGCTTTGCAGATTCATGCCCTGCTGCGCTGCCCACACCGAAGTGGCATTTGAACCTGAGCCCCACCAGATACGCTCACGCAGCCCTTCCGAGAATGGCTCCAGACGTAGCAGACCCGGCGGGTTTGGGAACATCGGCTGTGGATTCGGTTTAGCAAAACCTTCACCGCGCAGCACTTCCAGCAACTCTTCGGTGTGACGACGGCCCATATCGGCATCGGTTTCGCCCTCTTTCGGGTTAAAACCAAAGTAACGATAACCTTCAATCACCTGCTCTGGGGAGCCACGGCTTAAACCGAGCTGCAGACGCCCGTTGGAGATCAAGTCTGCCGCACCGGCATCCTCCGCCATATACAGCGGGTTTTCATAACGCATGTCGATCACGCCAGTACCGATTTCGATGCGATTGGTTTTTGCCCCCACCGCCGCAAGCAGCGGGAAAGGTGAACTTAGCTGACGCGCAAAGTGGTGAACGCGATAGTAAGCCCCATCAGCACCCAGCTCTTCAGCGGCGACGGCTAAATCGATGGACTGCAATAACACATCCTGCGCGGAACGAGTGGCAGACTGTGAAGACGGGGTCCAGTGACCAAAGGATAAGAAGCCAATTTTTTTCATGGTGAATTTCTCCTCGTGGGCCTGACTCGCCCGCACGTATTAGATTAAGTTTCGATGGAGAGAGGTTACGCCAGGCGTGAGGTGACTGATAGCCAATAGTTTTCGCGCGCTTCATCAACTTTTTTGCATAAGTCATAAAAACACGGTCTTTGTGTCGCGAACAGGGTTGCCGCATCGTGCAGGTAATTTCAGCGCATCCTGGGTTTATTCATCTTCATGGCTAATGACTATATCAACGGACAACAACGCGCCGTGGTGCATCAACTGACGCGTAGCTGGCTGTGGCGCAGTGAGTTGCCCACTTGGTTTTTGATCATCACCGTGTATAGCGGCTGGTTTGCCTGCGTGATGTTCTGGCAAACGCTGGGACTGTTCGCCTCCACCCTGCTGCTGATCGTACTGACGACCTGGTACATGTCGCTGCAGCATGAACTGATCCACGGCCATCCCACGCGCTACCCGCGTTTCAATCAGCTGCTGGGGACCTTGCCGCTGGCGGTGTGGTATCCCTATGGTTTATATCGCGATTCGCATCTGGCGCACCATCGCAATCACACCCTGACCGAGCCGGATGAAGATCCAGAAACCTATTACTTGTCCCCTGAACGTTGGGCACAACTCAAGCCCTGGCAACAACGCGTAGTTCACCTCCGCAATACTTTTCCCGGACGGTTAATGCTGGGGCCGCTGCTGGATATCGCGGCCACGATGAAGACCCTGGTGCAGGCACGAGCGCGGGCAGACATTGCCATGTGGTTGATTCACTTGACCTTGCTGGCGGGCCTGTTTTACTGGATGCAGCAGCAAGGATTCTCACCACTGTGGTTTGTTACTGCCGTGAGTTACCCCGCACTGGCGCTCACCAAAGTGCGATCTTTCTATGAACATCGCGCCGAAGACGCGCCGCTGGCACGCTCGGTGAATAACGAAGCCGCATGGCCATGGCGCTTGCTGTTCCTGAATCTCAACTATCATTCTGTACATCACGATCTGCCCGGATTGCCGTGGTACGGGTTGCGTAAAGTCTATCTGCTGTATCGCGAAGGCTATCATCAGCGCAACCAGGGTTTTCGCGTCGCCGGTTATGGCGAGTGGTTAACGCGCTTTTGGCGCCAGCCGGTCAACGTCAACGCCCATCCGGGAACGCACAAGGATGCACAGCATGCCGATCATCTCTTTACCGATGTACGATATCCATCACCCGACGACGCTCGGCCTGACCTCAGCGCTAACGACGCTGCTGGCGCAACGCGGCGTGCAGGCTGAGGTCGAATGGCACTCCGACCTGTTACCCCACTGGCGCGATGAGAATCTGCTGCTGAGTCAAACCTGCGGCTATCCATTGGTGGCGTTACTGCCCGATGTGCAGTTGGTCGGCGCGTTTCAGTCCAGCGCACAAGGCTGTGAGGGATTGCGCTACCGCAGTTGGCTGGTGGCACGTCAGGAAGATGAAAACCTCAGTCTCAGCGATTTCCGTGGCCGCCGCGCGGTGGGCAACAGTGTTGATTCGCACTCAGGTTACAACGCATTGCGTTACCTGGTCGCGCCGCTGGCGCAAGATGGTACCTTCTTTAGTGAAACGCAGCTGAGTGGCAGCCACCGTCAGTCGCTGGCGGCGCTGCGCGACAATCGCGCGGACGTGGCGGCGATTGACTGCATCACCTGGGCGCTGTTGCGTGCGCATTATCCTGCAGAACTGAGTGGGCTGGAGATCATTGGCGAAACGCCACTGTGTGCCGCGCTACCGCTGATCACCTCGGCCAAAACGGATGCGACTACGCTTGAGCAGTTGCGCAGTGCGCTGAACGAACTGACCTCGGCTAAACAGTACCAGCCGCTGATGGTGCAGAGTTTGATTAGCGGATTCGCAGTACCTGAACGGGCGTTTTACGATGAGGTGCAAGCCTGGGAGGATCAGGCGGCGGAATATGGTGTAACTGTGCTTTAAGGTCGCCATTTCTGGCGACCAACATGTCACGCCACCTGCTGGCGGCGCTGGGCGGCGAACTGGTTTTCTGGCGTGGCTAACCCCAGATTTTCCCGCAAGGTATCGCCCTCATATTCGGTGCGATAAATCCCGCGCGCCTGCAACAGTGGAATCACCTGCACCACGAAATCATCAAATGCGGTTGGCGTACCGCCGCGTACGATAAAACCATCCGTGCCGCCTTCCAGGAACCACTGCGCTAAACCGTCAGCAACCTGCTCGGCAGTGCCGAGGAAACTGGGGCGCGGCGTGGCTTCTTCCAGCGCGACCTGACGTAAGGTTAAACCGCGCTCACGAGCGTTCTGTTTAATTTTGTCCGTCGTACTGCGGAAGCTGTTCTCACCCAAGTCGCCAATATCCGGGAACGGTGCGTCCAGAGGATACTGACTGAAATCGTGATGTTCGAAATAACGCCCCAGATACTCCAGCGCTTTATCGATGGTGACCAACTCGGCAGTCTGCTGATAGCGACGTTCTGCATCCTCCTCGCTATCGCCAATAATCACGCTAATACCCTGGAACACGCGGATTTCATCGGCATCACGGCCGCGAGCGACCAGACGACGGCGCACATCTTCACGGAATTCACGCGCCTCTGCTAACGTCTCCTGACGGGTGTAGATGGCATCCGCGGCTTCCGCCGCAAAGGCTTTACCCGCTTCAGAGGCGCCCGCCTGGAACACGATCGGTCGTCCTTGCGGTGAACGACCCACATTTAACGGCCCCTGCACCGCAAAGTATTTGCCCTTGTGATTCAGCGTATGCAGCTTGTCATGATCAAAAAATTGACCGCTGGCTTTATCACGCACAAAAGCATCTTCTTCCCATGAATCCCACAATCCTTTCGTCACCTGAAGATATTCGCTGGCAACACGATAACGTTCATCATGTTCAGGATGTGTATCACGCGAGAAGTTTTTTGCCGACCCTTCCAGCGGAGACGTGACGACATTCCAGCCCACCCGGCCACCGCTCAACTGATCGAGGCTGGCAAACTGACGGGCCACGGTAAAGGGTTCGCTGTACGAGGTGGAGAGCGTGGCGACTAAACCGATTTTCTGCGTCACCAATGACAGTGCCGACAACAAGGTAATGGGCTCGAATCGGTTCAGGAAATGCGGGATCGATTGTGCTGTGATGTACAGCCCGTCCGCAACAAAGAGGAAATCGATTTTCGCCTGCTCCGCTTTGCGCGCCAGATCCAGCACATAATCGACATTGATGCTGGCATCCGCTATCGCATCGGGATGACGCCATGCCGACATATTGCCGGATACGCCCTGAATAATCGCTCCCAGCCGCAGCTGGCGTTGTGTCTGACTCATCTCATGCTCCTTTTTATGCGTGTGCGGGCTGCCAGTCGGGGATCACCGGCAGCGCCTGTAACAGTTTTTGCGTCCACGGATGCTGAGGCGCGGCAAACACCTGCGTCAGGTCTCCGCTCTCAACTATCTGACCGTTTTGCATCACCAGTACGCGATCCGCCAGATGTTGGATCACGCCCAGATCGTGAGAAATAAACAGCAGCGCCGTGCCGTGCTCGGCTTGCATCTCGGCCAGCAGATCCAGCACCTGCGCCTGTACCGACACATCCAGGGCACTCACCGGCTCATCGGCCACCAGCAGCGCGGGATTGGGGGCAAACGCGCGGGCAATGGCTACACGTTGACGCTGACCACCTGAAAGTTGCTGCGGATAACGTTGCAAGAAGCGATCGCCAAGCTGCACTTCATCCAGCAACTGACGCACACGTTGACGCCGCGCATCGCCATAAATGCCCACGCTATCGAGGCTTTCGCCGATAATTTTTTCCACCGTGTAGCGCGGGTCGAAGGAGCTGAACGGATCCTGCGCAATCAACTGCAATCGGGCACGACGGGCACGGCGCGCTTTCTCGGGCAGGCGATCCCAACGCTCACCTTCCAGCCGTAACGTACCGCTATCCGGTTCCGTCAAACCCATCACCACTTTCACCAGCGAGGTTTTGCCCGATCCGGACTCTCCGACCACACCCAGGGTTTCCCCCGCATGCAAAGTGAAGTTGATGTTGTTCAACACCAGACGTTCACCGTAGGCTTTGTTCAGGTTGATGCCCTCAAGCAGGGGCGCGTGGCCCGGCGTTGGGCGCGGCGGTAACGGCGTCGGTTCAGCGGCACCCAGACGCAGCCCGCGTGTAGCCGGTGTCGGCACCGCCCGCAGCAGCCGTTGCGTCCAGGCATGTTGCGGACGTTGCAGCAGCGGCCCGCTGTGTCCCTGCTCCATCACTTCGCCATCACGCATCACCAGCACGCGATCCGCCAGTTCCGCCACCACCGCCAGATCGTGACTGATCAGCAGCAAGCCATGGCCGTCACGGCGGCGTTGTGCCAGCAGTTGCAGGATCTGGCGCTGCACCGTCATATCCAGCGCGGTGGTGGGCTCATCGGCAATCAACAGCGTCGGGCTACCCGCCAGCGCAGTGGCGATCAGTGCACGTTGCCGCTGGCCGCCAGAGAGTTGATGCGGATAACGCGCCAGCCGACTTTCCGCATCGGGGATACCGGCGGATTTCAGTAATGCCAGACTTTTTTCCTGCAATCCCTCGCGATGCCCGGCAGCACGTAACGCATCGGTTAGCTGATGTCCGATACGGCGCAATGGATCGAGTGAGACCAGCGCATCCTGCAGCACATAGCCAATGCGACGCCCGCGCAGTGCCTGCCAGTCACCGCGCCTGGCATCACGCATATCCCGACCATCAATGTTGAAACGGTCGGCGGTGAGCACCGCACCTTCGGGCAGTAACCCCAGCAAACTGCGGGCGGTCAGGGTTTTTCCCGATCCCGATTCGCCCACCAACGCCACCGATTCACCCGGCCACACTTGCAGAGAGAGATTCTTCACCACCTGCTGCGCCCCAAAACGGATGCTGAGATTCTGGATATCAATAAACGGCTGGCTCATGCGTTTCTTCCTTCAAAACGAGCCTGCCAGTGCCGGCCAAGCGTATTCACGGCAATCACCGTCAGGGTGATAAACACGCCTGGCCACACCGCAATCCACCAGGCGTTACGCAGATAGTTGCGCCCTTCGGCCAGCATCAGGCCCCATTCGGCGGTCGGCGGCTGCGGCCCCATGCCGAGGAAGCTCAAACCCGCGGTGCCGATGATGGCAGTACCCAAACCCAGCGTGGCTAAGGCCGGAACCTGTGCAATGGCGTGCGGCAGAATATGGCGGGTGATTAACGTGAATCTTGAAAGTCCAAACGTCCGCGCCTGTTCAACGTAACCAGAGGTCATGACGGTGTAGGTTTGCGCTCGCACCACGCGGGCAAAACGCGGCACCGAGGCCACACCGAGGGCAATAATCAAGTTATTGGTACCCGGCCCGGTAAAGGCGATCAGCATCAGTGCCAGCAGCAGATCGGGGAAAGCCGAAATCACATCCACCGCACGGCTCAGCAATTCATCAACCACGCCGCGCGCCAGGGCAGCAATCAACCCCAGCAGGGTGCCAAACAGCACGGCCAGCGCCATCGCCGCCACACTGATTAACAGGGAATAACGGCTGCCGTAAATCACACGCGTAAGCAGATCACGCCCCAGTTGATCGGTACCGAGCCAGTGCGCGGCCGATGGCGGTAGTTGTGCATTAACCGGATCGGCCAGAAGCGGATCGTTATGAGTGAGGACGCCCGGTGCGATTACCGCTGTCGCCAGTAAAAGCAGATAGAGAATCGCCAGCCACACAGCGCCAGGCAGTGCTGTCGGCAGACGTTGCAGTGTAGCGATCATGATTTGCTCTCCCCACGCAGGCGAGGATCGATCCACAGCGACAAGATATCGACCAGGGTGCTCATCACCACGTAAATCAGTGCTGACAGGATGGCTACCGCCAGCACCACCGGTAGATCCTTCGCCAGCACCGCATCCACAGTGAGTTTACCGAGACCAGGACGACCAAACACTTGTTCAGTGATCACCGCACCGCTGAGCAGGCCACCCACCAGCCAGCCGGTTAACGTCACAGCCGGTAAGGCCGCATGGCGCAGCGCATGACGCAGGCGAATCGTGGTTTCCCCCACGCCCCACGCACGCAGTGTCAACGTAAAGGGGGCATCCAGCGCCCGCTCCAGTTCGCGCCGCAGCAACTGCGCCATCACCGCACCCTGCGCCATGCCTAAAGCCAGCGCCGGGAGCACCAGTGATGACAGTGAGCGATCCCCGGCCACCGGGAACCAGCGCAAGGTGAAACTGAAGATAAACAGCAGCACGATGCCCATCCAAAAGGACGGCGTGGAAGCCAGCAGCAGCTCAACGCTGTTGGCGACACGACGACCGATGCGGCGATGTGCGGTTGCCACTGCCATCGCGACCGCAAACAGAATGCTCACCACCAGTGCTGCCAGGGTTAACTTGATGGTGGGCCACAGTTGGGTGGACAACAAATGGCTCACCTCGGTGTTAAGCATGTAGGAGCGCCCAAAGTCGCCATGCAGCACGCGCCACAGGTAGTGCAAATATTGCCACCACAGCGGTTCATTCAGCCCCCACTCGGCACGGATCGCGGCTTCAATTGCCGGGGTTCGCAGCTGCTCACCAATCAGCAAACTGACAATGTCACCGGGTGCCAGATGCACACCAAGAAACGCGAGCGACACGGCGGCCCATAGCACCAATACGCCGCCGAACAGGCGACCGACAATACGACGCGACAGTTCACTGCGCCACAGAGCGGGCTTCCGAGGCCGCGGTGTGCGGGTGACGATGCTTTCCAGACTCATCTTCGCCTCCTGATTAATGGTCACTTAGCCAGATGTCGTATGCGTTTTCCGGCATCTGTTTGTAGCTGCGAAAACCTGCGCCGTGCACATAGCGGGCGGTGGCAATCTGGTCTTCCGGCTCATACAACGGGATCGCCAGCGCCTGCTCTGCTAACGCGTAATGCTGAAGCTGGCTGTAGAATTTGCGACGTTGATTGATATCCAGCGTGGCGGCGGCCTGATCTAACCAGCCGTTGATTTCAGGGCTGTTGACCCGGCTGTAGTTAATCGCGCCACCGGCATTAACCGGGCGATAGTGGTTTTCAATATCGATGCCGTCGGTTTCCGTATTGGAGTTGGCGATCGAACCAAAGTGACCGCTGTTGCGCACCTCGGCATAGGTGCCGGAATCGACATAACGCAGTTTGATCTCGACGCCGAGTCGTTGCCGTGCCTGGGCCTGAATCGCCTGCAACAACACATCACGCTGATCGCGCACCGTGGCCTGGGCTTGAATCACTTCAATACTCAGGCGCTGGCCGTCTTTGATGCGAAAACCTTCGCTGTCTCGCGTTTGCCATCCCGCCTCGTCCAGCAGCTTATTCGCCGCCGTGGGGTTGTTGCCGTACTGGCCTTCCAAATCGTTGTTGTAAAGTGGGTCAACCGGTGAGGTGATCCCCCATGCGCGGGTACGCTCGCCGCGATACACCGACTTCAGCAACGGATCGATATCCAGCCCCTGTAACAACGCCTGGCGCACCTTCACATCTTGCGTGGGGCCATATTCCACATTCAGAAACAACGAATAGGGTGTGCCGGTGTTCAAGGCATGTTGATAGGTAAAATCCGGGTTGTCTTTGAAGGCGCTGGCATCGTTGCCGGAGATGCCTTCAATCACGTCCAACTGCCCAGACAACAATGCACCGGTGCGCACCGAGGACTCTGGCAGGAAGCGGTAGGTCACGCGATCCAGATACGCCGGGCCCTGGTGATGTGCGGTGGCCGGTGCCCAGTGGTAATGCGGATTGCGCACCAGTGTCAGCTGCTGACCCTTTTCGTAACTCTCGATGATGAAAGGCCCGGTTCCCGCGATCTCTTTACCGCCCGCCTTGAGCTGGGGTGAGTGCCAACTGGCCGGTGCCAGAATCTGCAACTTTGCGGCAAAAGAGAGGAAAGGCGCGTAACCTTGCTTCAGGGTAATCACCACCGTGCTATTGTCGGGCGTCTCCACGCTGGCAATGCGGGCACTCAGTCCACAGATACTGGTTCCTGCGCAATATTTTGGGTCCTGTACATGGCGAAAGTTCTCCGCTACCGCGTTGGCATCCAGCTTCTCGCCGTTGGAGAAAGTGACGTCACGACGCAGCGTGAAACGATAAATTTTGCCATCCGGGCTCACTTCATAGCCCGTGGCCAGCCAGGGAACAAAACTGCCATCGGTGCGTCGTGCCAGTAGTGATTCCCAGACATTACGCAGGGTGACTTCGGCTTTAGATTGCCCATTCAACTGCGGGTTTAACGGTGCTGGTTCGGTTTCTACGCCATAGGTCAGCGACCCGCCACTGCGCGGTTGCTCTGCAGCGAAGGTGTTTAACGTACTCAGCAGGCACGCCAGCCCCAGCGCCAGCGTGATTGAATTCGCTTTCATAATGTCCCTGTTGTTTTTGATGATGTGAATCAGGCAATGTTGGCGATGGGCTGCGTGTTGAATTCCTTTTTCAGGAATACCAGCGCTTCGCCCAACGCATTGGTGCGGTGATAAAACGGCTGATAGCCGCGACGCAGGTAAAGCTCACTGAGCCAGGGATGTTTAGTCGCCGTGGCCAGATACACGCCAGGCGCTTTAAGCGTTTCTTTCAGCAGCGTCTCTTCGGCATAGCTGATGATCTCGCGGCCATAGCCTTGACCTTTGTAGTCTGGATCGACGGCAAACCAGTGGATAAACGGCAGCGACGAGGGCGCATCGGTTTCTTGCTGCCAGGGGAAACGAACGGTCACCGTCGCCACAGCCCGTTTCCATTTGCGCAGCACCAGTACCGTCTCCTGTTCAATGACGCGACGAACCTGCTCGACGTTGCCTTGAGAGATGGTGAAATGCACATCCAACGCCACCAGCGATGCGTAAGCGCGTTGCAACAGGGCAAAAATTTCGTCTGCATCGTCCGGTTTAGCAATTTGAATAGATTGGCTCATCTGCGGGTTTCCTGAATTTATCTGCAGGGAATTATTGAAATCCGCCGAAATAAAGTAAAACGAGAATAGTGGCAATGGATTTGTTCATTGTGGGAATCGCATAAGCGAAAATTAAATAAAGGTCGTCATCAATGACGACCCTACAATACGTTCGTATGATTTTCGTAGGGTGCGCATTTATGCGCACCTGGCGATATTAATGTTGACTCAACCACACATCGTAAACGCTTTCCGGCATATGCTTATTACTGCGGAAACCATAACCATGCACGTAACTGGCGGTGGCAAGCTGATCTTCCGGTTCATACAGTGGAACCGCCAACGCCAACTGCGGTAAAGCGCGTTGCTGCAACTCACTGTAATACTGGCGGCGCTGCTTCAAATCCAGCGTCGCGGCGGCTTGATCCAACAGCCCATTGATACTGGCATCATTGACGCGGCTGTAATTAATCGCTCCGCCCTGCGCAATGGGGCGGTAGTGGTTTTCAATATCCACGCCGTCGGTCGGTGTGTTGGAGTTAGCGATGGTGCCAAACTTGCCGCTTTTACGCACGTCCACATAGGTACCGGAATCCACATAGTTGAGTTTGAGATCGATTCCTAACCGTTGACGCGCCTGTGCCTGAATCGCCTGCAACAACACATCTCGCTGGTCGCGTACGGTGGCCTGCGCCTGAATCAACTCAATGCGCAAGCGCTCACCGTTTTTGGTGCGATAGCCCTCACTGTCTCGGGTTTGCCAACCCGCTTCATCCAGCAGTTTGTTAGCGGCAGCAGGGTTGTTGCCGTACTTCCCTTCCAGCTCATTGTTATACAGCGGGTCAATCGGTGACGTGATGCCCCAGGCACGGGTACGCTCGCCGCGATACACCGATTTCAGCAGCGGATCGATCTCCAGCCCCTGCAACAAGGCCTGGCGCACTTTGACATCCTGTGTGGGGCCGTATTCGACGTTGAGGAATAGTGAGTACGGGGTACCAGTATTGAGCGCGTGCTGGTAGGTAAAATCAGGGTTGTCCTTGAATTCACCCGCGTCGTTACCGGAAATGCCTTCAATCGCATCCACCTGACCGGAGAGCAACGCCCCGGTGCGCACCGAGGATTCCGGCAAGAAACGATAGGTGACACGATCGAGATAGGCCGGTCCCTGATGTTTCGCGGTGGCCGGTGCCCAGTGGTAATTCGGGTTCTTCACAAAAGTAACCTGCTGGCCCTTCTCGTAACTTTGCAGGATAAACGGCCCGGTACCGGCAATCTCCGTGCCACCCGATTTTAGCTGCGATGATTTCCAACTGGAGGGGGAAAGGATTTGCAGCCCCGCCGCGAAGGAGAGGAACGGTGAATAGACCGATTTCAGTGTAATCACCACCGTGTGATCGTCGGGCGTTTCAATCTTGTCGATGTGCGATCCCATCAGGCACAGGCTGGTACCGGCGCAGTACTGCGCCACCTGAGTTTGGCGAAAGTTTTCGGCCACGGCGTTGGCATCCAGCTTTTCGCCGTTGGAGAACGTCACATCGCGGCGCAGATTGAAGCGCAAGGTTTTACCATCCTCGCTGGCTTGATAGCTCTCCGCCAGCCACGGCACAAAACTGCCGTCTGGACGGCGGGCCAGCAGCGATTCCCAGAAGTTGCGCAGCGTGATTTCGGCTTTGTCCTGCCCGTTAAGTTGCGGGTTGAAGGTGGTGGGTTCAGTTTCGACACCGACCGTCAGACTACCGCCGCTAACCGGTTTATCGGCAGCAACGGCATTGCCCAGCAGGCAGGCGAAACCCAGAGCCAGAGTAATTGCGTTCGCTTTCATATTATCCTTGGTGATTGCAGGTGTTATTTTAAATAGCCGCATACCGGCTTGATTTATATTTCCCGCTGAATTATTAAAATTCGGATAAATAAATGTAAAACGACAATATTGGCTATCGATGTGATGAAATGGTTTAAAGGAAACAAACGAAATAAATTACGCTTCAACGCTCGTAGGGTCGCCATTTATGGCGACCTAAAACCCTGTGCGCATGAATGCGCACCCTACGGATCGATATCTGAAATGATATTTTGTGGCGGCATCCCTGCCGCCCAAAAAATCACACCGCACGCGCGGCAATAATCCCCTCGGCCACATTGCGTGGCGCTTCGGCGTAATGCGCGAACTCCATGCTGTAGGTCGCGCGACCTTGAGACATGGATCGCAGCGTGGTGGCGTAGCCAAACATCTCTGACAGCGGCACTTCGGCACGGATGATACGCGCACCAAAGCGCTCGTCCATGCCTTGCAGCGTACCGCGACGCGATGACAGGTCACCCATCACACCACCTGCATACTCCTCTGGCGTTTCCACTTCCACCTGCATCACCGGTTCAAGAATCACCGGATCGGCCTGTTTAGCTGCGGCTTTAAAACCAAAAATCGCCGCCATGCGGAAGGCCATTTCCGAGGAGTCCACCTCATGGTAGGAACCGAACGTCAGCGTGGCTTTAAGATCCACCACCGGATAACCCGCCAGCACGCCACTGTTCAGCGCTTCACGAATTCCCTTCTCCACCGAAGGAATAAACTCGCGCGGCACCACCCCGCCTTTGGTGGCATCTTCAAAGGTAAAACCGGCACCGGCAGCCTGCGGTTCCAGCGTCAACACCACGTGACCATACTGGCCTTTACCGCCCGATTGACGCACAAACTTGCCTTCCACATCGCGTACCGTTTTGCGGATGGTTTCGCGATAGGTGACCTGCGGGCGACCAATGTTGGCTTCCACGCCAAACTCACGCTTCATGCGGTCAACAATGATCTCCAGATGTAACTCGCCCATACCCGAGATGATGGTCTGGCCTGACTCCTCATCAGTGTGCAGGCGGAACGACGGATCTTCTGCCGCTAACCGCTGCAACGCCAGGCCCATCTTTTCCTGATCGCTCTTGGTTTTCGGCTCGATCGACAATGAAATCACCGGGTCCGGGAACTCCATGCGTTCCAGGGTGATCACCGCATTGGGATCACACAGGGTTTCACCGGTGGTGACCTCTTTTAATCCCACACAGGCAGCAATATCACCGGCACGAATTTCTTCGATTTCGATGCGATCGTTGGCCTGCATCTGCACAATTCGGCCGATACGCTCTTTACGCCCTTTCACTGCATTCCACACGCTGTCACCCTTGCGCAGCACGCCAGAATAGACGCGCACGAAGGTGAGCTGGCCCACGTAGGGATCGCTCATCAGTTTGAACGCCAGTGCAGAGAACGGCTCATCATCATCCGCATGACGTTCATCGTGCTCACCCTTCTCATTCACACCGGCCACCGGTGGCACATCGAGTGGTGAGGGCATCAGCTCAATCACCGCATCCAGCATGCGCTGCACGCCTTTGTTCTTAAAGGCACTGCCACACAGCATCGGCTGGATCTCACCCACCAGCGTGCGCTGACGCAGCCCCGCAATCACCTCTTCTTCGCTGAGATCGCCCTGCTCCAGATAACGATCCATTAAGGCTTCACTGGCTTCCGCCGCTGCCGCCACCATGTTTTCACGCCATTCGGCCGCCAGCGCCTGCAGCTCCTCTGGAATTGGTGCGTAGCTGAAGGTCATGCCCTGGCTGGCATCATCCCAGTAGATAGCGCGCATCTTGTTGAGGTCCACCACACCGCTGAAGTGATCTTCTGCGCCAATCGGAATCACAATCGGCACCGGATTGGCATGCAGGCGATCTTTCATCATCTGCACCACGCGGAAGAAGTCCGCACCCTGGCGGTCCATCTTGTTGACGAAGGCAATGCGCGGCACGTGGTACTTGTTGGCCTGACGCCATACGGTTTCCGACTGTGGCTGCACGCCACCGACGGCGTCATACACCATCACGGCACCGTCCAGCACGCGCATGGACCGCTCCACTTCGATGGTGAAATCCACGTGTCCGGGGGTGTCGATGATATTGATGCGGTGCGGCGTAAAGCTGCCATCCATACCCGGCCAGAAGCAGCTCACCGCTGCCGAGGTAATGGTAATACCACGCTCCTGCTCCTGTGCCATCCAGTCGGTGGTTGCCGCGCCATCGTGCACTTCACCTAACTTATGGCTCATTCCGGTGTAAAACAGGATGCGCTCAGTGGTGGTGGTTTTACCGGCATCGATGTGCGCGGAGATGCCGATGTTGCGATAACGTTCGATAGGTAGGGGTCGGGGCATGATGCGTCCTTAGTCTGTTCGACTGAAAAAGTGGGCGAGCACCATTGCCCGCCGCTGCGCAACAGCATAGACCTATTGTACGAGTAAACACGAACAGTTTGAGCCTTTTTCGCACAATCTGTTCACTCCATCTTCGCATCCCGCAACCGCCAGGCACTGAACGCCGAGAGCAGTGCCATAAACACCATATAGCCAATTACCCAGCCGTAGCCCTCGCCGCTGACCAGCAGCGCCGTGGCGATCATCGGTGATAATCCGCCGCCGAGAATCGGCCCGATCTGCTGGACTAAGGACAAACCGCTATAGCGAACCCGCGCCGGAAACAGCGACGAGAAGAAGGCTCCCTGAGCGCCAAAGGTGCTGCCGTGCCCTAGCGCTAAGCCCAGTGCGATAGCGAGATAAATCAGGGGAAGTTGCCCGCTGGCTAACATCAGCATAAAAGGCCATGCCAGTATGGCCTGCGCCATCATGCCGCCAATATAAACGCGTTTTTTACCATAGCGATCGGCCATACGACCAAACAGCGGTAAGGTGAAACACTCCAGCAAGCAGGCCAGCAGAATGCCGTACAGGATGATTTGACTCTTCATGCCCAGCACGTTGACGCAGTAGCTAATGGCGAATACCGCATAGATGTTGAACAGTCCGCTTTCAGCAATTTTGGCACCAATGCCCAGCACCACATCGCGGGTGTGATGGCGCAGCGCCTCCAGCACCGGCACTTTTGCCTGTGTTCCGTCACGCTTCATGCGTTTGAAAGCCGGCGTTTCCTCAATCTGGCTGCGAATAAACATCCCTACCCCTAACAGCACCACGCTGAGCAGGAACGGCACACGCCAACCCCAGCTGAGAAAATCGGCCTCATCCAGCGCCACATTGAGCACGGTGATAAAAATTATCGGCAACAGAAAACCCGCAGGTACGCCGATATGCACCAGTGAACTGTAAAAGCCACGCCGTTCAGGCGGGGCGTGTTCGACCACCATGGTCATCCCGCCGCCATATTCACCGCCAATGCCAATGCCTTGCAGACAGCGTAATACCACCAGCGCAATCGGTGCCCACACGCCAATCTGTGCGTAAGGCGGGATCAAACCAATCAGGAAGGTGCCGAGGCCCATGATGATCAGCGTCATCATTAACGCGAACTTACGGCCAATGCGATCGCCAAAATGGCCGAACAGCACGCCACCTAAAGGACGTGCGCAGTAGCCAACAAAATAAGTCGCAAAGGCCGCCAGGCTGCCTACCAGCGGTGATTCACCGGGAAAGAAAATTTTGTTGAACACCAGCGCGGTCGCGGTGGTGTAGAGCGTGAAGTCGTAGTACTCAATAATGGTACCCATCACACTGGCCGTGACGATTTTACGCATTTCTCCGCGCGTGGCGGTGCGACTGACCGCCGCGTGGGCGGTCAATGGTTGTGAGTGCATGCTGAACTCCCGACGTAGGATTGAGGTTTAGTCGAGGCGGCAACCGCGGGTCTCCGGACCCAGCCACACGGAAACAACGGTGATGATGCTTAAAACAATCATGTAGGACGCCACCGCGCCATAGTGGCCACCGGACCAGAGCAGCAAGCTACTGGCGATGATCGGGGCCAAACCGCCGGCAAAGATCGAGGAGATTTCGCGCGACATCGAGATCGCAGTCACGCGGGTTTTGCCATCAAACAATTCGGCGAACCATGCCGCCTGCACCGAGAACATCGAGTAATTGGCGAGGGAGATCATCACGACCATTGCGCCGATGATCAGCCAGGGATTGCCGCTGTTCAGCAGCCAAAAGTACGGGAACATCCCCAGGCCAAAGAGCAATGCTCCCCCGATATACACCGGTTTGCGGCCGATTCGGTCCGAAAGTGCACCGAACAGCGGGATAGTGATACAGCCTATTCCCGACCCCAGCAGTACGCCTGCGACCGGAATGGCACTGCTGACGTGCAGCGATTGCGTGACATAAGAGATGGTCCACACCTGCAGGAAGAAACCGGCGGTGTTTTCCGCCATGCGTGCACCCAGCGCCACAAAGAAATGACGACGCTGGTTTTGCCACACCGAAACAAAGGGTGCCCGCTCCAGCTTCTGCTCTGCCGCCAGCTTGCGGAATACCGGGGATTCCGTGACATACAGGCGTATTGCGCCACCCACAAACACCGCCACAATGCTGAGCAGGAAGGGAATGCGCCATCCCCAGCTGACGAAATCCTCCTGCGGCAGCTGTTGCGCCAGGGCAAACGCAGAGGCCGACAGCAATACGCCACAGCCGATGCCCACCCCCGACCAACTGGCGTAAAAACCACGACGATGTGCAGGTGCTTTCTCGGCATTCAGCGTAATCGCCGAACTGAATTCTGCCCCTGCTCCAAAGCCCTGCAGCAGACGGAGTAAGGTCAACAACAGCGGCGCGGCAATGCCAATGCTGGCATAGCCCGGCAACAGGCCAATTGCTGTGGTGCTGACGCCCATCAGGATAAGGGTGCCGATCAATACCGGACGCCGACCATATTTATCACCGATATAGCCCCAGAACAGCCCGCCAATCGGACGCACCAGAAAGCCAACGCCATAGCTGGCAAAAGCCGCCAGCGTTCCGCTCAATGGTGACAGTGAGGGAAAGAATAAGTGATTAAAGATTAATGCCGCCGCCGTGCCGTACAGATAAAAATCGTACCACTCTAACGCGGTGCCAATCAGTGAGGAGATCAGCGTCAGCCTGAGTTGGCGTTGAGTCAGTTCCGGGCGCGCGCGGGTCTCTTCCGCCGTCGCGAGTTGCGATGTTGCATCCATGGTGTCACTCCTGAAAAGTCAGACCGGTAGACGGTGACGCAACGCCAGGCCATACATGCCCGCCGATATCAGCGCCATAAATCCCGCCAGCATCAAAGCCGGCACAAATCCGCCAAAATGATCCACAACAATCCCGGTGACCACGGGCGCAAACGCCCCGCCAAGAAAGCCGCCAAAATTCTGAATACTGCCTACGGAAGCCACCCATTTTTTGGTGGTAACCACTTCTGCCGCCAGCGTCCAGTAGTTACCGGACGACAGGCTATAAGTGAACATCCCTAAGGTCAGCATGATCACCGCCAGCGCCGCCCCATCCACCAACGCGGTGATAAACATCGCGCCCGCCGTCAGCAATGCGGCACCGGCAATGGTATAGCGACGGGCGTTAAAAGGATCGAACCCTTTGCGCACCAGACGATCGGAGAACCTCCCGCCGATCAACACCGCCACGCCACCGGCAATATAGGGTAACGCGGAGAGCCAGCCCGCGCGGCTCAGGGTAAAACCCTGCGCCTGTTGCAGATAGGTGGGCAACCAACCGATGTAAAACCAGAAAACATACTGTAGACAGAAACCACCGATCACCATGTACCAGACCGAAGCATGCCTGAAAAGCCCGCCCCACTCGCGTACCGTGACACGTGGCGCGTCTGCCGCCTGTTGCGCCGTGGCCTGTCCTTCCCGGATATAGCGCAACTCATCTTTATGCAACCACGGATGTTTTTCAGGTTCGCGATACAGCACCAGCCAGCCGATGAGGGCCACGAAACCGATCAAACCCATAATGATAAACATCGCCGGCCAACCAAAGGCCGCCATTAACAGGGTTGAAATCGGCGGAGCCAGCGCTAACCCCACCTGCGTTGCCGCAATATAAGCACTGGTTGCCGCGGCTTTTTCCCGGTCCGGGAACCAGGTGTCCGTGGCTTTTAACGCGCCGGGAAACAGCGGCGCTTCACTGACGCCTAGCGCAATACGCAGGCCAATAAAGGTGCCGACGTTACGGGCAAAGCCGGTGAGAATCGCCACCAGCGACCATAATCCCGCGGCCAGTGCCAACAGGACTTTGACGCCAAAACGGTCCACTGCCCAGCCGGTAGGCAGGTTCATAATCGCGTAGGGCCAGACGAACGCTGAGAGAATGACCCCCATCATTGCGTGGCTGATACCGAGATCCTGCATGATTTGCGGCGCCGCGACCGACAAATTGCCGCGATCGAGATAGTTGGTAATGGTTAACAGAATAATGATGCCTATGATTGCCCAGCGCAGATGGTGTTTTGGTCGCACCACCTCACGTGGCATTTCCCGTGGTGCCGAGGCCGCATCACGTTCGAGTGTAGGGTTGTGGTCAAATTTCATCTTTCTGCACCTCCGCCACGCCCGTTTTCGGCGGGTCGTGGCGTGATTTTTTTATAATGTCCCGCTGTGCGGGGGTGCAAATCAGCGCATCAGACGGTCGAACGCCGCTTTAATATTGGATTTGAGCGCCTCGCTGACCGGATGCATCGGTGGACGTGGCTGATACAGCGGAACCCCTTGCAAGCTTTGGATGTATTTCACGCAGGCAGGAAGATTGTCATGCGGTAACTGGCTCCATAAATCGCTCAGACGGAAATGGATGTCGCGCGCCGTGGCGTGGTCATTCTCTTCCACCGCTTTAAACATGCGGGCAACCACCGAGGGCACCGCACTGGTCAATGCGGAGATAGCCCCCTGGCAACCGATGGCAAAGCCGGGATACAGCAGCGCATCCACGCCGCTGACGATAATCTTCTCTGGACAGCGCAGCAGCAGATCAGAAACGGACTTCAGATCTCCCCCGCTCTGTTTCATCCCCACTACGCCAGGGACTTCATCCATGATGCGATTCATCAGATCGAGACTCAGGTAATTCCAGGGGATGACGTTGTAAATCAGAATTGGCGTTTGCGTCGCTTCGTAAATTTCGCGGAAATGACGCACGGTGGCGTCATCATCGGGCTTGAACAGGTAGTGCACTGGCGTAACCTGCAGCGCATCCAGCTTCATCCCTTCCAGCATTTTCACGCGTGCAATCGCCTGGCGGGTGCTGTTAACAATCAACCCGGCGACGAAAGGCACGCGGCCATTGTTGGCCTCATAGGCTTCGGTCATGGCCTGGCGAAACTCTTCATCAGAGAGCGTGTGGCCTTCCCCTGTACTGCCGCCCACCACTATCGCACTGGCACCCGAGTTGATGATGAAGTCGATCTGCTGTTTCAGGCCGCCACGCACCAACTCACCTTCGGCGTTGAAGGGCATGGTAATTGGCGGCAAGACGCCGCGCAGTTTAGCTTTCAGTTCTTTAGCCTGGCTTGCAATCTGCTGACTCATTTTCTGCTCCTGTCTCTCAAGACGCTGATTAAAGCGAGAACGACTCGCGGTAATCAATTAATGTGAGACAATGAAATATTGATCAACACCAAATCTCTCATTGTGGAATTAAGATCACATATCAAGATCAAATTTCATTCAACTCATTAACTATCACCTGTCCACCCTCAAATCTCAACAACTTGAAATATATCGATTAATTTCACATTGAGAGTCATTAATGATGATTGAGTTGATTGGGAAGGCGAACAGACACCCACTTTACAATGAGGATTAATGCAAACATATTAACAAGCATATCCCACATTATGAGATTAAAACCGAATAGCAATCAACTTGAGGATGGCAGGCTCACTAAAAGGCGCTATTCTGGCGCAAGTGTCTCAGTATAAGAGCCGGAATATCGGAATACTGTGAACTGAGCGAGTGCACGAAGCACGCTTCACTGTTGCTGATCTAGAGGTGGGTATGAGTACAAATAGCGGAACCGAGGCGGAGAAACTGAATCAGGCATCGATTAAAAGCCTGACCAAGGTCCTGCAAATTCTGGAGTGTTTTTCACAGCGTGACGCCAATTTAACCCCGGCGGAAATTGCCACACGCACCGGATTACCGCGCGCGACAACGCACCGGTTGGTGTCGTCATTGCGTGATATTGGCCTGCTGGAACAGAACGGCAAACGCGAAACTTACAAGCTGGGCATGAAGCTGTTTCAGCTGGGAAATTTGGTGATTCAAAACCTGGATCTTGATAGCCATGCGCGTCCTTATGCCGCGCAACTGCAGTTGATTACCGGCGAAAGCACGCACATGTGCATTTTCGATGGTGCACAGATGGCGTTTGTCGAACGCCAGGAGATGACCAGCACCGGCAATACCACCATTACCCGGATTGAAGCGGCATTGGTGCACTGCACCAGCGTGGGCAAGGCGTTCCTGGCCTGGCAGTCACCCCGGTTGATTCGCAAAATCATCGCCGATTCGTTGCCACAGCGCACGGCTTACACCATTACCGATGGCGAGGCGCTGGAAGCAGAACTGGCGCGTATTCGCGAACGCGGCTACGCGCTGGACTTGCAAGAGAACGAACTGAATGTGCACTGCATCGGCGCACCGGTGCGCGCAGCTAACGGCCAGGTTTTCGCGGCGATCAGCGTATCCGGTGCAGCTGAGCGTCTGCCGCTGGCACGTCTGGAAGGTCTTTCAGGCTTGGTAATGGAAATGGCTAACAAGATATCGCTGGAGCTGGGATGGACACCCTCTCGCCCGGCGGCCTCAGCTTCAATCACAACCCGCCGTGGCGATCTTCCTGCACAGCCCGAATAGTGCAACTCGCTGCCTGGTGGAATCTTTAACAGAGGAGGATGCATGATGCTCAGTGGAGTACTCTTTATTGGTACACAACGCCAGCGCGGCGGCGCCCACGCTTTTAAGGCTTTCGATCCCACATTAAATCAGGCGTTGGTCCCGGACTTCTATGAAGCCGATGAGGAACAAATCGACGCGGCCTGCCGATTGGCTGCGGCAGCTTTTATCCCTTACAGCCAGCGCGACCTCGCCGTGCGTGCCCGTTTCTTGCGCCAGATTGGCGAAAATATCGCGGCACTGGGTGATGAACTGATAGAACGCGCGATGCAGGAAACAGCCTTACCGCGCGCCCGCATTGAAGGCGAACGCGGGCGCACCATTGGCCAGCTTAATCTGTTTGCCGATGTGGTAGAGCAAGGTGCATTTCAGGGGGCCATTATCGAACCCGCGCTGCCTGATCGCCGGCCCCTGCCTCGCCCTGATCTGCGTCAACGCCAGGTTGCCCTGGGGCCGGTGGCCGTGTTCGGTGCCAGTAATTTCCCGCTGGCGTTTTCGGTGGCCGGTGGCGATACCGCATCTGCACTGGCCGCTGGCTGCCCGGTGGTGGTGAAGGCCCATCCGGCACATCCCGGAACCAGTGAACTAGTGGCACGAGCCATCAGCCAGGCCGTACTGCAATCTGAACTGCCAGCAGGCGTATTTTCAATGCTGCACGGCACTTCAGTGCAAAGTGGCAGCGCGCTGGTACAACATCCCGCAATCTGTGCCGTGGGCTTTACCGGTTCACGCCAGGGTGGCCTGGCGCTATTGCAGCAGGCACAACAGCGTCCACGCCCGGTTCCGCTCTATGCCGAAATGAGCAGCATCAACCCGATGTTATTGCTGCCCGGCGCATTACAACAACGTGCAGAAAAACTCGCGCAGGGGTTTATCGATTCGCTGACGCTGGGCTGCGGCCAGTTCTGCACCAATCCTGGCGTGGTGCTGGCCTGTGAAGGCGAAGACTTTGACCGCTTTGTGCAGCACGCCAGCAACGCCTTGCGATTAAAACCCAGCGCGACGATGTTAACGCCCGCCATCGCTGATGCCTGCGAACAGCATACTGCTGTGCTGAGTGCATTAGCGGGTGTTGAGCGGCTGGCGAACGGGCAAGAAAAACAGGGCCCGAATCAGGGACAACCGCATTTGTTTACCGCCAGTGCACGCGATTTTATCCAGGAACCTCGCATGCAAAATGAGGTATTTGGCCCGGTATCGTTGCTGGTGCGCTGTGCCGATCAGGAGGAAATGTTCGCCGCGCTGCAGGCACTGCAGGGGCAACTCACTATTACGCTACATTTGGAACAGCAAGATCAGAGGCTGGCTGCCAGCTTGCTGCCGCTGCTGGAGCAACGCGCTGGACGCATTCTCGCGAATGGTTTCCCAACCGGCGTGGACGTGGGTTATGCCATGGTGCATGGCGGCCCCTTCCCCGCAACCAGTGATAGCCGTACTACCTCGGTCGGTGCCACGGCGATTCAACGCTTCCTGCGCCCGGTCTGTTATCAAGACCTGCCCAACGCGCTGCTGCCGCAATCTGTGCAAAATTAAACATTTGATGGCTGGAAACCCTCGCCGCTGCGATTTATGGTAAGGGTTTCACTCTCAACGGGAAATCTAACCATGCGCATTCTGGTTGTCGGCGCCGGTGCCACCGGCGGGTATTTCGGTGCACGTCTGGCGCAAGCAGGACGTGATGTGACTTTTCTGGTGCGCGAGCGCCGTTTTCAGCAACTGCAGCAAACGGGCCTGGTGCTGAAAACGCCGGGTGGCACGGAAGTGCTTCAGCCACAGCTGGCGCTAACCGGTAAACTTGAGGGTCAGTTCGACCTGATTATCCTGACGGTGAAAAGCTTTGGTCTGGAGCAGGCGATCGAAGATATCGCCTCGTCTGTCGGGCCAGAGACGCTGATCATGCCGATTCTCAATGGCATGCGCCATATCGATACGCTGCGTGCGCGATTTGGCGACAAGGTGATTGGCGGGCTGTGCAAGATCAACGCCACGCTGGGCGATCAGGGCGAGGTGGTGCAGATGACGCCGCTGCATATTCTCTACTATGGCGCACTCGATGGGCAGAATGATGCGCGCCTGCAACGCCTGGATGAGACGCTGAAGGTGGCGCAGTTCGATACCGTGTTTGCCGATAACATCATCAGCGAGCTTTGGGAGAAGTGGCTGCTGCTGAGCACGCTGGGTGCGGTGTGCTGTATTGCGCGCGGTAATACCCAGCAGGTGCTGCGTTCACACGGCGGTGAAGCGCTGTTACAGGGTATCTTCGCCGAAGTGCTGTCGGTGATCAGCGCTGATGGCTATCAGGCGCGCCCAGCGGTGACCGCGAAGATTTATGAGACGCTGAATAACCCACAGGTGGCGATGACCTCCTCCATGTATCGCGATCTGACGCAAGGTTATGAAATTGAGGCGGATCAGGTGATTGGCGATCTGTTGGTGCGCGGCGCACGCAGTGGCGTCGTAACGCCTTTGCTGAATGCGGTGTATGTGAACTTGCAGGTGTATTTGCAGAACCGCGCGTAGGTGTGTTGAGCCTGGTGCGCATAAATGCGCACCCTACAACATTTGTAGGGTCACCATTAATGGTGACCTGGTGCTCAGAGGCGCGTTTGCACACCCGGCAGCTGCATCAACCGCTGCCAACCTGCTTCCACCTCTTCGGGGATATCGACGTGTCCAAGGAATCCTTTGCCGCGCGGACCGTAGCCGTTTTCGTCATCGCGTAGACGTTGAATTTCCCCCATCAGTAATGAGAGAAAACGCTCCATTGACCACAACCCCTGCGGTGGTGCACCAATGATGCGCAACATGCCTGCATCCATCATCACCTGTGGGGTAAACACCGGCCAGCTAATAAATTCTGGTGCGTCGGCGCGGTCGCGCCACTGGTAGCGGAACGTTTCCCAGGTTCGGCGCTGCATCAAGGGGTCCTGCACCAGCAATACGTGCTGCGGCTGCCAGTCTTGCTCATCCAGCAATTTTTGGCTGAAGGCTGCATTCTCTCCGCAGTTACGTGAGGCGGTTTCCAGCAGCAGTTGATCGTCTGGCAGTGCAGCAAAAATCTGCGCCATCTCACCCAGCAGTTCGGCTTCACTTTTGCCTTGGGTAGCGATCTGTCGGTAAAGCGGATGGCTGGCGATCATCTGCGCCAGCAGCGTGGTGGAGTGACCGATACCGCCGCTGATCAGCAGCGGTAATTGATACTTTTTCGCCAGCGCAATCACGCCCTCGACATTGGGCAGGACCGCATGACCGGCAAGAATCGCCAGATCGACCTCCAGCGTACCGTCCACGGGCATGTGGTCGAGCGCCAGCCAGGCCGCCAGCGTATTGATGTCCTGAATCTGTTGGTCATTGAGCTGCATCGCATTCTCCTCGCGTTAACCTTGGCAGTGTAGCGGCTTAACTCCGCGACAGCAGAGAAAAATTTGCTACACTCGCCGCTATCAGATTCAGGAGAGTTTATGACTGCGCGTTCCGTTACCCTCGATGATGTCGCTCAACTGGCGGGGGTTTCTTATCAGACCGTTTCCCGTGTGCTTAACCATTCCGTGCAGGTCTCGCCGCGCACGCGCGCCAAGGTCGAGGCGGCGATGCAGCAGCTCAACTATGTGCCGAACCGTGTGGCGCAACAGCTGGCGGGCAAAGCCACCCGCACCATCGGGTTGGCCACCAGCGATCTGGCGCTGATGGCACCTGCGCAGATTGCTTCCGCCATTCAGCAACGTGCCGCCGCGCGCGGATACCATCTGGTGATTGCCATGGCGAACGCAACGGGAAGCGCCCAGGATACGGTGAATGAACTGCTGGCCCAGCGCGTGGACGCCCTGTTGATTAACCTACCGCTGGATGCCGCGCAGGCTGCTCAGGTGCAGCAGCAGTGCGGCAGCAAACCCACGCTGTTTCTCGATGTCGAACAGCATGCTGCTGTGGCGCAGTGCCAGTATCAAAGCGATTTAGGGGCGCAGCAGGCGGTGGAACATCTTGTTGCACTCGGCCATCAACAGATTGGCGTGCTGAACGGCCCTACCCGCTCAGCGTCCGCTCGTGCGCGCTTCCAGGCCTGGCAGCAGGCGCTGGCGTCACATCAGCTGGAAGCAAGCTGTGTACTTTACGGCGACTGGAGTGCGGCCTCAGGCTATCAGGCACTGTTGCAGCTATTGCCGGATCGCTTACCGCAAGCGCTGCTGGTTGCCAACGATCAAATGGCGCTGGGGGCGATGCGCGCCCTGCATCAGCATGGGGTGAACATTCCAGCCGAGATGTCGATCATCGGCTACGACGATACTGCCGAGAGCGCCTGGTATCAGCCGCCGCTCACCACGGTACGGCAGGATTTGCAGCAGTTAGGGGCCGTGAGTGTCGATCGTTTACTGGCAGAACTGGATGGTGATGCACAACAGGCGATAGCGCTGGAGACCGAACTGGTATTGCGTGAGACGACAGCGTCGCCGATGCAGACCGGTGTGGATGTGATTGAGATTGCCGAGCAGTTGCAGGTGTTAGCGCGGAAATTAAAAAGGTCGCCGTAAACGGCGACCCTGAAAATTTATTGCGGTTTTGGTTCGCCCATCGCTTTCAGTTTCTTCGACAGCTCGCGGCGCTCTTTAGACAAGTCCGCGTTTTTGATGATGTATTCATCAACGCGGTCTTCATAGTCCACGCGCATAGATGCAATGATTTCCTGAATCGCTTCTACGCTCATGCCGGGTTTGATGTACTCGCTCAGGTTGTCCAGCAGCAACACACGTTTCTGGTTATCACGGACTTTCTTCTCGTTATCCACGATTTCGCGCTGCAGTTTGTTTTTACGACGAAACATACGCACAAACTCCAGTACGTCCTGAAATGATTGCTTGGCATTTTCCATGTTGGCACCTTTCTTTGAGCCTGCCGCGGCAGGCGGAATAGTCATGAGCTACAGCTTAGCGGCTTGCTAGCCTGGTTCGCAATTTTCACAGCTAATTTCGGACTGGCACTTATCTTAGCGCAAAGAAAGGGTGATTCACATTAAGTCATTGCCTGAGAAAACTATTTGCGCAATGCCAGTCGTACCAGGTCTGTCATCCGCTCCAACTGACGCGCCTGTTCCAGACTCAGCCACACATAGCCATAGATGGCCGTGGTCTCCAGCCGCCCGCTGCGGTTGGCAATCAACTGCTCCAGCTCTTGGGTGATCTCTTCCAGTTGATGGCTATTGGCGATCACCTGCTCCGTCTCCCCTTTTACCATCAAGGTCGCCAGCGCGTTGAGCGTGTCTTCCGTCATTTTCTGGCTGCGGCGCAGTGCCGGGGCATTGAGCAGCAGTAAGTGACTCTCACGCGATGACCACCACGCATCAATTTGCATCTGCATGGTGTTAACCATATTACGGTTAATGGTCTGTATGGCTTCAAACACCGATTTTGGAATGCGCGTCTCTTTACTGGCCGGCTCCAGCAGCGAGCGCATCTTGATCACGCTGGTTAACTGCTTCTGAAACGGCTTGTTTAAACGCGGTTTTTCCAACAGGTTGGCGGAGAACCCGGTGTGATGCAGCTTGGCCATCGCCAGAAACGAATCAGACAGCTGAATGCGCCAGTGGGTAAAAGCCCGCTGCGCCAGAATTGCGCTGAACAGCAACGCCATCACCGAACCCAGAATCACATCCCCGCCGCGCCACAGTGCCACGGTAAAATCTCCGGCGGGAGCACCCACCACCACGCCCAGTGTGATACCGATCAGCAGCGCCATATAGGGGTGTTTCCCCAGCGTCAGATAGCCGCAGATGATCATCACCACAAAGCACCATGAGAGCATCATCGGCAGCGATAACAACTCTAACTTGAGCGCAATCAGGCCCGATGCCAGACCGGCAAAGGTGCCGCTGATACGCTGAATGACGCGCGGGAAGACATTCCCCCAAGTGGAGATCGGCCCCATCACCACCACCAGTGTAATCAGCGGCCAGGTGCCTTCAGGGATATCCGTCAGTCGAACAAACAGAAAACAGAGCACAAAGGCAATAGCGATGCGCACGCCATGCACGGCACGGTAGTGGCGATAGAACCAGAATTCAATCGGCGATATAGGCTTGTCAGCACGTAACATGATGGTCCGGGAGCGATAAAAATTTGCGCGCTATGTTACCCTGGCACGACACGAACATTGAGTGCTGCACAGCACTTTTTCCGCTCTTTTTTTACGAATCAACAAGTGCGTTACATCTAATTTTCTACATCTAAACATAGATGTAACGCGCCGGAGATATTAGTCGGCTGCACGCACGGGTATGTACATATCCACCAGCCAGTCGCCGCTGTCGGCCCCATCAGAAAGGTAGTGTTCGAAGCATGGACGGTTATCGACTTGCCAGCCGTCCTGCGCCTTTAGGTGATCGAATAAACTGTGCCAGGCGGTGAAGAAATCGTTGTTCACCACCTCCATGCGGGCATGAAAATAGTGGCCGCCGGGCAACAGCCCCTGCTCAATATCATCGCCATACGAGGGGACCGCATCGGTAGGGGCCGTGATGACCGTTTCGACGCGCAGCTCTTCAGGGGGTAACACTTCAGGATTGCCGTAATAGATAGCCAGCCATTCACCGGTCATACCATGCTGCTCCACCCAGCTTTTTAACTGGTTGAATCCGTGTGGTACGGTCTCTTGCCAAGGCCCTTGCAGATGGTAGCCCAGCCAGCTTTGTGGCTTACGCTCGACAATTGATGCTTTCATACTTTTGCCTCCGGTCAGCAGCAGAAAGCCAGAGAGTGCCACTCCTGAACCTTTCCGGCGACAGGAGCGGCTCTGAAACCCGCTGCGGATTACAGTTTCTGTTTCACGTAGTCGCTGATGCGCGTGATGATGCCCGCTTTGTCCACCGCTTGTAATGCGTACAGCGGATAGCTTGCCAGCTGTTTATCTTTGTCCATCACCTGAATTTCACCCACCTGCTCACCCGCTTTCAGCGGTGCTTCCAGGTCTTTACGTTCGATAACGTATTTCGCCATCACGTTAGAGACTTCAGTGCGCGGCAGCGACAGGTAGATATCCTCGGTGGTGCCGACATCCACTTTATGTGGGTTGCCGTACCAGACATTCTCGGTGCCGATTTTCTTACCGGCATGGAACAGCTGCACGGTGTCAAAGTTGTTCTGGCCCCACACCAGCAGTTTGCGTGCCTGCTCTTCGCGCCCTTTTGAGCTCTTGCCGCCCATGATCACCGCAATCAGACGATGACGGCCGACAATGTTTGACGCGATGATGTTAAAACCTGCTGTTTCAGTATGGCCTGTTTTCATGCCATCTACGTGAAGGTTTTGATCCCACAACAAACCGTTACGGTTGTTCTGGGTAATGCCGTTCCAGCTCAGGGTTTTCTCTGCGTACATGGCGTAGAAATCTTGCTCGCCGTTGATGATCGCACGTGACAGCACCGCCAAATCACGCGCGGTGGTGTGCTGACCCGGCGCATCCAGACCGTGCACGGTTTCAAAATGGGTGTGCGTCAGGCCGAGCTTCTGGACATAGTTGTTCATCATATTGACGAAGCTGTCCTGACTGCCTGCGACGTAATCTGCCAACGCCACGCAAGCATCGTTGCCGGAATCGATGATCACACCGCGCATCAAATCGCGAACGGTGACTTTATCGCCGGGCTTAAGGAACATCAGTGAAGAACCCTTGAACACCGGATTTCCCGCCGCCCAGGCATCTTTACCCACGGTGACCACATCATCACGGGTGATTTTTTTCTGATCGACCGCACGATCGACCACGTAACCGGTCATCAGTTTGGTGAGGCTCGCCGGATTACGCTCTTCATCGGGATTGCCCGCCGTGAGGATTTGGCCCGTTGTGGCGTCCATTAACACCCATGAAGCCGCATCAATCGGCGGAGGCGTCAGAGGGAATGGCATGCTGTCGTCAGCCTGTGCCAGCGATGCCCAAACAATCATTCCAGATACAGTTACCAACAGACGCCTTTTCAACACTTCTTCCTCGAAATCAAAAAAATGAATTTACCGCCGCACGTTTTACGGCAATTAGCGCTTTGATATTTGAATAAATTGAAAAAAAGTATGAACTGCGGACAAATGCTGCGCGCCCTTCCGCAGCAATGGCAAACAAGGTTGTGCTGGCCCCGGCACACGACTATTCTGTGCGTTGATTTTCCACTGCCAGGATACCGCCGTGCCCGCCTCTGAGTTCACCTTCTTGTTCCATGATTACGAGACCTTCGGTAAAAGTCCCTCACTGGACCGCCCCGCGCAGTTTGCCGGGCTGCGTACCGATAAAGATTTCAATGCGGTAGGTGAACCGCAGGTGTTTTATTGCCAGCCCGCCGATGACTACCTGCCACAACCGGAAGCGGTAATGATCACCGGTATCACACCGCAGGTCGCCAAAGCGCGCGGCGTGACGGAAACGGCCTTTGCTGAGCGTATTCACGGGCTGTTTACCGAGCCACAAACCTGTGTGATTGGTTACAACAACGTGCGCTTTGATGATGAAGTCACGCGCAACATCTTCTATCGCAACTTTTTTGATCCCTACGGCTGGAGCTGGCAAAACGGCAACTCACGTTGGGATCTGCTGGATGTGATGCGTGCCTGCTATGCCCTGCGTCCTGACGGCATTGTCTGGCCGGAGAATGATGACGGTTTCCCCAGCTTTAAGCTGGAGCACCTCACCAAGGCAAACGGTGTGGCGCATGAGCAAGCGCACGATGCGATGTCCGATGTCTACGCCACACTGGCGATGGCCAAACTGGTCAAAGAGAAGCAGCCGAAGCTATTTGAGTTTCTGTTTACCCATCGCAATAAACAGAAACTGATGAACCTGATTGATATCCCACAGATGAAGCCGCTGGTGCATGTTTCAGGCATGTTCGGTGCGGCGCGCGGCAACACCAGTTGGGTGGTGCCCGTGGCATGGCATCCGGATAATCGTAATGCGCTGATCGTGGTGGATTTGGCGGGAGATATGTCGCCACTGCTGGAGCTGAATGCAGATGAACTGCGTGAGCGTCTCTACACCAAACAGAGTGAACTGGGTGACCGGGCAGCTGTGCCGATCAAACTGGTGCACATCAATAAGTGCCCGGTGCTTGCGCCTGCCAATACCTTGCGCCCTGAAGATGCCGAGCGGCTGAATATCGATCGTCAGCGTTGCCTGGCGAACCTTGCGCTGCTGCGTCAACATGCCGAAGTGCGTGAGAAAGCGGTCACGTTGTTTGCCGACGCGGAGCCGTTTAAGCCTTCCGATGATGTTGATGCGCAATTGTATGATGGCTTCTTTAGCGATGCCGATCGCGCCAATATGAACATTGTGCGCCAGACGCCCCCCCAGAATTTACCGGCCCTGGATTTGGCCTTTGACGATAAACGCATCGCCAAACTGCTGTTCCGTTACCGCGCGCGCAACTTTCCTGGCACCCTGGATGATCAAGAGCAGCAGCGCTGGTTACAGCACCGCCGTGAAGCGCTGAATGCCGAGCGCGTGCAGGCGTTTTTGCTGGAGCTGGAGTCGTTAGCGAGTTTGCATGAGGATAACGCGGAGAAGATGGCACAGCTGAAAGCGTTGTATTTGTATGCGCAGGAACTGGTGTCTTAATCATTAGCAGTCTGATGCCCTCACCCCGGCCCTCTCCCACAGGGAGAGGGAGAAAACCGCACAGAATTTAACGACTTCTGCGGGCGGTCCCCTCTCCCGCATGTGGGAGAGGGTTAGGATGGGGGCCTTTAGCTGCTTATTTAAATCAAGCCCCACACCATCCACGTCAGGGCAAAACCGCTCAGGCCCATCAGCGTGGTCAGCACGGTCCAGGTCTTAAGGCCATCAGCCACTGACAGACCCAGATAGCGCGTCACCACCCAGAAACCGGCATCATTAACGTGTGACAAGCCCAGGCCACCGAAGCATGCTGCTAATGTCACCAGCACGCGCTGCATGTCGGTCACATCGCCCACCGCCTGGCTTAACAGGCCGCTGGTGGTCAGAATCGCCACCGTGGCAGAGCCCTGTGACGCTCGCAGCGCCAGTGACAGGATAAACGCCGCTGGCACCAGTGGCAGATGCAAAGTTTCCAGCGTCACCGCCAGCGCTTTACCCACGCCAGACTCCACCAGCACTTTACCGAAAGCACCGCCCGCACCCGCCACCAGAATTACGCTGGCAGAACTTGGGATCGCACGGCCAGTCAGATCTTCCAGCTTCTCTTTGCTCCAGCCGCGACGTATGCCGAGTAACCAGGCCGCCAGCGCCAGCGCGATTAACAGGGCAATCGGCGGATTACCAATCACCGTCATCACTGAACGGAGAACGCTACCTTCTGCTAACACCGAGTGCGCCAGGGTTCCCAGTACGATCAACACAATCGGCACCACAATCAGACCCGCAATGGTCAGTGCGCCCGGTGGTGGCACTTCGCTCTTTACCGTGCCTTCGGGTTTCGCTAACTGCAACTGCTCCAGTACATCCACCGAAAGGTGATACTGGCGCAGGTTCATGGCTTTGGCGACGTAGTAACCCACCACACCCACTGGAATGGAGATCAGGATACCCAACATCATCAACCAGCCCATATCGGTATGCAGAATACCGGCGGCGGCGGCAGCACCCGGATGCGTTGGCAACGCCACATGCACCGTCAGCATCACACCCGCCATTGGCAGACCAAACTTCAACGGTGAGACGCGTGCCACCTTAGTGAAGCCGTAGATCAGCGGGATCACAATAATAAAGCCGACTTCAAAGAACACCGGAATACCGAGGATAAACGCTGCCATGGTCAGTGCTGCAACGGTACGTTTGATACCGAGCGTCTTACTGAAGCGCTGTGCCAATGATTCGGCACCGCCCGAGGCTTCAATCACTGCGCCCAGCATCGCCCCCAGCACGATGATGATGGTGATATGCCCCAGCAGGTTGCCCATGCCGCTAAAGATGGTTTCCATGATTTTATCAGCCGGGATCCCGGTACTGATGGCAACGATAAGACTGACAATCAGTAAAGCAACAAACGGATGAACTTTGGCTTTAATCACCAGCAGCAGCAATATGACTATGCTGGCCGTAGCGATAGCAAGCAGCAACGCGGTAGACATGATAAACCTCTAATTCTATTCCCCGTCATACTTCAAGCCGCAGGTGCGTTGGCTGCGTGGATTCACCCCAGTCACTTACTTATGTAAGCTCCTGGGGATTCGCCCACTTGCCGCATGATTCGGCCTATGGCCTCACCCTGCGGGCCAGCGCAAGCGCTGTTCAAAAGCGTCCTTCGACGCTTTTGTCCTGCAGCTCGAATTATTTAGGGGAGCCTTGGGTATGTTTTTTTAGTGTTTTACAAATTCAGGTAAGACTTCACTCAACACAGGGCGCAAAAGCACTGTGCTGAGCGGTACAACAAAGGTTATTTGGCGTAAGGGGCGAACCAGCCGAGTCCCGCTTCGGTACGACCGCGTGGGAAGTATTCGCAACCAACCCAGCCGTCGTAACCAACCTCATCCAACAGGTTGAACAGGTACGGATAGTTGATCTCGCCCTCATCCGGCTCATGACGATGTGGCGCGGATGCGATCTGGATGTGACGATAGCGTCCGGCGTATTCACGGATCAGGTGGCTGAGATTGCCGTCCACCAGCTGCGCGTGGAACAGGTCCAACTGCGTGAACACATTTGGACGGTCAATTCGCTCCATCATCGCCAGCGTCTGATACTGGCTGGAATAGAGGTAATTCGGTTTGGTCACCGGATTCAGTGCTTCCAGCAGCAAACGAATGCCATGCGGTGCAAAGCACTCTGAGGCGTAATGCATGTTGCGCACAAACGTCTCTTCGTACACCGCCTGGTCGGCACCGTTTGGCACTGTGGCTGCCATCACATGCACTTGCGGGCAATTCAGGGCAATGGCATATTCCAGCGCGCGATCGATATCAGCGCGAGCTTCCGCTTCACGGCCCGGAATGGCAGACACGCCCCACTCACCGGCCTGCACATTACCGGCCGCGGTGTTGAACAGCACCAACTCCAGCTGATGTTTCTCCAGCTCGGCTTTAATCACCTCAGCGGGATAGTCGTACGGGAACAGGAACTCAACGGCGCGGAAACCGGCGTTGGCCGCAGCGGCAAAGCGTTCGATAAATGGCAGTTCGCCAAACTGGGTCGATAAATTGGCAGCAAACTTTGGCATCAGTAATTCCTCAATTCCGCGACTTCGCTATCGGTGAGATAACGAATGGAGCGGTCGCCGAGCGTGAACATCAGACGCGCGGTCTCTTCCAGCTCTTCAGTATTATTGGCTGCTTCACGCAGCGATTTACCCACCACCACCGGACCGTGATTGGCCAGCAGGAAGGCGTTGTAACGTGGTGCGAGCTGCGCCAAATCTTCCGCCAGACGATCGTCACCCGGTTTGTAATACGGCACCACCGGCACATCACCCACGCGCATCACCACATAGGGCGTGAACGGGCGAATGCAATTCTCGCTATCCAGATCGTTCAGGCACGACAGCGCCGTCAGATAATGGCTGTGCAGGTGCACCACCGCTTTACAGGCGGGATTGTTCAGATACAGCGCCCGATGAAACGCGACTTCTTTCGAAGGCTTATCACCCGAGATCCACTCGCCCTGCATAGTGACTTTTGACAAACGGTCGGCCTGCAATTCCCCCAGGCAGGAGCCGGTTGGCGTGGCCAGCAGGTTGCCATCTTCCAACAGCAACGACAGGTTACCTGCCGAGCCGGTAGCGTAACCGCGCTGGAAGAAGGATGCGCCCAGTTGCACCATCTCTTCGCGTGCTTGTTGTTCGGTCATGAGGAAAACTCCGTTTGTGCGCGGGCGAAGAACTGTTCGTCACCAAAGTTGCCGGATTTCAGCGCCAGTGACAGCGGCTGATGGATGTCACGCACCCACGGCACGCCTGGGGAGATCATCGGCCCGATGTGGAAAGCGGTGACACCAAGGCTTTGCGCGACCACACCAGAGGTCTCGCCACCGGCCACGATAAAGCGCTGCCAGCCACGTGATTTCAGCTCACGCGTGACGGCGGCAAACAGCTGCTCCACCGCTTCACTGCTGCGCGCTGCGCCATACTGCTGCTGAATCGCCTGCAACAGCTGAGCGTCTGCGGTGGCAAACAGCAGCGGTGCCAGCGCCTGCTGCTGATGAGCGGCGACCCAGTCACACAACTCCTGCGCATAGCCTTCAGCATCATCAAGGCAACGTTCCACCAGCACTTCGTGAGAAGGGGCCTGCTGGCGATAGGCTTGCACCTGGCGGTTGGTCATCTGCGAGCAAGACCCGGAAATCACCACCGCGCGTTCACCCTGTGGACGCCCTGCTTGTTCAGCATCACTGTTCTGCTGCTGCGTAGCCCATGCCCGCGCGATACCTATCGCCAGACCAGAACCGCCGGTCACCAGCACGGTCTCTTTCAACGCTTCGCCCTGCGTCAGCAAATGCTGCTCGTTGAGCGCATCCAGCACCACATAGTTGATGCCCTGCTCTTTCAGTACGGCAAGCTGTTCGCGCACCGCTGCGGCACCCTTATCCAGCTGCACCGCGTTGATCACTGCGGCCTGACCTTTAGCCTGACGCGTCATTAAGCGCACCAGGTTGCTGTCGGTCATCGGTGTCACCGGATGGTGGCGCATGCCTGATTCAGACAGCAGTTGATCGGCAACGAACAGGTAGCCCTGATACACCGTACGACCGTTAACCGGCAGCGACGGGGAGATCACCGTTTGCGTTTCGCCCAGCGCCGCCAGCAACGCATCGGTCACCGGGCCAATATTGCCGTGCTCGGTGCTGTCAAAGGTGGAGCAATACTTGAAATAGAAACGGTCACAGCCCTGCTGTTGCAACCAGGCCAGCGCGGCCAGCGACTGATCAATCGCCTGCTGTGGCGGGCACGAACGTGACTTCAGGCTGATCACAATCGCCTGCGCGCTCAGGTCATCATGGCTTTCCGGCACGCCGTTGAACTGAATCGTCGGCAGACCGTTCTGTACCAGGAAACTGGCAATATCGGTTGCACCGGTAAAGTCGTCTGCAATCACGCCTAAACGCATGGTTACTTCTCCTTTGACTCTGGCAGCGTGATACCGCTGAAAATCTTGATCACGGCGCTGTCATCTTCACGACCGTAACCGGCATTGCTGGCTTCGGTAAACATGTTGAGCGCGGTCGAAGCCAGTGGCAGCGGGAAGTGCAGCGATTTAGCGGTATCCGCCACGAGGTTGAGATCTTTTACGAAGATATCAACCGCGGATTTCGGTGAGTAATCACCGTCTACCACGTGACGCATGCGGTTCTCAAACATCCACGAGTTACCTGCAGCATTGGTCACCACGTCGTACATGGTATCCAGCGGGATACCAGCGCGAGCGGCGAGCGCCATCGCTTCGGCCCCGACAGCGATGTGCACGCCAGCCAACAGTTGGTGGATGATTTTCACGGTTGAACCCAGGCCAATTTCACTGCCCACGCGATACACTTTTGCCGCGACGGCATCCAGCACTGGTTTCAGCAAGGCAAAGGCTTCATCGCTGCCCGACGCCATCACCGTCATCTCGCCTACGGCAGCTTTCGCCGCACCGCCAGATACCGGCGCATCCAGCATCAGTAACTGGTGTTGCGCCAGTTGCTGTTCGATGGCTTGCGCATCCTGTGAAGAGATGGTGGAAGAGACCATCACTACCGTGCCCGGCTTAAGCTGCGCGGCCAGACCGGTTTCGCCGAACAGAATCGCTTTAACCTGCGCCGCATTCACCACCAGCAGCAGCACAGCATCTAACTCTTGTGCAAAACCCGCAGCAGAGGTCTGTGCGTCACGAGCACCGGCCTGGCGCAGCGTTTCAAGCGCTTTAGGGTTCAAATCAACGCCCCAGGTGTTCAGGCCTGCGCGGATACAGGACTGCGCCGCGCCCATGCCCATGGAACCCAAACCAATCACGCCGATGTTATTCACGGTTGCTGACACAGCACACCTCCGTTGTTAATTTAAGTGATAATTTGTTCATTGGTGTTAATTCTGCCGCAGTTACTGGCTGAGAAACGTGCTGTAAATCACAAAAATTAACTTACCTGCACAGGAGATAACATCGTTTCACAAACCAAGTCTGTACCGCTGAGGCGCTCTACAGCGGGAAAAAAGCAGATATTTCGCAAAGATAAATGTGCTGCAGGCTGTGAATCGATGCTCTACAATGTGAAAAAATGATAAATCAGGGAGAGCGATGTGATTCCGGTAGAGCGTCATCAACAGATTTTAGCGCTGGTCGCTGAACGCGGCGTGGTGAGTATTGCCGAACTGACCGAGCGTTTGGGGGTTTCGCACATGACGATTCGTCGCGATGTGCAGAAGCTGGAAGACCAGGGTGCGGTGTTATCGGTTTCCGGCGGCGTGCGTTCAGCCGATCGCCTGGCGGCGGAACCGTCGCATCTGGCGAAAACCAATATGTACAGCAGTGAAAAAATGGCGATTGGTCAGTTTGCTGCCCGCCACATTCCACGTAATAGCTGTATCTATCTTGATGCCGGCACCACCACCTTAGCGCTGGCGCGAGAGCTGGTGGAGCGTGATGACTTACTGGTGGTGACCAATGATTTTGTCATCGCCCGGTTGCTGATGGAGAGCAGCGGCTGCAAGCTGATTCACACTGGCGGTACGGTGTGTCGTGAAAACCGCTCCAGCGTGGGTGAAGCGGCGGCGCGCAGCTTGCGGATGCTGGCGATTGATATTGCCTTTATCTCCGCCTCTTGCTGGGGGCCGCGCGGTTTATTTACTCCAGACGAAGACAAGGTGCCGGTGAAGCTGGCTGCCAGTGATGTCAGCAGCAAGCGGGTGCTGTTGAGCGACAGTTCCAAGTACAACAAGATTGCCACGCATCTGGCTTTGCCGCTGGAGCGCTTCGATACTTTGATTACGGATACGGAATTGAGTAAATCGGGGCGAGAGGAGCTGAGTGCGGGAAGTTGGGAATTGGTGCTGGCGGGGTAATTCTACTGCGGCCTGATGCCCTCACCCCGGCCCTCTCCCACAGGGTGAGGGAGAAAACCGCTCAGAATTTAACGACTTCTGCGAGCAGTCCCCTCTCCCGCAAGCGGGAGAGGGTTAGGGTGAGGGAAAAGGTAATTACACTTCTTCGCTGAACTGCGGTACTGGATTGCGGAAGGTGCGCGTTACAAACGCCAGGTAAATAATCCCGACGGCTGCCCACACCAGGCCGAGCACCATTGAGGTCTCTTCCAGGTTAATCCACAACGCACCCACTGTCAGCGCGCCCATCACAGGCAACACCAGATAGTTGAGGTGATCTTTCAGCGTCTTGTTACGCTTCTCACGGATCCAGAACTGGGCAATGACCGACAGGTTCACAAAGGTGAACGCCACCAGCGCACCGAAGTTAATCAGCGCCGTCGCGGTGACCAGGTCGAAGTTGATTGCCAGCAACGCCACCGCACCTACCAACAGCACGTTCAGTGACGGTGTGCGGTATTTCGGATGCACAAAGCCAAAGAAACGCTGCGGAAAGACACCATCACGGCCCATCACGTACATCAGACGTGAAACGCCGGCGTGTGCCGCCATACCAGATGCCAGTACCGTCACCACAGAGAAGATCAGGATGCCGATTTGCAGGGCTTTACCTGCGACAAACAGCATGATTTCAGGCTGTGATGAATCCGGATTCTGGAAACGAGAGATGTCCGGGAAGTACAGCTGCAGGAAGTAAGACACCCCGATAAAGATCACACCACCAATCAGCGCAGTCAGGAAAATCGCGCGTGGGATGGTACGTTCTGCATCTTTGGTCTCTTCTGACAATGAGCTGATACCATCAAAGCCAAGGAACGAGAAGCACAGGATTGTCGCACCGGTAATCATCGGCACCACATGGGCATTCTCAGACCAGAAAGGCTTGCTGCTGGTCAGTGTACCTGCGCCAACACCACTTGCCACACCGTAGATCACCATACCGGTAATCACTACCATCACCACCACTTGCAGCACCACGATCACGCTGTTGAAGTTGGCCACGGTTTTGATACCACGCAGGTTGGAGATGGTCATAAAGGCCACCAGCAACACCACGAAAATCCACGACGGAATACCTGGCACCAGCGTCTCAAAGTAGCTTTTCGCCAGCAGGATGTTGATCATCGGCATGAACAGATAGTCCAGCAGTGATGACCAGCCCACCATAAAGCCGACGTGCGGACTGATAGCCTTCTGAGCATAGGTGTAAGCGGAGCCCGCAGATGGGAAGCGGCGTACCAGCTTGCCGTAGCTCACGGCAGTAAACAGTATCGCGATCAGCGCGAAAGCATAAGCGGTGGCGACGTGGCCGTCGGTCAATCCAGACACGATACCGAAAGTATCGAACAGGGTCATTGGCTGCATATACGCCAGGCCCATCATGACCACAGGGATCAAGGTCAGGGATTTTTTCAGGTGTGCACGCTGTGGTGCAGAGGTGTTAAGCGACATTGTTCAGGCCCCCAACAGAGGTGATCTGCGGGATACTGCGCAACGTGCTGCAGTGAGAAGTGATATTAGTGTTTGCGATTGTCGCCGCGCCGTAATCATCACGAAAGCGAGAACCAGCCTGCGCTGGTGCAATTGTAAACAGCCCCATCTTTGTTTTCCTCAAATCTCACGCCCAAGCGTGTTGTCAGTATCTATCTATCCGGATGCGTGTCCGGCCTCGGTAATGTGTGTGGGTACTTCTTCCTACAAAAAAATAACCGACGTTATAAGCGTCGGTTATGTTTTGCATTTTGCAGGGGGCGTATTTTGCCCCAACTTATGCCATCGGCACAAGACGTTAGCGAAATTCTTCTCCCGGTCAGGCGTTTTTCAACATCCAGTCGATTTCAGTGGCGGTGATAAGCCGTTCAAACTGCATCAACTCATTCTGTTTGCAGCTATGCCAGACCCCGCTGAAATGCTCACCCAACAATTTTTGCAGAGGATAGCTGTTCTCAAACTCATACAGCGCATCACTCTGGCGAACAGGCAATGGCAGCCCCTCCGCCTCATGACCATTGCCCTGCACCGGGTGTGGTAAGGGTAGCTGAGTATCCAGACCATGCAAGATTCCGGCAAGAATTGTTGACACCACCAGGTAAGGATTTGCGTCTGCCCCGGCCACCCGATACTCCACGCGATGGTTATCCGCATCGCCACAAGGGATACGCAACGCCACCGTCCGGTTGTTGTGCCCCCATGACGCCTGTAACGGCACATAGGCTTCCGGCAGGAAACGGCGGTAGGCGTTGACGTTGGGCGCCAGCAGCGCCATTGAAGCGGGCATCAAATCAATCATTCCGGCTAGCGCACGCTTCAACAAAGGTGAGTCGCTGCCATCATCGAGGGAGAACGCATTGTGGTCTGCCGCATCCAGCATACTGATATGCACATGCATCCCGCTACCGGCGTACTCCTCATAGGGTTTCGCCATAAAGGTGGCGGTCATACCGTGATTTTCAGCGACCTGACGTACCAAACGTTTTAGTAAAACCGCGTGATCGCAGGCTTTTAAGATATCGCGGGTGTGATGCAGATTGATTTCAAACTGGCCTGGGGACGCTTCCGCCAGCGCGCCATCCGCAGGAATGCCCTGCTGTCGAGCAAGATCGTCAATATCACGCAGAACATCAGCGAAATGGTCGAGATTATCGACCGAATAAACCTGGCTCTGCATATTGCGTTCATCACTACCCGGCGCACACGGCGGCTGGATATAGCCCTCCGCATCACGCTTTTTATCGACCAGATAGAACTCCAGCTCTACCGCTACCACCGGGAATAGCCCTCGATTGCGCAATAGCTGCCACAAGCGGTTGAGGACATTGCGGGGTTCAACGTCAAAGGGAGTGCCATCTTGGTTACACATGGTGAGTAACAGCTGCGCGATACGTTGTGGATCGGCGCCTGAAGGGATTAGGGTGCCAGGAATTGGCATGCAGAGGTTGTCGGGTTCGCCCAGTGACTGTCCGAGTCCGGCTTCTTCGACGGTATTACCGAGGATATCCATGGCGTAAACCGAGGCGGGGAAATAACAGCCTTTATCCAGTTTTGCCAGTGCGGCAATGGGAATGCGCTTACCGCGAAACACCCCATTTAAATCATTAAGAAGAATATCGACATACTGCGTTTCAGGATGGCGTTCCAGCCAGGTTTTAACCTCCAGCTGGAACGCGCTTGTTCGTTTCTCTTCACTGTGCCGCGTGAAGTCTTCTACTTCTACGAGGTTCGTCATGTTCCCACCCGCCCTTTACCGTTTAGTATTGGTTCGCGCAATGCTCAAAATAACAGCCACTCTTCTAACATAGCTCCAACGCAAAAAGTGTGCAAATGTAACAAATCTGGTGGAAGAACGAACAGACGGTTGCTAGATTGACAATATATTGCACACTTTTTAGACCAGCCCCGCAAAAACGGTGAAAATATTGAACAGCAACGCGGAGACGTTATGGGCATTATTTTTGACAAACCCTTGATTGGCGTAGTGATGTGTCAGAACCACATTGGCAACCATCTCGGGCAGACGGTTCACAATAAATATCTTGATGCCATCGTCCTTGCCGGTGGTGTGCCCTTGCCTTTACCGCATCAACTGATGCAGGCCCCCCATCTATTAGAAAACAGTATGACGCTGCTGGATGGCATTTTGCTGACCGGCAGCCCGAGCAATATTGAACCTTGGCATTACGGCGAAGAAGGGAAAGAGGAGCATGCCGATCCGGCGCGCGATCGTCTCGCCTTCGGTTTGATTACCCATGCCATCGGCAAGAAGATGCCGATCTTTGGCATTTGCCGCGGCCTGCAAGAGCTGGTGGTGGCAAATGGTGGCTCCCTGTATCGCCAACTGCATATGACGCATCTTTTCCAGGAACATCGGGAAGATGATGCGCTGCCCCTCGAACAGCAATACGCACCGGTGCATGAAGTGCAACCAGAAGCCGACGGGCTACTGAGCCAAGTCCTGGGGAGTGCTAACGCGATTGCCGTGAACTCTTTGCACGGTCAAGGGATTCGCGAAACAGGCCCGCAGTTACGCATTGAAGCGCGTGCGCCTGATGGGCTGATTGAGGCGGTGAGTTTACGTCAGCACCCGTTTGCCCTGGCGGTGCAGTGGCATCCGGAGTGGCATTCCGATCAAGATCCGGCCTCGCAACGTCTGTTCGCGGCCTTTATCCACGCTGCTGTCTGTTACCACAAGGAAAAACAGCCATGAATGATGCCACTCTGGCGCCCGGACGACGTTTGTCGCAAATCCGGCAGGAGTTGGGATTGTCTCAGCGTCGCGTCGCTGAGTTGTCAGGATTAACGCACAGTGCCATCAGCACCATTGAGCAGGATAAAGTCAGCCCGGCGTTAAGCACCTTACAGAAGTTGCTCAAGGTGTATGGCCTGTCGCTGTCGGAGTTTTTCTCCGAGCCGAAAGTGAACAGTACGCCACGTGTGATTGTGCGCCCGGAAGAGTGCGTGGAAATCGGCAGTCTGGGCGTCTCCTTGCGTCTGGTAGAGAACGGTGCAGAAAAGCGCGCACTGGCGATGCTACTGGAGCGTTATGAACCCGGCGCCAGCACCGGTGAGAAATTGCGCCATCCTGGTGAGGAGACCGGCACCGTGCTGGAGGGCGAAATCACCCTGGTGGTGAACGGCCAAAGCTATCATCTCAATTGTGGCGAGAGCTACGTGATCGATACCGGATTGCCACACAGTTTTACCAATACGTCAGAGCAACCGTGTCGCATTATTAGTGCGCATACGCCGGCAAATTTTTAACGTCCCGCGTTAAAGGAGGGTCTCATGCAACATGTAGGAAGTTATTACGCGGCCACGGCTAACGCGCATGAAGTCTGGCCAGAACTGCAGGAGTCCGTGCAGTGTGACGTGTGTATTATTGGCGGGGGGTTTACTGGCCTCTCCTCTGCACTGTTTTTGACCGAAGCCGGTTACGATGTGGTGGTACTCGAAGCCGCCAAAGTCGGGTTTGGTGCCAGCGGGCGCAACGGCGGCCAGGTGGTAAACTCCTACAGCCGTGATGTGGATGTGATTGAGCAGCGTTACGGTAAAGATGTGGCAGCCATGCTCGGCAGCATGATGTTTGAAGGCGCGGAGATTATCCGCGATCGTATCGATCGTTACGCCATTGCCTGTGACTATCGCCCCGGGGGTATTTTTGCCGCGCTCAATCAACGTCAGATGGGCCACTTACGCAGTCAAAAAGCCAACTGGGCGCGTTATGGTAATCACGATTTAGAGCTGTTGGATGAACGCGGTATTCGGCGTGAGGTGGCAACCGATCGCTACGTCGGTGGATTGCTGGACAAGCGCGGCGGGCATCTGCATCCGCTGAATCTGGCACTGGGTGAAGCCGAAGCGATTCGCCGCCACGGTGGTCGCATTTACGAACAGTCCGCAGCACTGGATGTGAAATATGGCGAACCGCATCGGGTGAGAACCGCTAAAGGCGAAGTGACAGCAACCTTTGTGATATTTGCAGGTAATGCCTATCTGCCCTCGCAATTGGAACCACGCCTGAGCCGCAAAAGCATGCCGTGCGGTTCACAGATCGTCACTACAGAGCCCCTGAGCCGTGACCAGGCGTTGGGTTTGTTGCCGAATAACCACTGCGTTGAAGACTGTAATTATCTGCTGGATTATTTCCGCCTGACCGCCGACAACCGCCTGCTGTACGGCGGCGGTGTGGTGTACGGCGCGCGTGAGCCGGATAATATTGAAGCGCTGATTCGACCGAAACTACTGAAGACCTTCCCGCAGCTAAAGGATGTGAAGATTAGCCACCGCTGGAGCGGTAACTTCCTGCTCACGCTGTCCCGCATGCCGCAGTTTGGGCAGGTTGAGAAAAATGCGTTCTTTATGCAAGGGGATAGCGGACATGGCGTGACCTGTACACATCTGTCAGGGAAGTTGATCGCTGAGGTGCTGCGCGGGCATGCGGAGAGATTTGATGCGTTCGCGAAACTGCCGCACCTGCCGTTCCCGGGAGGGAGACGGTTTAAGGTGCCGCTTACGGCGATGGGCGCGGTGTGGTATGCGTTGCGGGATCGGTTGGGGGTTTAAGAGCAACGCATTGTAGCGGCGCAATTCATTGCGCGGGTTTAAAAAACGCGCGATAAATCGCGCCGCTACCATCAGTACAATGTGAGTTAATTTTCAGATCATTATGCAACACGCACTCGCAGCAATTTACGCATCACTCTCACTCTCTTACCAAAACTTGCTATAACCCTACGGTAATGCGAGGATCAGGCACTTTCATTTTAAGGGTGCAGAAATGCTTAGGTTGTTTGCGAGGTATACCTCTGTCGGAGTGGTTAATACAGCCATCCATTGGGCAGTTTTTGGTGCGCTCTTAGCCAGTGGTGCCAAGCAATCTATGGCTAACCTTGCTGCCTTCTGTGTTGCTGTCACATTCTCCTTCTTCGCCAATGCGAAATGGACCTTTAACGCCGAAGCCACCACCGCGCGATATTTCCTCTATATATTCTTTATGGGAGCCATGGCGGTGTCAGTCGGTTGGACAGCAGACCGCCTTCATATTAACCCCATCGTGACACTGATTTTCTTCTCCGCACTGAGTCTGGTTTGCGGCTTCGTCTATTCGAAGTTTTTTGTGTTTAGGAAAAGTTAATGAAATTTTCTTTGATCGTTCCAGTGTTAAATGAAGAGGAGGCCATTCCCCTCTTTTATAATGCTGTGCGCGAATTTGCCCCCTTTAAAGAACACAGCCTTGAGTTGGTTTTTATTAATGATGGTAGCACCGACAGCACTGAGGCAGTGTTAACGCAATTAGAAGCCAATGATAGCCTGGTGAAGCACATTTCATTTACCCGTAACTTTGGTAAAGAACCGGCACTTTTTGCCGGGCTAGAAGCCGCAACGGGCGACGCCATTATCCCTATTGATGTCGACTTGCAGGATCCTATTGAAGTCATTCCTCAGATGATTGAGAAATGGCAACAAGGTGCAGACATCGTACTCGCTAAACGGGTTGACCGTAGTACGGACTCTCATCTGAAGCGAAAAACAGCCGAATGGTTTTATAAATTACACAACAAAATCAGCTCACCTAAGATTGAAGAGAACGTGGGTGATTTTCGCTTGATGTCACGCGAGGTGGTTGAAAATATCAAACTGCTTCAAGAGCGTAATTTATTTATGAAAGGCGTACTGAGTTGGGTCGGCGGTAAAACAGCCGTTGTAGAATATGCCCGCGCTGATCGTGTAGCTGGCACAACCAAGTTTAATGGTTGGAAGTTGTGGAATCTCGCATTAGAAGGGATCACTTCATTTTCAACCTTCCCACTCAGAATATGGACGTATATTGGGTTGTTTGTTGCTGCCCTGTCCTTTATCTATGGCGCATGGATGTTGATAGACACCATATTTTGGGGTAACCCAGTAAAGGGTTATCCTTCGATTATGGTTTCAATGCTGTTTTTAGGTGGCGTTCAACTTATCGGCATTGGTGTGCTTGGTGAGTATATTGGTAGGATTTATATTGAGAGCAAAGGGCGACCTAGATATATAAAATCAAAAAAAATGACACCGCAGGTTTGTGAAGATAACATGAAAAAAAAAACAAACTAACATGCTTATCAACTTACAATACTGATGACAATAAGAAATGAGATTGCTTGATAGATCAATTCGAGGATTAATATAGTGAAGCTTAATTACATCCTGAAAGCCAGGCCGTTGCTGCTAAAACAGTACGAGTTACATCATGGAAATTGCATGCCCCACAAAAAAACAATGATTATTCTTACAGAAGCATTAAGAAGGACCCCACATGAGTCTTTGTAAATCGATTGATTTTAACCATGAAAAACTTAATACATTTAAATATGCTTTTTTCGCAGCATTTATTTCTTACTGCGTCATGTATGGGTTCGAACTAACTCATTTCACCTTATCAATTGATGAAGACTTTTTTGATAATTACCATCATACAATTGAGCTTGGAAGATGGGGCCACGCCATCATTAGGAAATATATTCTTCCTGAACCATTCGCACCATTTTTTACTATGGCCTTATCCATAGTAATAACAAGTATTGCAACAGCATTAGCTGGAACCTATCTCTTCGAGCAAAAGCACAAATCAATTTGCTTCTCTATAATTTGTGCATCAATTCCTCTTTTGGCATATCAATTTCAATTCCAGAATCAAGCTGACACATTGTCTATTTCGATACTTCTGGCAACATTAATGGCTATGGTTTTTGATGGGGAACTGAAATGGATAATCAAATCTCTTGCATTTATTGTCATGGGCATCATGTCAATGTCAATATATCAGAGCATCATTTTAATGCCAGTGGCTTTAATACTAAGTAGAGAACTCATTAATTCAATGAATGGTAATTCATCATTGAAAAATGGATTAAAGAAGATACTTTTCCTTTTGTCTCTCATTATTTCTGTTTATGCATTCTATTCAATTGCAACACATTTAGTTCAAAGGATAACCCATATCCCTCCTACATCGTACCTGACCGATATGGCATCATGGGGTAAGGATTCATCCAGTAATGTTTTGAAGGGGATTTTTACCCACTTAAAGTGGAGGTTGGCTAACAAATCTCATTTCGGATTAGGGATCTATTGGATAACAATTTGCTCAATAATTGCAGTGATCGCGCATGCTATATCAAGAAAAAATATTTATCCGGTACTTGTTGTAATTTGCGTTTATCTTTTCCCATTTTCTCTGGATATAATTACTGGATCATGGCTGCCTGCAAGAACGCTTACGCAGATGCCCATTTGCTTTGCAGCACTTGTAGTTATTACATTTTTTGATGTAGAAAGAACATTTCTTTACGCTGTATCATTAACCCTTCTTTGTATAGGCTCAGCAAATTCAAACAGGATGTTTTACGCAGATTACGTAACAAATCAACAAGACACCCAGTTAAGCCAGATGATGCTGAGCGACCTTTTCAGGCAGTATCCAACATTCTCAGCTAGAAGAGATAAAATTTACTTTTATGGCAATGATCCTCTGAATAATAAATGGAAGCCAAATAACTCCGAAAACTTCGGGATGTCATTCTTCCAGTATGGTGACAGCAGAATAGTTCAATATATAAACATGACTAGCTTCTTGAGTTTACAGCGTGTTGATGATCGTATTATAAAAGAGAATCATGCGAAAATAGAAAACATGCCTTGCTGGCCACAAAATGGCTCTATTATGAGGGATAATAATAATTACATAATAAAATATTGTTCGACTTCATTCTAGAATAAAATTTGGAGGGCATACTTTATGCACGCCCTCCAAATTAACAAGTTAATTCCAGTTAAAATACTAAAGATTACTTTTATATAATCCATTGATTAATATACGACCCCATGTAAACATAACGTGAAGTAAAGTTGTGAATTTTGACTTTCAATAACATTCAAAAAATTTAAATTGTAAGTTTAAAAAATTACCTTATAAGCTTTTATTAATGTGCTGTCCAATGAAATTTCAGTACTCCATAATCACTAAAGCGGCATTTTTACTAGGCCTAAATAACGGTAATCAAATCCCTGCTAATTGCAGATCTTCGCACCATCAACCACTTTACCTGTATCGCTCCTACTCTGCCGCAAATGTCGGGGGCCTTAATCCCACCAGCTTTGAAACAAACGGATAAAAGTCGTCATGCGCAGTGTGTGTCCATAAGCGCAAGGTTAGGTAACCGGACGATCACCGTAAAACTACATTCACAACATCAACAAGATGCAACAGATAGACAGGTGCGAGCCATTATCCAGCCCTATTTTGCCCGCCAGGAACGTCCTGAATTGCGGTTTGGTCTGACTAACCCACCGAGGTGTCTAATATATTCATCTACGTTGGTGCCGATCAGAGCGTGCAGAGGCTGAATTGATGCTACTCTGCCCTATCACTTGGTTTGTACGGGATGGTGGGGGGGTTATTTGGTGCTCATTGCACTACTATTGAAATTTCTTTTTCTAATAATTTCATATGGACTTTCCACCATATAATACATAAAAATCCCAAAGACTAAAATAAATGCGACCAGAGGAATACCATATGAACTTTTGGATGGAAAGCCAAATGCTACATAAATGTAATTATAAAGATATATAGAAAATGACATTCTTCCAATCCATGAAAAAAATCTTACGAAAAATGAATTTCGAAGGTTTTGCGTGATACTTTGACTCATAACAGAAACCATTAGCAAACCAAACACTGATGAAACCAAAAGCTCATAAAACTTATTAACCTTGATATAAATTGGATCTATACACATCATTGATACATACAGAGCAATCAAGAAATATAACTGTGCCCTGCCACTTAAGTAACCCTTGAGAGCATCTTTTTTCAGATAAAGAACCCACCCTAAAATAAAAACATAGAGATAAGATGCAATACCCCACGTCAAAATAACATTATCAGATGCGATTAGATGGATGGACAATGACAATCCGAAAAGAAATATGACAAGCAACACCCTCTTGATATCACTATTGAAGATTACCATTAGCACTGGCAGCATTAAATAAAACTGCATTTCTACAGCTAGTGACCAAAACACACCCGAGATAGAATACATTGTTTTAATGTTAAAATTGTGAATATATAAAACATGCGTAAAAATATCTATCAAACCTGCGCTTTTGGGTAATAAGTGAAATATATTGACTGCTACTATCCAAAAAATTACCGCAAAATAATATGGGACTGAGATTCTAAAGAATCTTTTTGCGAGGTATTTCCTATATAAGGTTAAGGTTACCCCTCTGGACTGCATGGAGTTTGTTGCCATCCCCATACAATATCCAGATATAACAAAAAATATACCAACCCCCATCCATCCGTTTAAAATGGGATTGTAAACATTCAATCCTAATACAGTAAAATTAGGGTTTATGTGTCGATATACGTGATAGAAAGAAACCAGAATAACGGCCATTGCCCTAAAACAGTCAATCGTACAATTGCGATTATCCATAAATTCGCCATATCTTTGGGTAAGTATCATGTCGTTATGTTAACGCTTCCCTAAAGAATAGGCACCAATATCTTTACTAAATTATGGGTAATTTTTTTCGCTTAAGATTGCGGGTTTTCAGGGCTATAATCGCCAACATTCGAATTAAGTTACTACATGAATAATTTAATGTTCGACTCATACGTTCGGTTTCTATTAATGCGCTGCCCTATAACAGCGCAATTAACCCACAAATCACTCTAACGGCATCTTCATCGGGTCATCATAGCTGTACTCAAACCCTAGCTCGTTGCAAATCTTCGAGCCATCCACCACTTTGCCAGCTGTTCGCTCAGCCTCAGCCGCAAACGTCGGTGGCACCAAGCCAAGCTGTTTGGAAACAAACGGATAAAAGTCATCACGTGCGGGGTGTTTCGAGGCACAGAGGTTATACACCCGGCCGCCCTTCGGTGTTTGTAGCAACAGCACAATCGCATCCACCACATCATCCAGGTGCACCAGATTGACGGCGTGACCACCATTATCCAACCCGGTTTTACCTGCCAGGAAACGCCCTGGATGGCGATTCGGTCCGACTAACCCGGCGAGGCGCACAACATCGACGCTGGTGCCAGGCAGATCGTGCAGCCAGTTTTCTAGCTCTACCAGTGTTTTACCGGCGACGCTTTCAGGTTGAAGCGCACTACTCTCCTTCATCACGCCGGAACCGGTGCCGTACACCGATGACGAGCTGGTAAAAATAATGCGGGGGACTTTATGTGCTAAGGCGGTATCGACCACGTTCTGCACCGCTTGCATGTAATCTTCGCCACCCTGTACGGTGCGGTTGGCAGGTAAGGTCACCACCAGCGCATCCACCGCCATCAGCGTAGCTAACTCATCTGCTTCACACTCGATCTCGGGTGTCAGCACCAGTTGAAACGCCTCAATCCCGCAGCGACGTGCAGCATCGACACCATCCGGGGACGTTTTGCTGCCGGTGACCTGCCAGCCGCGTGCCGTTAACGCCATTGCCAGCGGCATACCGAGCCATCCCAGACCTACAATCGCGACTTTTTTCATACCGACTCCTGCTTTACAGCGCTAAGACACTTCATCTTAGTCCCAGCGCGTATGGCAAACCAGCGCAAACTGTTGCGGAAGGTTCCGAGAACTGACGTTAAAAAAGGGTTGCCAAAAGCGGCTATCTCCGTTAGGTTAATCAGCACGCAAATGAATACTCATTCAGCAACGGAATTTACTATGACACGCGTTCAGTTCAACCACCATCATCACCATCATCCTGACTAGTCTTTCAGGCGATGTGTGCTGGGAGACGATTAGGATCTTCCAGTGGTGCGAACGCAAAGAGAGCCCCCGGAAGATCATCTTCCGGGGTTTTTTTTATGGGCGGACGCAACCCAACTGAGTTCAGACAGGATTGAATAAGAGGACAGGAAACATGTTAGATAACACCCGTATTCGCATAGCTATGCAGAAATCTGGCCGTTTAAGTGATGAATCACGCGAATTGCTGGCCCGCTGCGGTATCAAAATTAACCTTCAGCAGCAGCGTCTGATTGCGTTTGCGGAGAACATGCCTATCGATATCCTGCGCGTGCGTGATGACGATATCCCAGGCCTGGTGATGGACGGTGTGGTTGATCTCGGAATCGTCGGTGAAAACGTATTAGAAGAAGAGCTGCTGGACCGCCGCGCGCAAGGCGAAGATCCACGTTACTTCACCCTGCGTCGCCTCGATTTCGGCGGTTGCCGTCTGTCCCTGGCGATGCCAGTGGATGCCGAATACACCGGTCCACAGTGCCTGCAAAACTCACGTATTGCCACCTCTTATCCACACCTGCTGAAGAAATACCTTGATAAACAAGGCGTTTCTTTCAAATCCTGCCTGCTAAACGGCTCGGTTGAAGTGGCGCCACGCGCTGGTCTGGCGGATGCGATTTGTGACCTGGTGTCTACCGGTGCCACGCTGGAAGCCAACGGCCTGCGTGAAGTAGAAGTGATCTACCGTTCTAAAGCGGTGCTCATTCAGCGTGACGGCGAGTTGCCAGCGGCGAAACAAGAACTGATCGACAAAATGATGACGCGTATTCAGGGCGTGATTAAAGCGCGTGAATCTAAGTACATCATGCTGCACGCGCCAAGCGAACGTCTGGAAGAAGTCATTGCCCTGCTGCCAGGTGCCGAGCGCCCTACCGTGTTGCCGCTGGCAGGTGAAGTCAGCCGCGTCGCGATGCACATGGTCAGCAGCGAAACCCTGTTCTGGGAAACCATGGAAAAACTGAAAGCGCTGGGTGCCAGCTCAATCCTCGTACTGCCAATCGAAAAAATGTTGGAGTAACAGCATGAGCACAATCATGACCCCGATTGACTGGCAACAGTGTGATGAACAGCAGCAGCAAGCGCTGCTGATGCGTCCGGCGATTTCCGCGTCGGCGAGCATCAGTGAAATCGTGCGCGATGTGCTGGCGAAAGTGAAAGAACAAGGCGATGACGCGCTGCGCGAGTTCAGCGCGCGCTTCGACAAAGCGCAGGTGGAAAACCTGCGCGTCACACCTGAAGAGATGCAAGCGGCAAGCGATCGCCTGAGCGATACGCTGAAGCAGGCGATGGCGGTTGCGGTAGCTAACATTGAAACCTTCCACAATGCACAGATTTTGCCCGCAGTGGATATTGAGACGCAGCCAGGCGTACGCTGCCAGCAAATTACCCGCCCGGTGAAATCCGTTGGCTTGTATATTCCTGGCGGCTCCGCCCCGCTGTTCTCAACCGTATTAATGCTGGCCACGCCAGCACGTATTGCCGGTTGTGGTCGTGTGGTGCTCTGTTCACCGCCGCCGATTGCCGATGAGATTCTGTACGCGGCGCAACTGTGTGGCGTGCAGGAAGTGTTTCAGGTAGGCGGTGCGCAAGCGATTGCCTCTCTGGCTTTTGGCACCGAAACCGTGCCTAAAGTGGACAAGATCTTTGGTCCAGGCAATGCCTACGTCACGGAAGCCAAACGCCAGGTCAGCCAACGTCTGGATGGCGCGGCGATTGATATGCCTGCCGGCCCGTCTGAAGTGCTGGTGATTGCGGATGAAGGTGCAACCCCGGCGTTTGTCGCCTCTGACCTGTTGTCCCAGGCGGAACACGGCCCTGATTCGCAGGTGATCTTACTGACACCTTCGCTGAAGCTGGCTGAAGGCGTCGCGCTGGCGGTTGAAGCGCAGCTGGCACAGTTGCCACGCGCCGCAACCGCACGCCAGGCGCTGGAAAGCAGCCGTCTGATTGTGCTGCGCGATCTGGCACAGTGCGTGGAAATTTCTAACCTGTATGGTCCAGAGCACCTGATCATTCAAACGCGCCAGCCACGCGATCTGGTGGATGTGATCACCAGCGCCGGTTCCGTGTTTCTCGGCGACTGGTCACCGGAATCTGCGGGCGATTACGCTTCCGGCACCAACCACGTCTTGCCGACTTACGGTTATACATCCACCTGCTCCAGCCTGGGGTTAGCGGATTTTCAGAAACGTATGACGGTGCAAGAGTTGACGCCGCAAGGCTTCCTCAACCTGGCCGCCACCATTGAAACCTTAGCTGCCGCTGAGCAGTTAGAAGCCCACAAAAACGCCGTTACCCTGCGGGTTGCCGCGCTGAAGGAGCAAGCATGAGCATTGAAGATTTAGCCCGCGCCAACGTGCGTGCATTGACGCCTTATCTCTCTGCGCGTCGTTTAGGGGGTAACGGTGATGTGTGGCTGAACGCCAACGAATTCCCGCTGCCGGTGCCGTTTGAACTGTCTCAGCAAACCCTGAACCGCTATCCAGAGTGTCAGCCTAAAATTGTGATTGAGCGCTACGCCGCCTATGCCGGTTTGTCGCCAGAACAAGTGCTGACCTGCCGTGGAGCCGATGAAGGCATTGAACTGCTGATGCGCGCTTTCTGCGAGCCGGGAAAAGATGCGATTCTGTTCTGCCCGCCGACATATGGCATGTACAGCGTCAGCGCCGAAACCATCGGCATTGAGTATCGCACCGTCGCCGCGCTGGATAACTGGCAACTGAATCTGCCTGCCATTGCCGAGCAACTGGACGGTGTGAAAGTGGTCTACATGTGCAGCCCGAACAACCCGACCGGCAACCTGATCAATCCTGACGACATCCGCAAATTACTCGACATGACCGCCGGTAAAGCCTTGCTGGTCGCCGATGAAGCTTATATCGAGTTCTGCCCGGAAGCGACACTGGCGGGATGGTTAACAGAGTATCCACACCTGGTGATTCTGCGCACGCTGTCGAAAGCCTTTGCGCTGGCGGGCCTGCGCTGTGGCTTCACCCTGGCGAACAAACCGGTTATCGACCTGCTGATGAAGGTCATCGCTCCTTATCCGCTGGCCACCCCGGTGGCCGATGTGGCGGGCCAGGCGCTGAGCGAGCAAGGCATCGCGCTGATGCGTCAGCACGTGGCGGAGCTTAACGCTAACCGCGCCTGGCTGTTTGAGCAGTTAGCACAGCTGAGCATGGTGCAGCAGGTGTTCCCGAGCGAAACCAACTACATTCTGGCGCGCTTCACCGATTCGCCAAAAGTGTTTAAAACGCTGTGGGATCAAGGCATTATTCTGCGCGACCAAAACAAAAACCCCGGCCTTGCGGGATGCCTGCGCATCTCCATCGGCACCCGTAAAGAGTGCGAGCGCCTGATCGCCGCGCTGCAAGCCTTATCAGTGGAGCAAGCATGAGTCAGAAGACCCTTTTTATCGACCGCGATGGCACCATCATCTCCGAACCGCCAACCGATTATCAGGTGGATCGCATGGAGAAGCTGGCGTTTGAAAAGAACGCCATTCCTGCGCTGCTGGCACTGCAAAATGCGGGCTATCAGTTGGTGATGATCACCAACCAGGACGGTCTGGGCACCGACAGCTTCCCGCAGGCGGATTTTGATGGCCCGCACAACCTGATGATGCAGATCCTGACCTCACAGGGCGTGAACTTCAGCGACATCCTGATCTGCCCGCACATGCCTGAAGACAACTGCGATTGCCGCAAGCCGAAAACCAAAATGGTGGAAGCCTGGCTGGCAGAAGGTGCACTGGATACCGCCAACAGCTATGTGATCGGCGATCGTCTTACCGATATTCAGCTGGCAGAGAATATGGGCATTCAGGGCCTGCGTTATGGCGCGGAAGGCATTGACTGGGATGCGATTCAAACGCAGCTGACCAAGCGTGACCGCTATGCGCTGGTGCAACGCAACACCAAAGAAACGCAGATTAGAGTCGAAGTGTGGCTGGACCGTGAAGGCGGCAGCAAGATCAACACTGGCGTTGGCTTCTTTGATCACATGCTGGATCAGATTGCGGTGCATGGCGGCTTCCGCATGAACATCGATGTGAAAGGCGATCTGTATATCGACGATCACCACACCGTAGAAGATACCGGTCTGGCGCTGGGTGAAGCCCTGCTGAAAGCGTTGGGTGACAAGCGCGGTATTGGTCGTTTCGGCTTCGTGCTGCCGATGGACGAGTGCCTGGCGCGTTGTGCGCTGGATATCTCTGGCCGTCCACACATCGAATTCAAAGCCGAGTTCAGCTATCAGCGCGTTGGCGATCTCAGCACTGAGATGGTTGAGCACTTCTTCAGCTCCCTCTCCTACGCCATGATGAGTACGCTGCACCTGAAAACCAAAGGTAAGAACGATCACCATCGCGTAGAAAGCCTGTTTAAAGCCTTTGGTCGCACGCTGCGTCAGGCGATTCGCGTCGATGGCAACACCCTGCCGAGTTCGAAAGGAGTGCTGTGATGAACGTGGTGATTCTCGATACCGGCTGCGCCAACCTCTCTTCGGTTAAGTGGGCGATTGAGCGCCTCGGCTATACGCCCGTGGTTAGCCGCGATCCAGATGTGGTACTGCGTGCCGATAAGCTGCTGCTGCCAGGCGTGGGTACTGCGCAGGCCGCCATGGATCAGTTGAAAGAACGTGACTTAATCGACCTGATTAAAGCCTGTACGCAGCCAGTACTGGGGATTTGCCTCGGTATGCAGTTGCTGGGACGCGGTAGCGATGAGAATGGCGGCGTGACCACGCTGGGCCTGGTGAATGAGCCGGTCTCGTTGATGGATACGCAAGATCTACCGCTGCCGCACATGGGCTGGAACCAGATTACCTCACAAGCGGGCAATCACCTGTTCCGTGATATTCCAGACGGTAGCTATTTCTATTTTGTGCACAGCTACGCCATGCCAGTGAATGCCGCCACCATCGCGCAGTGCGATTACGGCCATCCGTTTACCGCTGCATTGCAGAAAGATAACTTCTACGGTGTGCAGTTCCACCCGGAGCGTTCTGGCAAAGCAGGCGCGCAGTTGCTGAATAACTTCCTGGAGATGTGATGATTATCCCCGCATTAGATTTAATCGACGGCAAAGTGGTGCGTCTGCATCAGGGCGACTACGGCCAACAGCGCGACTACGGCAGCGATCCATTGCCACGTCTACAGGATTACGAACGTCAGGGCGCGGAAGTGCTGCATCTGGTGGATTTAACTGGCGCGAAAGATCCGGCTAAGCGCCAGATCCCTCTGCTCACCACCCTGCTGCGCGGCGTCAACGTGCCAGTGCAGGTCGGCGGCGGTATCCGTAATCGTGACGACGTTGCCGCCCTGCTGGCAGCCGGCGCCACGCGTGTGGTGGTTGGCTCCACCGCCGTTAAGCAGCCAGAAGAAGTGAAAAGCTGGTTTAACGAGTTTGGTGCCGATGCCATCGTGCTGGCACTGGATGTGCGTATCGACGCCAGTAATCGCAAAGAAGTGGCGATCAGCGGCTGGCAGGAAGCGGCCGGTGTGACGCTGGAAGAAGTGATTGGCTGGTATCAGCCTGTTGGCCTGAAGCACGTGCTGTGTACCGATATCTCACGTGATGGCACCCTGAGCGGCTCCAACGTCGAACTGTATAAAGAGGTGTCTGCCGCGTTCCCGGATATCGCTTTCCAGTCTTCTGGCGGCATCGGCTCGCTGGATGATATCGCTGCCTTGCGCGGCAGCGGCGCACAGGGCGTGATTGTCGGTCGTGCGTTGTTAGAAGATAAATTCACAGTGGCGGAGGCGATTGCATGCTGGCAAAACGGATAATTCCTTGTCTCGATGTGCGTGACGGGCAAGTGGTGAAAGGCGTTCAATTCCGCAACCACGAAATCATCGGCGATATCGTGCCGCTGGCGCAGCGTTATGCGCAGGAAGGCGCTGACGAGCTGGTGTTCTATGATATCACCGCCTCTTCAGATGGCCGTGTCGTCGATAAAAGCTGGGTGTCACGCGTTGCGGAAGTGATCGATATTCCTTTCTGCGTGGCCGGTGGCATTAAAACCCCGGAAGACGCAGCGCGCATTCTGCAGTTCGGTGCGGACAAGATCTCCATCAACTCCCCCGCACTGGCAGACCCGACGCTGATTACCCGTCTGGCCGATCGCTTTGGCGTGCAGTGTATCGTGGTAGGCATTGATACCTGGTTCGATGAAGCAACCGGCAAGTATCACGTTAACCAGTACACCGGTGACGAATCACGTACCCGTGTCACCACCTGGGAAACCCTCGACTGGGTGCAGGAAGTGCAGAAGTTGGGCGCGGGCGAAATCGTACTGAATATGATGAACCAGGATGGCGTGCGCAACGGCTATGATCTGATACAGCTGAAGAAAGTGCGTGACGTGTGTAGAGTGCCACTGATCGCCTCTGGCGGCGCGGGCACCATGCCGCACTTCCTCGAAGCCTTCGAGCAAGCGAACGTGGATGGCGCTCTGGCTGCTTCCGTGTTTCACAAACAAATTATCAATATCGGCGAGTTGAAAAACTTCCTGATCGACAACGGTGTGGAGATTCGCGCGTGTTAACTGCAGAACAACTGGCCAAACTGGATTGGGCCAAAACCGCGGGCATGATGCCTGTTATCGTCCAGCACAATGTCTCTGGCGAAGTGCTGATGCACGGTTATATGAATGAGGAAGCGCTGCAAAAGACGCTGGCGGAAGGCAACGTCACCTTCTTCTCGCGCACCAAAAACCGCTTGTGGACCAAAGGTGAAACCTCAGGTCACTTCCTGCAGGTGGCGAGCATCACACCTGATTGCGATAACGATACGCTGTTGGTGCTGGCGAATCCGATTGGGCCGACCTGCCACTTGGGCACATCAAGCTGCTTCTCGCCTGCCGCACCTGATTGGGCGTTCCTGTATCAGCTGGAGCAGCTGCTGGCTTCACGTAAGAGTGCCGATCCGGAAAGCTCTTACACCGCAAAACTGTACGCCAGCGGCACAAAGCGCATCGCGCAGAAAGTGGGTGAGGAAGGTGTGGAAACTGCATTAGCGGCCACAGTGAATGACCGCCATGAGCTGACCAATGAAGCCTCTGACCTGCTGTATCACCTGATGGTGCTGTTGCAGGATCAGGACCTGGATTTGAGCACCATTATCAATAACCTGCGTGCACGTCATAAGTAACAGATTGTGCACTATGCTGCTCAGAATTGGCTTTTTATGGCGATTTTGAGCAGCATGCTTCTCAAAAAAGATAAAGCTAGCTAAAATTGAGCAACATACTGCTCAATGGAGGTTCAGCATGCTTACCCTACAGCTTTACCTTGATGGACAATGGCACGACGCTGCCGAGCTTGATGTTAAAGAGCCGTCTAAGGGGCGTGAAAGCGCCACATTGCTTGCCTATGACTTCAATTATGCAGCCGAGCAACTCGACCGAAACGATATCGCAAGCTGCAGCCTGAACTACCCCGTCATGCTAATTGGCAGCCATTTTGCGCAGCCCTGGTTTAGCTTCCTTGATGATATTGTTCCTGCGGGTGCAAGCAGACGTTACTGGATTCAACATCTTGGATTACAGGGAAAATCGTCGGCTGAGCAAGATTACGCACTGTTAAAAGCCGGAACTATTGCGCCTGTTGGAAATTTGCGTATCAAAGATTCCCTTCCCCAATTGCCAGAAAATAGCCAACTCAAAACTCGACGTTTTCCTGCCGAATGGGCGATTGAGAGAGACAGTGATTTTCTTGAATATGCACAACAAATGGGCGCTGCCAGCGGCGGCGCAACAGGTGCTGGTGGGGAAGCGCCAAAACTACTTTTAAGGCGAAATACGAAAAGCGAAGTATGGATTGATACTTGGCAAGACGATCAACAAAACCAGGATACCCCGTATCTGGTCAAGTATCCGCGTGGTACACGCAGCCCAATCGACTGTGACATTCTGCGTGCGGAATATCATTTCTATCATGAGTTACAGGCCATGGGCATCGACACGATTGATACCCAGGCAATGCTGTTGTGCGAAGGTGAAAGATACCCTTCTCTTTGGCTACCACGATTCGATATCGCGTTTGTTGAAAATAGAAAAGTGATGTACGGGCTGGAATCCATCTATTCGCTGATCAAAAAATCGCCGGGGAGTTATCTCAATCATTTTGAGGTCATTCGATGCCTGGTTGATCGATTAGCGCTGACTGGAGAACATCGAGAAAAGTTGGTCAGTGAATGGGTTAAACGCGACATGCTCAATATTGCATTTGGTAATTCAGATAATCATGGGCGTAACAGTGCCATTCTCAAGAAATCGGCAGGAATGTGGCTTGCACCGGTTTATGACTTTGCCCCGATGAAAGCCGATCCTGAGGGCGTGGTGCGCACCACTCAGTGGGGCTCACCTTATGAAGAGGGTGGCCACTACAATTGGCAATTGATTGCACATCAACTGGACGATCTCATTCCTGAAGCAACACTATTGAAAAGCTTAGGTGAGTTAGCCAATAAACTTACTGGATTGAAAGGACGACTTGCCGATCGCGGCGTACCGCAATCTATTCTGGAAATGCCCGGTATTGGCTTTAATTATCTGGATGAACGCATTGCTGGGTGGCAGTTATGAAGAAAACGATGACGCCTTTTGAACGAGAAGCCATGTTATTGGACCTTCTACAGCAGTTCATTGAGGAGAAGTTAACCCATGGTCAACTCTTAATGCAGCTTCGTAAAAAGGTGCTGGGATTTTCACAGGATCGCTATGCCAGCTTAGCGGGGATCAGCCGCCGCACTTTATCCGATGTCGAACAGGACAAAGAGAGCATAACGTTGACGACATTGAATCGCGCTTTTAAGCCGCTAGGATTGAAGCTGGGTTTGTTGCCTCGCCAGACACATATGATGCAGGTACTACTCACCAATCTTATTCAACACGGAGAGTCTCATGACCACTCATGAAAAACTACTCGCCCTGCTCGATCAGCACAACGCTCGTTACCGACTCATGGAACATGAAGCGACCGGGAAGTGTGAGGCAGTGGCCGCCATCCGCGGGACAGAGGTGGGACAAGGGGCCAAAGCGCTGGTGTGCCATGTGAAAGGCAACGGCATCAAACAGCACGTACTGGCGATCTTACCCGCTGACCAACAAGCAGACCTGAGCAAAGTCGCTGAAGCGGTGGGTGGCCGTCGCGCTTCCTTGGCTTCTCCGGCAGAAGTGGATGCCTTAACCGGCTGTGTGTTCGGTGCCATTCCGCCCTTCAGTTTCCATCCGGATTTGCAGTTGGTGGTTGACCCCATGCTGTTCGAACGCTACGACGAAATTGCCTTTAATGCTGGCCTGTTGGAGAAATCCGTGGTGCTGGATGTGGCGGATTACCGCAAGCTGCATAATGGTAACGTTATGAAAATAATCTGCTAATTGCCATGACTGACGGTGAGCGGTACTCTGCGTGATTCCACATCACGAAAAAAGAAGACCGTTATTATGGCAAGTTCTCGTTTTACCGCCCGCCTGCGTCAGACGCTGGCTCTGGCTGTACTGGCAGGTTGTGCGTTTGGCGCTCAGGCAAAGATTGATCAGGTTCGTTTCGCCGTTGACCCAACCTATCCTCCATTCGAATCCAAAACCCCACAAGGCAAGCTGGTTGGCTTTGATATCGACCTTGGCAACGCGCTGTGCGAGCAGATGAAAGCCAAATGCGTCTGGGTCGAGAGCCAGTTTGACGGCATGATCCCGGCACTGAAAGCACGTAAGTTCGACGCTATCCTCTCGGATATGGGCATCACCGAAGAGCGCCTGAAGCAGATTGACTTCACCGTGCCGCTTTACGATACGCACACCCAACTCATCGCGCGCAAAGGCTCTGGTCTGCTGCCGACCGCTGAATCCCTGAAAGGTAAAACCGTGGGTGTTGAGCAGGGAACCGTACAGGAACGCTATGCGCTGGCAAAATGGCAGCCACACGGTGTACAAGTGGTGCCTTATGGCGATCAGGCACAGGTTGAGAGTGACTTAATTTCTGGTCGTCTTGATGTGGTGTTTACTGATGCAGCTCAGGCTGCTAATGGTTTCCTGAAGCAGCCACAGGGCAAAGACTTCGAACTGGCAGGTCCGATTGTACAAGACCCGATCATCGGCCCAGGCACCGCCATTGGTTTGCGTAAAGGCGATGAAGAGCTGAAAACTGCCCTTGATAACGCATTCGCTGAAATCAAAAAGAACGGTACTTTCGACAAGATTCAGAAGAAGTACTTCGCGACTGACATCTCCATTCAGCAGTAACGTATGGTATTTGGTAGGGGCGGCCTGCAGGCCGCCCAGCCGCTGGATTCCATTGTTCAGTACACATAATTCACTGCTTTTATTCCGCTCATTTTCACAGCAGCACTATAATTCCAATCAATAAATTTTAGGCACGAATCTTTAGGTGCCGTAGAGACAGGACATCGACAACCTCATGCAACAGCAACATCATCCTCTGTTGAGTGCTTCCCTTGGAACACAGCGCGAAATCGTTAGCTTCCACTTCGGTACCGATTCCCAGCAGCGCGTCTATATTCAGGCCGCCTTACACGGTGATGAGCTGCCCGGTATGGCGGTAGCGTGGTATTTAAAACACAAACTGCTGGCACTGGAATCCGCCGGACAGCTTAAGTCAAAGATCACCCTGGTGCCGGTCGCCAACCCCTTAGCGATGGGCCAGCACTGGCACGGCAGCCATCTGGGACGCTTCCATACCTTATCAGGTCAGGATTTCAACCGTCGCTTCCCGGCATTGGGTGAAACCCTGGCCGCCGAACTTGCGGATTCACTGACGCAAAGTGAGTACGAAAACAAACGTCTGATTCGCGAAGCGATTGACCGTCATTATCGCGACCGTATTGCCAAGACTGAGCTGGATTCGCAGCGCTTTACCCTGATGCGCATGGCCAGCCAGGCGGATCTCATGATCGATCTGCACTGCGACTGGGATGCACTGCCACACCTCTACACCACTCCGCATGCCTGGCAGGACATCGAACCGCTGGCGCGCTGGCTAGGCAGTGAAGTGCAGCTGCTGGCGCAGATTTCAGGTGGAGAGCCATTTGATGAAGCCTGCTGCGAGCCGTGGTTAACACTGGCAGAGCGCTTTGGTGATAAGTACCCCATGCCGCGTGGATTGTTGCCAGTGACGCTGGAGTTACGCGGCGTGGCAGATGTTGAGCCTGAACAGGCAGAAAAAGATGCCGATGCAATTATCAATGCGCTGATTGAAGGTGGCTACATTGCGGGTGAGTTGGGTGAGTCCCCTGCCCTGATTAACCCAGCCACGCCGTTAGCAGGCTGTGAGTATATTCATGCGCCGCACTCTGGGCTGCTATTGAACCGCCGCAAGTTGGGTGAGTGGATTAAGCCTGGTGAAGTGGTGGCTGAGATTGTTGACCCGATTACCGACCAGGTGACGCCGCTGTTTGCTGAGTTTGGTGGCGTGCTGTATGCGAGGAATTTGATGAAGTTTGCGACGGCGGGGATGCTGGTGGTGAGGCTGGCTGGAGAGAATGCGGGACGTGAGGGGGAGTTGTTGGTGGTGTGATTTTTAAAGCGCCTGAATATTACTATACCCAGGCGCTTTTAATATGTTGAAAGTTATTCAGTAAGTGTTATTTAACTTCGTATTGATCATAGAGATTTTGTGCAAGCGCCCGAGCAACTTCTAGTTTAGGCTGATGTTGCATTGTTGAAACCGATCGCTGAATACGTTGAACAGAATACTTACGAACGAGAGCTTTCATGCCATCATCCATTAAACGAACACGTTCATCGCTGGCATAGCTTTTTGACTTAGCATGGTAAATATACGTATTAGTTAAAACGGCCAAGTCGAAGCCAGCATCAGCAACGCGGAAACAAAAGTCATTTTCTTCCCCATAACCATGCGGAAAACTCTGTTCGTCAAATAAACCCACCTTTTCGAATACAGTGCGCTTCACCATGAAACAGAATCCATGTACTAACGGAACTCTCACAAGTTCTTGATCCCAATTTTTTTCAAAATGAAGATCTAATTCGGCGGGAGACAACTTTCCAGGCAAAGAATTGATTGCTGTCTGACCTGCGGACCCTTTTATTGAGGGTACAGATTGAGTACTTGCTGCATTAGATAGTGGGCCAACCACACCTAAATTGGGTTGGTTATTGAGTACGAAACAAAGCTTACTTAATGAGCCTGGCGGAACAATAGTGTCACTATTAAGCAGCAGAACGTTTTGATTGTTACCTGAGCGAATTCCATTATTTGATGTTTTGGTATAACCAAGTCGTTGATTCTGCCGCAATAAAGTTACTGAATTCTTCTCAGCGTACTCTTCTAAAAATTGTTTAGTTTCAATGTCAGACGCGTCATCCACCAATATAATATTTGCCTTTGATAACATATCGGCAAGTGAATCTAGACAAGCACGAACATCTTCTAAAGCATTATGAATGCAAACTACGATATCAAGGTTTAGTTTTTCACCATCTACGTTAATAGAATTTATTAAATTTATATCATGAGTCTTTTTGGGAGCACAATTGTACCATGAAGAATAAATGTGTGGCTTAGGACCCCAATCATTAATTCCATGGCGAAATAATGCAAATTCGTGTGAATCACGAGTTGACTGTTGTTCAGCAAGCAAAGGTTGCCATGTGACGTTTGCTTCTTCCAGAGCATAGCCGATACTGAGTTGGTCACGTCGACTATAATTATTAATCTCATTCCACCAAAGACGCATGAAATTATGGATTTTTTCGTCTCGTGCATCCATAACCAAAACATTACTCTCTATAAGTGGTGCAGAACGGAGATTGTGTATGGATTCATAGCGGGCAGTTTGCTCTCTTACTACACTCTCATCATCCAGTTTCCAAGAAATAATCTCCTCAGACTCCTCAAATAAATTATCTCGTACTGGATGTTGAATGGCACCTAATGTATGAGAAGAACTTGATACACGCTGAACAAGTTCAGTGACCCTTACATTAATTTCAACGTTTGCATCAATCCATACAATATAATCATAACCTTCGACGTATTTTAGTAGGTTAGTTTTTATGTAACGTGCGGTACGACGGGGATCTGCATCGACATAAGGGGGTTTATGAACTTGAAAAACACCATATCCATCTGAAACTGTGTCAGAGAAACAATGGTAGTCAACATCACCCTCGAGGTATTTTGGTAAAAACAGCGCATCGAAATCCCCGATAATGGCTGTAACCAAGGCGACTTTAGCTTTCTTTTCTACTCTTTCGCTTATTGCTTTTTCATAGATTAAAATATCAGCGTTACGATCTTCTTCAAAATGAGTCAAGGTGTTTTTTTCAAGCTTCGCAAATCTTTCCTTATCGAAATAGTTCAAGAGTCGATAATCTCTATCAACAAAACTTATTCTTGTTGTATAATTTTGCAGAAGCGGTAACACACCAAATAGTCGCTCAAAACCATGTGCCAAGGTGCCATCAAATTGCCCTTCTTCCTGATCGAAGTCACCTAATTGATATTTCCCATCTAATATGGGCCTATATGCCTCTGGTCTAGCCCAAAAGAATGAACCGGCCGGATAATCAGGGCAATAAGTCATATCATATTCAAATCCAAGGTTTTCTAGTTGTTTTTCAACAATTGAGCTATTCCCACCCCACAGCGGCTGCCTGGTAGTCGCATGGAAATAAGCTGGAAAAAAAGCACCTAATCGCTGGTCATCATCAAACGCATTTAGAATTTGTGTAATTATAGCTCTACTTCCAAGAGTATAATGAAGAAGAAATCTACGCCAGCCTCTTGTTTTAGATTGAGGGGATTTTTTTGAATGTATATGAAGAATGAGACCGTAAGATAGCAATTCTTTGCCAAACTCAACAACAAATGGATAAATGTCTCTTCCAACATTTTTTGTTTCTTTGACTGTTATCTTGTTGAGTAGCTTTAAAGATGAAGTAAAAAGACTCTCGCAATCTTCAACATTGTATTTCCCTTCAGGAATTGAAATGAAGAGATCAAATTTCACAGGGATATTATCAAGATAATTAATAAATTCATCTGCAAGATCAATGTAATAAAGATGTAAATGAACAGCTATTCTTTGGGAAAAACTCTTATTCAAACAAACATCAGAGTCTATTAATAGCGGTGCATCTTTAGCTCCATACTCAGAAGGTCCATAACGAAAGTATGGCGCTTCCAACATGCGTGGCATAGCACAGGGTTTACGACCTTCAGCGTAACCATGCAGAAGGAAATGCTCTAAGGGTTCAATTCCAGCACCTGCTACATCAGGATACTGTTCAACATACCATTTCTCGTCGAAGTCTTGAGCAAAAAGCCGAGCTAAAGAAGAGAATCGGCCTTCAATACGTCCGTAGGAGGTATAATGATGTAATGCGCTGAGACCTGCGCTTTTAACATCAGAATAAGTATTGAGATACCATTCTTCATCTAAATCAGGTGCCAAGGCTTTTTTTAATGCCTGTTCGGAGGAATAGCGCCCTTCATCCCGACCGTGTTCTAAATAATGTTGGTAAGGATCTATTCCTGAGTCTGCTATATCCGGATACGTTGTCAGATACCACTCACTGTCAAAATCGACAACTTCCTCTTTAAGAGCCTGCCGATTACCTGCTGTTATTTTTTTATTATTAAAAAAATGAAGACGAGCTTTTCTAACTAAATAGCTAACAAGGCGCTTAAAAAAACGAAGCGGCTTGGTAACTCGCCATGACGTTGAGTTCAATACTGCGTGTAACTCGTGCTCTTTAATAAGAAGACTTTTATTATTTGAACTGTGATTTTCTTGCAGGTAGCGTAAATCCGATCTTAAGGTTTCAATTTCGTTAAGGTGGATATCGATACGTTCACGAAGGTTAGATAAAGTCAACTCACTATCATTATTTTTATTTTTTAAATACTTTATTTTATCAGTTGCATCTTTGAGTTCTAGTTGTTGATGAGCCATCTCAATGCTATTTTTCTTTACTTTATATTCATCAGAACAAGCTTTGCCTAGTTTTGAAAAAATAGATTGAATATGCCTGACTTTGTTAGAATTATTATCAGATGAAAAAAGTTGAATCATTGCGGCAGTTTGTTCGGAACCTACACCTACAATGGTTAAACCATGACCGTGTGAGAATTCAAAACAAGGATACAATTTTCGCAATTCAGATACAAATTTGTAAACACCAAAATCAGCTTTGCGCACATTACTATCGTGAATTATTACAACACCACGATTAGATAGTTTAGGAAGCCAAACATCGAAATCATTTTTTACTGCTTCGTAAGTATGATAGCCATCAATATGGAGCAGATCAATTTCATCATCAGAAAAGTGCTCTGAAGCTTCATCAAAAGATGTACGCATTAGAGTGGAAAAACGAGAGTATAAATGATTATTGTGCGATTGGACTGCACTAAAGACATTCTCTCCGTAAAACCCCGCATGCTCATCCCCTTTCCACATATCTACTGCATATGTTTTAGTGGGTAGATTCAACTGATTTATCGCCTGACAAAATGCAAAGTACGACGAACCATAATGTGTACCGAGTTCAACCAATACACGTGGTTTGTGAGCATTAATCAGCCAAAATGCAAATGGAATATGTTCCAGCCACGCAGAAAGGGTAAGTTCTACAGGACTCATGAATGATATAGCATTGAGTGAATAATTAGGGAACTGCGTATTGTCTTCAGAGATTATTTGCAAATCACTAAATGTATCAATTGATGAATCAAAGCTTTTTTGTGATGAGTTCATTTCTTACCTTTAATTTCAAAAATTAATTTAAAAAATAAATATGGTAACTAAAAGACACGCCTTACATTAAGCATGGCTAGAGTTTTATTCAAAAAACGAAGGGAATAAAAAAGAAATGGAAAAAGGAATATTTTTATTGCACAAGAACTAATTTATTTCATATTACGAGTAAATAAAAAAGGCTTCCAAAGGAAGCCTTAATAAGTAAGTATTTTAATCAAGCCACTCGGTGTGGAACACACCGTCTTTATCAATACGCTTGTAGGTGTGCGCACCGAAGTAGTCACGCTGAGCCTGAATCAGGTTCGCTGGCAGAACTTCTGAGCGGTAGCTATCGTAATATGCGATAGCAGCTGAGAAGGTTGGTGTTGGGATACCATTCTGAATTGCGTAAGAAACGACATCACGCAGCGCCTGCTGGTACTCATCAGCGATGTTCTTGAAGTAAGGATCGAGCAACAAGTTAGCGATGTCTGCATTGCTTGCGTATGCATCGGTAATCTTCTGCAGGAACTGAGCACGGATGATACAACCAGCGCGGAAGATCTTAGCGATTTCACCGTAGTGCAGATCCCAGTTGTTCTCTTCTGAAGCAGCACGCAGCTGTGAGAAGCCCTGAGCATAAGAAACGATTTTGCCGAGATACAATGCGCGGCGCACCTTCTCAACAAACTCTGCTTTATCACCAGTGAAGGCTTTAGCTTGTGGGCCACTCAGTACTTTAGAGGCAGCAACACGCTGAGATTTCAGAGAAGAGAGGTAACGAGCGAATACAGATTCGGTGATCAGGGACAGCGGCTCGCCGAGATCCAGTGAACTCTGGCTGGTCCATTTACCGGTACCTTTGTTAGCGGCCTCGTCCAGAATAACATCTACCAGATACTTACCTTCTTCATCTTTCTTGGTGAAGATATCTTTGGTGATGTCGATCAGGTAGCTGCTCAGCTCACCGTTGTTCCAGTCGGTGAAGGTTTTTGCCAGTTCTTCATTGTTCAGGCCCAGCGCGCCTTTCAGCAATGCATAAGCTTCGGCGATTAACTGCATATCACCGTATTCGATGCCGTTGTGCACCATCTTCACATAGTGACCAGCACCGTTTGGACCGATGTAAGCAACACAAGCCTCGCCATCTTCAGCACGTGCAGCGATTTTGTCCAAAATTGGCGCAACCAGTTCGTACGCTTCTTTCTGACCACCAGGCATGATTGAAGGGCCTTTAAGTGCACCCTCTTCACCGCCGGAGACGCCGGTACCGATGAAGTTGAAGCCCTGGTCAGACAGTTCTTTGTTACGGCGGATGGTATCTTTATAGAAGGTGTTACCACCATCAATCAGAATGTCGCCTTTGTCCAAGTGTGGAGTCAGAGACGCGATTGTTTTATCGGTCGCTTCACCCGCCTGCACCATCAGCAGGATACGGCGTGGTTTCTCCAGGGACTCAACGAACTCTTCAACGGTATAGTAAGGGGCAAGTTTCTTGTCTTGGTTTTCAGCGATGACTTCATCAGTCTTTTCGCGAGAACGGTTGAAGATAGACACTGTGTAGCCGCGGCTCTCAATGTTAAGAGCAAGGTTACGGCCCATTACTGCCATACCGACAACACCGATTTGTTGCTTGGACATCATCTACTCCTGTCTGAAGTTACCATCACAAAATCAGATTTGTGATTGAAGTGGCAAATATGTTAACTCATCTAGGCACATTTTAGGTAGTGAATGGTGCGATGATTAAACACCTAAAAATTGTGCAGGATTAGGCGTTGGTTAACAAATCACCTCTTTGAATATTCGATTTAAAATAGAGTGGTAGCACTTCTTCCGGCGTACCATCCATTTTTACCGTGCCATGTTCCAGCCAAAGAATTCTCGTACAGGTTTTTCTTAACAATTCATTACTGTGGCTGGCAAGAATGAGAATTTTAGTCGCATTGATGATGTTGGTTAATCGAGTTTCAGCTTTTTCTTTAAAGCCTTCATCCCCCACAGATAACCACTCATCCATCAGCAAAATTTCTGGAGTAAAAATTGTACTGACACTGAATCCAAGGCGCATCTGCATACCAGAAGAGTAAGTTCTTACCGGCATGTCGATAAAATCACCAAGGTCGGTGAAATCAATGATCTCTTCAATGCGTGCATCAATTTCTTTCTTTTTGAGGCCTAAAAGCGCACCACGGATGTAAATGTTTTCTCTGCCTGTAAACTCTTGATTAATACCGAGAGAAATTGAGATCAATGAACCGATATCACCCTCAATGGTGGCTTGTCCACTTGTAGGATGGTAAACCTTGCTAAACATACGTAGCAACGTGGTTTTACCTGCACCATTATGTCCAATTAAGCCGACTCTCTCGCCATCTTTAATCTCAAAGTTAAGATTATTTAAGGCAGAAACAACCACTTTACCGTCATGCTGGCCAACCTTTCCACCAGTGGCAAAATTAATAAAATTCTTTTTAATTGACCTCGCCTGTGCGTTGAATATTGGGAAGTCAATGCCAACATTTTCAAATCTAATAATAGCCATAATGTTAAACCCAATAAGGAACGCGATATTTATATCTACTGGTCATTGCAATCGATAATGATAAACCGACTACAGCCATGACCGCCGAAATAATATAACTACTTGTCATCGGCACTTCGCCCAATAACGGACTTCTTACCAAATCAATGAGATGGTAAAGTGGGTTGAAATTGAGGAGTACAGCAGCAGAACTGTGAGAAAGCAGCTTAGGCATCCAGATAATAGGAGTAAGATAGAAGATCACTTGCATGATACTAAGCACAATTTGTGTCATGTCGCGGAAGCGTGCACAAATCATTGAAAGAATCATTAACACCCAAGTCAAATTTAACAAAAGCAGCAGAAAACCGGGTATAGCCAGAATAACTGTCCAGCTTACGCTCTTTTGAACTGCAAGTAATACCAATGGGAAAATGACAATATTGTGGAGAAATATTAAGAAATTCTTCCAAATTACTCGCATCACATGGACATGTAAGGGGACGGGTAGCTGCTTAATGATACCTTCGGATGAGATGAGCGCATCACAACCCTCAGAGATGCAACTCTGAATAAATGTCCAGGTTATCAGGCCTAACGTCAGGTAAGGCAGGAACTCTTTAACGTTGGTTTTAAATAGGTTGCCGAATACTAATCCCATGGTGGTAATCATCACCGCCATACTGATTGTGATCCAAAACGGCCCCATTTTAGAGCGTTTGTAACGCATGCGGATGTCTTGACCACCCATCACTTTCACAACGTGAAAGTTTTTTAATGCAGAGATGAAGTCATCCCATCCAACAGACTTTTGCTTATTCGACATTACAAAATTCCAAATTGGTAAGCCAGACGGTTCAGACCGACGAGGAACTTATCACCACAGAGGCGAGCTAAGATTAAAGTCATGAATTCCTCTTGCTGTGATTCATCAAGTTGATCTCTAAGCTTGATAATGTCATTCATGCTGCACACGCAACGGAACATTAAATCCAACTTTATAATGGGCAAGCCAATGTGGTGTAAAGCGAGGCAATTGACGTGGATTTGAGAACCCATAGTGAACTCATCAAGATATAGTGCAACTACACGTTGTTTGAACTGACTATCGAGGAAGACTTCATTATTACTATAAGTTCTGAAGAAATTTACAGCGTCAAGATAATCAACATTCTTAGCCATTAACATAGTCTTATCTTTAGACAGAGACTTTGAAGCCATATTATTTTGACTGGAAAAAATCGGCTCAGCTGCGTGGTTATTTTGTATCAAATACTGATTGTAATATGAAGATAAAACCTCATCACTAGCAAGCATTCCTGTTATAGAACGGTTAGCCCAAGCCCTCACGCCCTCACGTCGAAAGTAGTAATAATTTTTATAGAACTCGAGATCTTTACTAAATTTACGCTCCATGAAAGAAACGTTAAACAGTGATTTAAAATCCTGCTCAGAACTGACTAAGGATTTGAGAAGTTTGCTTAAGCCAAACTCACCACGCTTAATCACTAAAGGTCTTACATTTGAAGATTTGTAGTTATACCAGAAGTTTTTAAACTTAACATTTCTGGTTATTTTCCCTGCCACAGAGATACAGAATGAACCTAAATGATGAGAATGTTGGCTATTCTCTGTCGCTCCAAGCACTTCAATCTTAGTGTCAAACAGATTCCTAACAAAATCAGCCAATCCTATTTTTGAGAAAAATACACTATCATTGATGATAAGAAGACGTTCACATCTCTCATGAAAGTTATTCTCAAAAAAATATTTCATACCAGCTTTGTAGCTACCGAAATCTCGTCCATAGTTATCACGTTCTATGTAAACATCAGCAAGCTCAGACGGGAAATTAACTTCCTCAAGCTTTAATGTGTTAACAGCAATAACGAAAACATTGTTACGTTTAGCTTCTTTCAACAGTTCGATAGTATCGCTTCTTAATGATGATTTTTCATAGAGAGCGAGTAACATGACCTTACCTTCAGTGAAATCTTTTTTAATTTTCACATTGGTATATTTTTTTGTTTTGATGTCATCACGAATCGAAAGAACACCATAATACAAATAAATTACAATCTTCAGAAAAAATCTGATAATCATAAAAATAATACGCTTCATATTCACACCGTCAATGGTTAAACCAATTTTCTAAAGACATTCATGATAAAAAATGCACATGTCTCAATAAAGCTTTGCCTGTAGAAACCGCCAAAAATAAAATTAGCAATTCGTTTTACCAGGCCATTTTTCAGCGAGTTAAACCTTACATAATCGATTTTGTTCTCATTCGGCATATTCTCTTTAATACAATCCAGTGCCATACAATTCATTTTGCTCCAGGTTTTAAATTCCCCAGCAAAAAGTCGATTAAACCGTGTAACCTTGGACAGCAATCCTGTGTTACTCCCAACAAGATTTTGTCCATGCTGTCTGTAAAGGATTTTTGGTTCTCGGTCATAAATGACAGTGCCATTCATTGCACTGCAGATGATGTAAAGGATCCAATCGTGAGAAACAATTTTTAAGTCGGCAGGAAGCGTTTCGAACAATTGCTTTAATCCGCGACTAAACACCATGGTATTCCCGCCTGCATAGCTTTGTAAAAGCGCATTGTTGAAGCAGAACGCTTTCATAAAGCACGGAGAATAACCAATGGATTTTCCATCTGAGTCAATCAACTTGGTACGCGAACCATATAATTTGTATTCATTCTGCGGTACTGAGTTTAACTGCATGACAGCAGATTCTAGTTTGTCATCCAACCAAATATCATCTTGATCGCAGAATGCATAAAAATCAGAATTTATATCATCACGTTGCAGCATGTTGAAAAAATTGGCTGCAAAACCTTTTCCTGGCCCTTTCAATAGTACGACTTTATTAGGATAGTTGAGCGAAAACTGCTCAATAAGTTCACAAGTGCTATCCGTCGAACCATCATCGGAAACAATCAGATTCCAGTTAGTGTACGTTTGTGAAGCAATAGACTGAAGTTGCTCTTCTAAGTATTTTTCGCCGTTGTAAGTCCCCATCAGGATACTTACTGTACCTTTATCGCTCATCATCATTAGCTACATAAAAAAGGATGAGTAAAAACCTCATCCTTAGTTTTAGGAATCAATCAAATGTTACTGCGTGTGATAATGGTGTCCCGACTTTATCTTTTGCTGAGAGAGCAGGAGTATCACCTTCAGAGATCGGCCATTGGATATTCAGATCTGAATCGTTCCACAGTAAAGAGTGTTCATGCTGCGGATTATAATAATCGGTGCATTTATACACAAATTCGGCACTATCAGAAGTCACGTAGAAACCATGAGCAAAGCCTTCTGGTACCCATAGTTGGCGCTTATTATCAGCTGAAAGATATACACCCACCCATTTACCAAATGTAGGTGAGGATTTTCTCATATCTACGGCCACATCATAAACTTCACCGGCCACGACTCGAACTAGCTTGCCTTGAGTATTTTCTGTCTGGTAATGAAGACCGCGCAGAATGCCTTTAGATGACTTTGAATGGTTGTCTTGCACGAAGGTGCGCGGGCTAACCTGTTCTTCAAATTTCTTTTGCTGCCAGGTTTCCATAAAGAAACCACGTTCATCGCCAAAAACGGAAGGCTCTAATATTTTGACGTCTGGAATTTCAGTATCAATGATTTTCATTATAGTTTTCCGTTGTATAACGCCATCAGATATTTGCCGTAATCATTTTTCAGCAGCGGTTGCGCCAGCTCTTTCAGCTTTTCGGCATCAATGAAGCCCATGCGATAAGCAATCTCTTCCGGGCATGCCACTTTCAACCCCTGGCGGGTCTCGATAGTTTGAATGAAGTTATTTGCTTCAATCAGGCTCTGATGAGTACCCGTATCCAACCACGCATGACCACGTCCCATAATAGAAACAGACAGCTCGCCTTTTTCTAAGTAGAGATTATTGATGTCGGTGATTTCCAGTTCGCCACGTGGGGAAGGCTTCAGATTCTTCGCCAGTTCAACCACGCTGTTGTCATAGAAATACAAGCCAGTCACGGCATAGTTGCTTTTCGGCTCGATTGGCTTTTCCACCAGCGAGATGGCTTTACCGGATTTATCGAACTCAACCACGCCATAACGCTCAGGATCATGAACGTGATAAGCAAAGACTGTAGCCCCACTCTCTTTGTTGGATGCGTCTTCAAGCTGCTTATACAAGTCATGGCCGTAGAAGATGTTATCGCCAAGAATCAGCGCACAGTTGTCTTCACCAATGAATTCTTCGCCCAGAATAAATGCCTGTGCCAAACCATCCGGGCTTTCCTGGACGATGTATTGCAGGTTCAGGCCCCACTGTGAACCATCGCCCAGTAGGCTTTCAAAACGCGGCGTATCTTGCGGCGTACTAATAATCAAAATGTCACGGATACCTGCAAGCATTAACGTGCTCAGCGGGTAGTAGATCATTGGCTTGTCATAGATAGGCAGAAGTTGCTTACTCACTGCCATAGTGACCGGATAGAGGCGCGTTCCAGATCCGCCAGCCAGAATTATTCCTTTTTTACTTTTCACAACGGTACCCTTTGAATTTTGCAAGACCAAACATGACTCAGCTATACAGCTCATCCAACATACGAATAACACCCTGTTGCCATTCCGGCAGTGTTAATCCAAATGCGGTCGTCAGTTTTTCAGTATTGAGTCTGGAGTTAGATGGACGCTTAGCGGGCGTTGGAAACGCAGCGGTATCCACGGTATTGATTGCAGCGACTTTAAGCGGTAGGCCCTTCTCGCGGACATACCCAATAACCAATTCTGCATAGGCGTGCCAGGTCGTTACACCTGAGGCAATCAGATTATAGATGCCTGCTTTTTCTGGCTGCGCCAGAGTCGCCTTAATGGCATGCACGGTGCAGTCGGCAATCAATTCGGCACCAGTAGGTGCGCCAAACTGATCGTTAATCACTGACAGCGCTTCTCGTTCCTGTGCCAGACGGATCATGGTTTTGGCGAAATTGTTGCCTTTTGCCGCGTAAACCCAACTGGTACGGAAGATAAGATAGTTAGGCGCATGAGCAATAATCGCCTCTTCACCCTGACGCTTAGTTCTGCCGTAAGCGTTGAGAGGTGAAGTGACATCGTCTTCACTCCACGGGCGCTCACCGCTGCCGTCGAATACATAGTCGGTGGAATAATGGACCAGCAAGGCATTCACATCGCGCGCTGCACAGGCCAGCGCTTCCACACTGAGAGCATTAATTAACTCTGCATTTTGCAAGTCGCTTTCCGCTTTATCCACGGCGGTATAGGCTGCGGCGTTGACAATCACGTCGGGCTTAATGTCCCGCACCGTTTTTGCAATGCCTTCTGGATTTGTCAGATCACCACAGTGATCAGAAGAGTGGCGATCCAGGGCGACCACCTCACCCAGCGGAGCCAAAGCGCGCTGAAGTTCCCAGCCAACCTGACCATTCTTACCTAATAGCAAAATCTTCATTAGCTACGTTTCTCGTAGTTTTGTTCAATCCAGTTTTGGTATGCGCCGCTTTTAACGTGCTCAACCCATTCATGGTTGTCCAGATACCACTGAACGGTTTTGCGCAGGCCCGTTTCAAAACTCTCTTGTGGTTTCCAGCCTAAATCACGTTCGATTTTAGATGCATCGATGGCGTAACGACGATCGTGGCCAGGACGGTCAGCAACATAAGTAATCTGTTCGGCATAAGGGGTGTCTTTAGGGCGCAGTTCATCCAGCAGCTCACAGACTTTATGTACCACTTCAAGGTTCTGTTTTTCGTTGTGTCCGCCGATGTTGTACGTGGTGCCGACTTTCGCCTTGCTGACGACGGTATACAACGCTCGTGCGTGGTCTTCTACGTACAACCAATCACGGATTTGGTCACCTTTACCGTAAATCGGCAGAGGCTTACCTTCCAGCGCGTTGCTGATGATCAACGGAATGAGTTTTTCCGGGAAATGGTATGGACCGTAGTTATTGGAGCAGTTGGTGACAACAATCGGCAAACCGTAGGTGCGGCCCCAGGCGCGAACTAAATGATCACTGGCGGCTTTGGTCGAAGAGTAAGGGCTGCTCGGGGCATAAGGTGTTGTTTCAGTGAACAACGGCAGCTCGCCTTCCATTTCATCAGGATGCGGTAAATCACCGTACACTTCATCAGTTGAGATGTGGTGGAAACGAAACGCATTCTTGCGCGCTTCTGGCAGCCCCATCCAGTATTGACGGCTCGCTTCCAGTAAAGCGTAAGTCCCCACAACGTTGGTCTGTACAAACTCTGCTGGGCCGGTAATTGAGCGATCGACATGACTCTCTGCCGCCAAATGCATAATCGCATCGGGTTGATGGTCCGCTAATACCTTGGCGATGGCTACGCCATCACAGATATCGACATGGCAAAAGGTATAGCGCGCATCGTCGCTGACCGTTTTCAAGGATTCAAGGTTGCCTGCGTACGTCAGTTTATCAACGTTAATAACCTCATCACTGGTGTCATTGATGACGTGACGAACCACAGCTGAGCCGATAAAACCTGCACCACCAGTAATTAAAATCTTCATGACGTTGAGCTATTCCTGACATTGCGGCCGAGCCATCTCGGCCAGAGGAGAAAAAGTGTGCGACACACCCGCAATAGACAAAGCTACCGCCCTTGGGTTGCAGCTCCCAACATGCTGATGTGTGTAAAACTATCTTTAAGCATAGTGCGTTTTTTGTAATTTCAGCACTATCTGCTTGAAATAATTTTAATTCTTTAGAATTAATTAGAAAGAATTGATTATTTCGGAAGTTTAATTTTACCACCGCGGGTTAGTGAACACGACCAAAATGGACCCCGCATTCAAGTGTTGGTTCATTAATTAACCAATTGTGCTGCGGATTAATGCGAGGATCGTCTACCTGTGCTCAACCGTAGGCAATCAGAAAGTGACGAAAACCAGAAGTGAATCAAAACAGGATAAAAAAAAGGCGGACATCGAGTCCGCCTTTTTAGGGAATTTACTTAAACCCTTCCGGGTTCTTACTCTGCCAGTTCCAGGTATCGCGCATCATCGCATCGATCCCGCGCGTTACGCGCCAGTCCAGCTCGGTGTTCGCCAGGCTCGCATCCGCCCAGAACGCCGGCAGGTCGCCATCGCGACGGGGTTTAAACTCAAACGGAATCGCTTTACCCGACGCCTTCTCAAACGCTTTGATCATCTCCAGCACCGAGAAGCCCACGCCGCCGCCGAGGTTATAGGCTTTGTAACCGGTGACCTTCGGCAGATGGTCCAGCGCTTTCAGATGGCCTTCGGCTAAATCCACCACGTGGATGTAGTCGCGCTGTGCAGTGCCGTCTGGCGTGTCGTAGTCATCACCAAACACACCCAGTTTCTCGAGACGACCAATCGCCACCTGCGCAATATACGGCAGCAGGTTGTTAGGAATACCGGTTGGGTCTTCACCAATCTCACCCGACTCATGCGCACCCACTGGGTTGAAATAGCGCAGCGCGATAGCTTTGAAGTTCGGGTCAGCTTTAGCGAAGTCGCGCATCACGAATTCGATCATCAGCTTAGAGGTGCCATACGGGCTGGTGGTGCCACCAATTGGCGTGGTTTCCACATACGGAACCGGCGCATCGGCACCGTAAACGGTCGCTGATGAGCTAAAGATGAAGTTCCACACACCCGCTGCGCGTATCTCTTCCAGCAACACCACGGTGCCCGCTACGTTGTTTTCGTAATATTCCAGCGGCATACGTGTGGATTCGCCGACCGCTTTCAGCGCAGCGAAGTGGATCACAGCAGAGATGTCGTTGGCAGCAAACAGGTCACGCAGGCAGGCACGATCGCGGATGTCGCCTTCGACAAATACCGCTTTCTTACCGGAGAGTTTCTCCACGCGATTAATGGCTTCGCGTGAGGCATTGCAAAGGTTATCCAGGACCACAACGTCGTCACCGCGCTCTAACAGCGCCAGCACCGTATGGGAGCCGATGTAGCCTGCCCCGCCCGTTACCAAAATAGCCATGTGTACTCCTTTAAACCGCGCAAGTGGCGCGGCATGAGAATGGATTATTTCGCCAGGATTTTCTGGATAGCTTCGCGGAAATCACGACCCTGCGCGTTGTTACGCAGACCGTAAGAGACGAAAGCCTGCATGTAGCCCATCTTTTTTCCACAGTCGAAGCTGGTACCGGTCAGCAATTGCACATCTACAGGCTTCTTCTTGCTGAGAGAGGCAATGGCATCGGTCAACTGGATACGGCCCCATGCGCCTGGCTCGGTGTTTTCCAGCTCTTTCCAGATATCAGCAGACAGCACATAGCGGCCGACAGCGGTCAGGTCTGAATCTAACTGGCCCGCTTCTGGTTTTTCCACGAAGTTCGTGATGGTGCTGATGTCGCCTGGGTTATCAATCGGCGCTTCGGTGGTCAAGACACCGTACTCAGTCAGATCTTCGCCCGGCATGTGTTTCGCCAGCACCTGGCTATGGCCGGTCTCTTCGAAACGCGCAACCATTGCAGCAAGGTTATAGCGCAGGTGGTCAGCGGTAGAGTCATCCAGCAGGACGTCTGGCAATACCACGACAAACGGGTTGTCGCCAATCATTGGACGCGCGCAAAGAACTGAGTGGCCCAGACCCAGTGGGTTCGCCTGACGTACGTTCATGATGGTTACGCCCGGCGGACAGATTGATTGTACTTCGCTCAGCAGCTGACGTTTAACACGTGCTTCAAGCAGCGCTTCCAGCTCATAAGTGGTGTCGAAGTGGTTTTCCACTGCATTTTTGGAAGCATGGGTGACCAGCACAATCTCCTTGATGCCCGCAGCCACGCACTCGTCAACAATGTATTGAATCATTGGTTTATCGACGATTGGCAGCATCTCTTTTGGGATGGCTTTCGTTGCAGGGAGCATATGCATACCGAGACCCGCAACCGGGATTACTGCTTTAAGCTTGGTCATATTTATTCCATTTCATGAAGTGAATACGTGGGGTCGATTATGCAGGATCGGCCGGTGCAGCAAGTATAATCTTTATCTGAAAAACCGGCACTAACTCTCTGTCACGACATCAAAAATCGTCAAAATGCCCCTTTGCCGTTTCGCCTGACGCGAGTGAAATGCGCGGGCTAAACTGCTGAAAAACAGTGGGAGGATGCCGGATTTTGAACGGAGGATAAGACCAGTGATTTTCAGAATGAGTTCAGGGGATTTTGCCGCGTTTGTGATGGTGCCAGGAGGGGAAAACGTAGCGGCGCGATTGATCGCGCATTCAGGCAGCGGAGCGGTTGCCAGGTCGCGCCATGAATGGCGCCGCTACGGATTGGCGCAATGGTTTAGTCGTGTGCGCTGCCCATTGTCACCATTGGGCGCGCCAAGTCACACAGACCACCACCCATCGTAGCGGTGCCATTTATCGTGGATTACAGCCAGCCTTCAAACCACTCCGGCATCACAAACAGATTGAAGTGATTCACCAGCAGCATCAGGCCGACAAACACCACCGACACCGACACCCACTGGCGTGCATAGGGTACAAAGCGAATGCCAATAACCGGTTTGATGAAGAACGGATGCGCAAAGGCGGAGATCAACACCTGCGAAATGGAGAGTGTCAACGCCACGTAGAGCACATTCGGCCAGATGTAAGTGGTTGCCAATACCACTACCACCACCAGACTCGCGACGATATTCCAGTAGAACTCGACGTTGGTCTTTCCGTTGGCCTGCGAGATCGCGCCAGTCAAGCCGCCCATCGGACGCAGCATGCCAAACAGCAGCATCAGCGGAATCAGATGGTAAACCTGTTCATGCGATGCGCCATACAGCACACGCACAATCACCGGCGACAGAATGCCAATCGCCAGATACATCAGGCTACTGAACAGCATAATGACGAAGGTGCCCTTCAGGAACAGCTTCTTCAACTGCTCAGGATCGTGCTGTTTCTCAGCGAAACGCGGCAGCGCCAGGCGGTTAATCACCGGGGAGACCAGCTTCAGCGGCTGCAGAATTAGCTCTTTTGCCAGTGAGTAGATACCCAGCATCTCTGCACCCATCACTTTACCGACAATCAATGCATCCGCTTGAGTACGCAGTTGGTTAATGGTCTGCGATCCAAGCTGATAAATACCGTAACGCACTGCGCTAAAGAAGGTTTTGCCTTCAAATTCCCACGTCGGACGCCACGATTTCTCGCCGAAGTAGATCATGCACAGGATGCGGGTAAAGGCATTGATAAACAGCCCAAGGATCGCGGCAGCAACGGTCAGCGAGGTGAAATAGAGCATCGCCACGGTGCAGAGGAACGCGAACAGCTTGGTCGCCATCTCAATCTTCGCCAGTGTCACCATGCGTTTGGCTTTCACATAATGAGCCTGATACTGCGACAAATGCCCCAGCACCAGGAAGTTGAGGCTGGTGAGCATAATCAACCCGGTCAGCTCTGGCAGGTGATAGAACCACGCCACTGGAAAAGCAATCGCCAGCATAATCAAACCGGTGCACAAGCTGAGTGAGACGTTGACCCAATAGATGGTGCTCTGCTGGCGACGGTTGATGTCCTGACGATGCACGATGTAGCTGCTCATCCCCATATCCTGCAACACCGTTGCCACCGCCAGAATGGCGTTGATGATCGCCAGTAAACCTAACTCATGCGCTTCCAGCTTGCGCGCCAGCACGCTAAGCTGGAGAACCTGCAACAGGGCTGCAAAGCAGGTACTACCAAACAGCCAAACGGCCTGTTTTTTTAATCCGCTCACACCATTTGCTCCAGAATTTTTGCCAGCTCGCCGTAGGCGATATGCTGATTGAACTCAGTTTCCACTTTGTGACGCGCAGCGGCGACCACAGGTGCCACATCCACATCACCACGGGATAAACGCAGTAACGTTTCTGCCAGTTCCTCGGCGTTGTTTTCGGAAACCAACCAGCCACTCACGTTGTTCTGAATCAGCTCTGGAATACCACTGTGATAGGTGGAGACCACCGGCAAGCCCACCGCCATCGCCTCCATCAACGCCACCGGAATACCTTCCATGTCGCCATCCGCAGCGGTTTTTGACGGCAGCAAGAAGATATCCGCTTCATTCAGCGCCTGACGGATCTCTTCCTGGGGTTTAAAGCCCGGCATAGTGACAAACGCTTCCAGCCCCGCACGGGCGATGTGTTCGCGCATCATGCCGTCCTGCTCACCGTTACCGATGATGGTGAACTGGAACTGTCCACCATTGTTGCGCAGGATTTCACTGGCTTTCACGGCCACATCCAGCCCTTTCTTCTCGGTCAGACGTGCCACCGAGACGATGCGCAGCGGCTGGTGGAAGGCCTCGCGCGGTTTGAAGTTAAATTTCTCCGGCTCGATGCCCATGCGGGTGACATGTACTTTCTCGCGCGGACAGCCCATCTCGATCAGCTTGTTCTCCCACAAATGGCTGATAGGCAGCATTAGTTCACTCTGCTTGAACAGGTTGACGTAATCGAGCTTGTGCTCTTCGAGAATGTGACGGCGCGAGATATCCGCGCCGTGGAACACCGTGGCCTGCTTGCCTTTCAACACGCCAAGTTCACGCAATTTATTCGCCAGCGCACCGGCATAGCCAAAGTGCACCAGAAAAACATCCGCAGTGAAGGTTTGCTTCGCGTTGGCCACAATGGCCGGCAGCAGCAGCTTTTTCGCTTGCGCCCCGTAACGTCCGACGTTGAGCGATTTGATCAGCGACGGTTTGGCGATTTTCGGCAGCATCAGACCAATACGCTGCGTCAGCTTATCCAGATTCGAGACTTTCTCTTCCGGCAGTAAATAGTGGGTTTTCGCTGCCAGATTGTAATCATCGAACGCGGCGTGACGATTGATCATATCGCCGGGAAACACGGAGATAATCTCCACGTCGTAGCCTGCATCGATGAAATGCGTCACCTGATTGAGGACAAACGTCTCAGAGGCAACCGGAAAACGCATGGTGAAAAAGGTCAGCTTCATCACTTACCCCAGCACGTTGAGAATTTCTGCCGTAATGCGGTTACCCATTTCACGCTCCTGCGCCACCGCGGTGTCCACTTTGCGCTTCACATTGTCGTAGTCCGCCAGCACGGTCTGCACTTTGTCGATCAGTGAACCGTCCATCAGGCTTTGTACGTCGGTCGCCATTTGTGGCAGGCCGAGTTGGTTCATCACACCGAGCGACTTGTGCTCATAGTTGATGGCCACAGCCGGAGTACCGAAGTTCATGGAAATGATGGCGGAGTGCAGGCGGGTGCCGATAGTCAGGTGACAATCAGCGAGCAGGATGCCGATTTCAAGGTCGTTGAACTCGTCCATGATGACATGGTAATGCTCTGGATGGTCGACGTGATCGCGCAGGGTTAACGCCACCATACGGTCGTCTTTCGCGTAGCTATCGATGCCAGTACAGGTTGAGAACGCCACGACCTGATATCCCTCGGCAATCATCGCGTTAATCACTCGACCAAATGCGGCTTCATACTCTTTCTGCGTCACGCCCAAGCGTTTGTCAAACGGCGCCAGTTCGCGCACGGTGATAGCAATGGTTTTGCGTGAGCGGATGATATTTTGCCAGTGCAGCAAGTTGTGGCTTGGGTTCTCCACTTGACGCGCTTCCACCAGGAAGGCGGTGTCCACGCCCTTCTTCACACGACGTGTGGTGACGCCATCCTGTTTCAGACGGTCGAAACTGACTTCCTCGCGCAGCACCAGGCTGTCAACGCGGTCAAACACGAAGTTCGCCAGCGCGTTCACGCGTGGATTTTCAAACGGCCCCACCGAGTGGCCAATCATATACAGCGGCTTTTTCGCCATCAGCGCACAGAGCGCGTGGTCGAATTGCGTCACGCCGTACAGATCGACGAAGAACGAACCTCCAACCTGAATGATCGCGTCATATTGCGCCAGACTTTTGGTGAATGCTTCCAGGTGCGGTGGCACCGAAAACGATTTGTACAAGCCGCCCTTGCCTAAGTGCGCCATCATAATGTCGGGCATTAAGCGGTTCGCGACTTTGCGTTTTACCGTACCCACCAGCCCTTTGGCTGATTTGCTGTTGTGCAGGAACAGGGAATCTTGCTGGATATCCTGCTGCAGTAAGTATCCGGAGCTTGTTGGATAACGACTGATGACATCGATATCGAGGTCCTTACGCGCGGAATGCAGTGAATCAATCAATCCACGTAAAATCGCGCCATCCCCACGATTTCCACAGGTATGGTTTCCCACCAATAAAATCTTCATAAAAACTCCAGATAAAATTTTTTTAATTGTGCAAGCCGCGCCATTTCCTGAACTGGCAAAGTGAACTCTGTATTAAAAAACTGCAATGGGAACAATGCCCTAAATAAATCCAGCGGTGCGCATTAATGCGCACCCTACGAAAAACGCGTGCGATCCTCGTAGGGTTGTCATCATGAATGCCCCCCTACGAAAACCGCGTACGATCCTCGTAGGGTTGCCATTTATGGCGACCGTAAAGCACGTTACTGATAACCATGGCGCGATAAATCGCGCCATTAAAACTAAGACTTCAGCGCAAAATACGGCAGAGCGACCTGCTCGCCGTTAATCACCACCGAAACAAACCCTTTCGGCTCACGCGTATCCACCTGCTCCGGCTTCAACGCACGAGATGCCAGCAACAGGTCGCCCTGCTCGTTGCCGCCAATCCCCGCTTTGCCGTTATGCAGGCTGAAGCGCTGTGCTGCCTGTTGGCTGCCACTGCTCGGATTGCCTTTGTCCATTTTGGCGTCAACGCGCGCGCAGCGGCCGGTCATAAAGCGGTCTTTGGCCGTGCTCTTAATCAGCACCACCGCGGTTGGCATCCAGCCCGCCAGCTTGACGAACACGCGGGTGTCGGCCTCGCTACGCGGATCAAAGCGCACTTCCAGTACCGGTGAGCTACCTTCTGCCGACCAGGTCGCCTCGGCATTTTTGGTTTTACGTTGCAGATGAATAACCGCACGCCCACCGGTGGTTTTACCGTCAATCGGATCCATCAGCGGTTGATTGGTGGTGCCGTTGTTAAACTGCGACTGACCAAATACCTCGATTTCCCAGCTGTCACCCACCGTCGGCGAGTAGAAGTTACCTAACTCAAACCACGTCTCTTGATTGGTGTTATTACTCAGGCGGAAACGCGAGGTGATGTAGTTGTATTTCAGGCTGCCATCGATGGCGACGCCGTAAGACTCGACGCGTGTCGAGCCCATCTCCCACATGCTTAACCAGGGTTTGCCCTGCAGTGAGTTGTCGATCCAGCTGCCAGACTGCAAATTGGTTTGACGCATATTGAGGCGCGAGTTGTGCGCAATCAGCGGGTTTTTACAATCTTCCAGACTCAGTGCATCAATAATCCACTGACCGTCAGAGATGTCGCCGGGATGTTCAGTGTGCTCAATCCAGCCGTTATGAATAATCGACTGACCGCAACGTGGCAGATTGAGCACTTTGCCGCCGGAGCAGTGCTGCGCATTGAAGTTAGAGAGTTCAATCGCGGTGCTGTGATCCCACACGCCCACTTTCTGTCCGGACCAGGTCGCTTTAATCACATCGCCCGTACAGGTTTCCGCATACCACTGGTCAATTTTGCAATCCAGCGTGTCCATCAGACTCAGACACACGCCGCCCACGCGGTTGAAGCGCAGGCAGGCACCACGGAAGAACTGACCGCCCGGACAGGTATTGTGGAACAACCCCTGCTTATTCGGACGCGAGTCGTTGTTACCGTTGAAATTGAGGTTGGAGATTTCAGTCCAGCGCGCGTTCACCGAGAACAGAAACTCGGAGCGACCATCTGATACCAGTGTGGTCGCCGGGAAGTAGCCGAAGTTGACCATCGCGCCCGAAATACGGAAGAAGCGCAGCTGCTCATTGCCGAAATCGCAGCCTGAAACAAAGAAGGTCCCGGCCGGGAACTGCACGCAGATCGGTTGATCGGCATCATGTGACCACTGATACATGGCTTTGATCGCCGGTGCCGAGTCGGTTTTACCGTCGGCGATGGCACCGAAATCAAACAGCGTCAGGCGGTTGAAATCTTCCACCACCCGGCGCCAGTAGAAACCGTTGCCAGCGAAGATTACGCCGCCATCATCTTTGCCCTCACCGAAGGCACCAACAAACTCGCCGCCGCCGACTTCCAGCCCTTCGTGCCAGCTTTTCAGCTTAATTTTGGCGCCAGCAAACAGCGGACGGGTTTTGCGCAGCTCATCCACTGAAGGAATTTCGCCAATCAGCTGGTAGCCATTAGGCTGTGCCAGACGCTGGCTGAAGTTGCTCTGATTGGGGCGCGATACATCGGTAATCGAAAACAGCGTGTTGCCCTGATTATCCTCCACCACCATCGAGTGAGCAGGATCGGCAATTAATGCAGCATTATCGTGAATAAACTGCGCAAAGTTGCCTTTATTCAGCGCAATTGGCTGACTAATCTGTGACACTTTGCCGTTGGCGTCGCGCAGGAATACCGGGATCTGGTTGCCGGATTGGCTGGCATCGCTACCCGCTTTACCGATCCACAGTTTGCCCTCAAAGTTCTGCCAGAACTGAGGCGGCATAGTGTAGACATTTTCCGGCGTCAGAATCGGGACATCGCCCTGCGGTACGCTGGACGGATCGACAGCCTTCAACGCAGGTTGACCACTTTTTGCGGCGTAGCTGGAAAATGCACTCACTGAGAGCGCGGCAACAATGGAGGAGGCTGCAGTCTGCAAGACTTCTCTTCTTTTCATGCTTTCTATCCCGTGGTCATATTGGGCCATGAGGCCATAAGTGTGATCCCGGAGGCATTTAGCCGTCATACTTCACGCCACAGAGGCGTTGGCTGCTTGCCTTCGCCCCGGTCACTTACTGGTGTAAGCTCACGGCGACTCAAGCACTTGCCGCCTTCCTGCGGCATGAATTATTTTGGCTAAACCAATGCAAGCCAGCTTTGTTTGATCTGATTACCGTCAAACTTCAGCGCAGTTTCTTTGGTTTTTTCGCTCATCGCGTAGAACAGGCCATCATCGCTGGCGAGTTGGCCCATCCGCGCAAGGAACGTCGATTTGTCATTCATCGGCACCAGGAAACCATCTTCACCGTGATTGATGATCTCCTGCGGCCCGGTTGGGCAGTCGTATGCCACCACCGGCAGCGACCAGGATTTCGCTTCCAGCAGCACCAGCGGCAGACCTTCATAGCGCGAGGTCATCAGCGCCATATCGCTATCGCGGTAGTAATCATTGATATTGCTGACTTTGCCGACGAAATTAACGCTGTCAGTGATGCCCAGCGCAGCAGCCTGGTCATGCAGCTGTTGGCGCAGCTCGCCGTCCCCGGCAATCACCAGCTTCCACTCAGGATGGGTTTTGCTGAAGTCGGCCCAGATATCCAGCAGCAGATCGAAACCTTTCTGGTTATCCAGTCGCCCCACCGCTAAAGCCTGACGGCTGCGCGTCTGGCGCTGAAACGCTTTGTACACCACCGGATTCGGGATTTGCTGGCTGGCGATATTCCAGCGGCTGAACACCTGGTGATCTTTGTCTGTCAGCACAATCACCTGGTCGTAATAGCGCAGCAACATCCATTTCAGCAGCTTGATTGGCTTGCTGAAGGAGTTAATGGCGATGTGTTCGCAGGCATAGGCCTTAAAGCGTTTTTTCTTCATCGCCATCAGGTTCCAGAAGGCGAACATCACGCTCAGGCGGCCCATACTGATCAGGAATACGCTGTCGAAGCCTTCCTGATGGATAGCCGCCACGGCGCTTTTAATCGGGTTGCTGTGGCCTTCAAAGCTGACAATCTGTTTCACACGATCGAACGGGTAAAAGGTTTTGCCATGCCCTTCCAGCGAATAAATGGTGACGGCGTGCTGCTCACCGAGGCACTCCGACATGAAGTTGCAGATGTTCTCAGTACCCGCGTACGAGTAGGCATCTTTGATAACTAAAACTATCTTTTTCATGGACCTTCCCACCTCAAAATTCCCAATTCCAGACCCAAGACATTTGCGTTGTAGCAAGGCGGCAAGTGCGTTCATTCCCGGGAGCTTACTCAGGTAAGTGACCGGGATGGACGTGCGCAGCCAACGCAGCTACAACGCGAAGGACGCCGGGTCTTAGCGATGTTTAAGGGTGAAAAGGACCCCATTCACCATATACCAGCCGTAATAGTAATAGATTTTTAACGGATTGTTTTTATAGATAATTCTTAATAATTCGAGGTGCCATTTCGCCGCTTTATTCTTGTTGCGAGACAGTGAGTCGCCCAGCTCGTAATAGTTGACCAGCGTCTTCTGGATCACCCGAGCTTGTTTGTAGCGGAGGAATAACTCGTAGAGGAACAGGAAGTCTTCATGCCCTTTGCGCTGGAAGAAGATGCCCTGCGGGGGACGGCGGAAACACACGGAAGAGAAGCACACGCGATATTGCTTCTTCACGAAGTTTTCCTGCTGCAGATAGGGTTTGCTGTAGAGGATGTCGTGGTCGGCGGTTTTGGTTTTGTAATGATAATGGGTGATAACAAAATCATCGCCAGCGGCGATAGCGGCAGTCTGTTCCGCCAGTTTATCCGCATGCCATTCGTCGTCGCTGTCGAGGAACGCAATGATCTCCTCTTTTGCCGCACGCAAACCGACATTGCGGGTTTCCGCTGCGCCGAGGTTCACTTCGTTGTTAAGAATGGTAATGCGCGCGTCGGTGCAGTGTTCACGCACAAACGCTAAAGAATCATCAGTGGACTGATCGTTCACCAGGTAGAGATGCCAGTCGCTGTAAGTCTGCTTGACGATCGACTCAACCGCGCGCAATACCGTTTTACGCGCGTTATACATCGGCATCACGATACCGACGGTGCCAACATGATTTGTCATTTGAATACCCGGAGTGTCAGGAACCAAAAAATTGCCCCCGATGCGGGAGCAAGTGAAAGTCGTTAAAAATGAATCAGGAAACGGCGCGTCCACCCGAGAAGCGCGATTTCACTTTGTCGAGCAAGCGATTCATAAAGTAAGCGCGGTTGTCCCGGTTGGTCAGGAAGAAATAGCGTGCAAAACTGAGGCTCGCCAGCAGTGAATTGCCATCCATCTTGTAGCGCAGCGGCAGCTTGAAAGCTTTGTAGGTATGGATATCACGCGCGGTCAGATGCGGTTTCATGGTATCCAGCCAGAAGAAGGAGTACTTCACCGACTCACCCTTGTGTTTGGAACCAAATTTGGTCACCAGATGGTAGGTGGTCAGCGGCTGGTCAATCATCACAAAGTCATAACCCATGCGATCGGCACGGATGCAGAAGTCATAATCCTGATGGCGAATATAGCGCGCATCAAAACGGATTTTCTCGGCATCTTCGCGTTTCAATACGATGGTGCTGGTCTGGATAAAGCCATAGCAACCAAAAAGGTACTCCGCCACGGTTTCGTCTTTTCCTGGCGGCTGCATCGGCATCACCTTCAGGAAATGGCCATCCTGGTGAATGTTCACCTGGCTGAAGATCAGGTAATGGGATTTGCCCTGCGCCTCAAGTTTGGTGATGGTGTCATACGCCACCTGCAGTTTGTCTTCACGCCATTCGTCATCGGCATCGAGGAAGCTAATAAAATCTCCTTCTGCCAGTTCGATACCTTTGTTGCGGGCACCAGCACCGTTGAGTTTGACCTGAGAGAGTTCAAGCTTGATATCCAAGCCCTGATAACGCTCACTCTGCACCACCTGCGCCAGTTCGGCCGCATCAGCGGATTTGTCATCAACGATGATGACCTCAAAATTGCGGTAAGTTTGCGCTTTGACACAATCTAACGTTGTGACAATTGACTCCGACGCGTTATACGCGGGAATGACAATTGAGAAGCGGATGTCCTGCATTGCCAGCACCTCTTAAACAGCTGTTCCAGATTTAACGGTAACGCGAGCAGCTATCAGAAAGGAATCGGCTTTGTTCTGAAAAATCATACCGTTATTTCTCTTAACCAATATGCTGTTGCGTTCCATCACGGAAGTTCCTATCGAAGTTTGTGCTGTGTGTATTTTTGACAAAAACCTTCCCCTAAATCATTCGAGTCACAGCAAGGCGGCAAGTCAGCAAAGCACCGGGAGCTTACATCAGTAAGTGACCGGGGTTTGCTGGCGTAGCCAACGCCGCTGTGGCTCAAATTATGACGAGGAAGAAAAAGGGGCGGAAAATCCGCCCCAGTATTTAGCTCTTTGTTTCTTTACCGTATTCGTAGTTGTAGTAGTCATAGCCATAACCGTAGGCATTTGACGCTTTACGAACCACGGCGTTAAGGATGACGCCTTTAATCTCGATGCCGTTCTGCGCGAAGCGCTTGTAGCTGACATCCAGTTCTTTGGTGGTGTTGGTTTCGAAACGCGCCACCATCAACGACGTACCGGCCAGCTTACCGATGATAGAGGCATCGGTGACCGCCAGAATTGGTGGGGTATCAATCAACACCAGGTCATAATTCTTGCTTGCCCAATCCAGCAACTCACTCATGCGGCGATGCATCAGCAGCTCAGACGGGTTCGGTGGCACCTGGCCACGAGGCAGGAAGTCAAACCCGTAAACGCCCTTCTGAATCATGCTCGGTGAGAACTCGCTCTTGCCGGACAGCACATTGGAGAGACCCAATTTGTTATCCGAACCCAGCAGTTCATGGGTATAGCCGCGACGCATATCACCATCGATGAACAGCACGCGTTGACCGGCTTTCGACACCAGCGTGGCGAGGTTGGCACAGATAAAGGTTTTACCAATACCCGGACTTGCACCGGTGATCATCAGAATGTTGTTTTTCGCTTCCATCATCGCGAAGTGCAGGCTGGTGCGCAGGCTACGAATCGCTTCGATGGAGAGGTCAGTCGGATTACCCAGCGCCAACAGCGTGTTGTGCGGATCACTCTTCTCTTTATGACCACGACGCGCCAACGCTTCCGTGTCTTTCTTACGTTGCCATTCAGACAGCGGCACGCTGGCATAGACGTTCATGCCCAGCTCTTCCAGCTGCTCTGGGTTTTCAATGCCGTGATGGAACAGCGCTTTCAGCAACACCAGGCCAACGGACAGCATCAGACCCAGAATAAAGCTGGCGATAATGATCAGTGGTTTTTTCGGTGCTACCGGGCTGCCAGCGGTTTCGGCACGGTCGATGATACGCACATCACCCACGGTACTGGCTTTGCTGATACCCAACTCTTGCTGACGGTTCAGCAACTGCATGTAGATTTCTTGACCTGACTGCACATCACGCGTCAGACGCAGAATCTCTTGCTGGGTTTGCGGCATACCGGCAATTTTCTTGTTCAGTTTTGCCTGCTCATCTTCCAGCGTTTTACGTTTTTCCAGCAGCGCACGGTAAGTCGGGTGATCTTTGGTATAGAGCTGTGACACCTCAGCTTCTTTGAACGTCAGTTCGTTCAACTGGCTCTGTACGCTCACGGAGGAATCCAGCGCTGACTTCGCTTCCAGCGACATATCAACCGATTCGTTCTGGCGGCGATAAGCGTTCAACTTGTTCTCAGCGTCGTCAAGGTTGGCACGTACTTGCGGCAACTGGTTACGTAAGAAGTCGAGGCTCTTTTCAGCCTGTTCAGATTTGCGCTCAACGTTCTGCAGCAGGTAGTTGTTCACAATCTGATTCAGCACGCGGCTGGCTTGATCGGGATCTTCATCCACGAACTCAAGACCCAGTACACCGGTGGTTTTGCCTTTATCCGCGACGGTCAGCGCGCCCAGCACGTTTTTAATCGCCTGCAGGTCGCTGAGTTTCGTGACGTTGAAGCTGGTGCCTTCATCCGCCTGAATACCGCTGACCAGCATGGTCACATCGCCGTGCTGCTCCAGCTGACCGACACGTCCTTTGAACAGCTCATCGCCATCATTGGTCACAGTGTAGGTCTGTGGACCGGTGACTTCGAGTTGCACGGTGCGCTTGTCGATAGACTTAGGAATTTCCAGACGCGAGATAGCGATTTGCGCCGGTTTGTTGCCCATCAGGCGCGACAGACCTTTACCAATCACCGGGAAGTAGTTCTGCTGCACCACAGTATCTAAACCGAGGTCGTCAACCGTCTTACCCAACACCATACGCGATTCAACGATCTGAATTTCAGTATCGGATGCCGGCGTGGTCGGCAATACGTCTTGCAGTTCGTTCAGAACAGAAGCGGTGTTCTTCTGCTCAACCTGCACCATGGCATCGGCACTGTAGATCGGGGTGGCGAACAGTGTGTAGAGCGTTCCCGCCAGCATAAAGAAGGCAGTAACCGCAACAATGATCCAGCGATGATCAATCAGCTGTCCCACAAGATGCGCCAGATCCCATCCATTCGAATCTTCTTTTGGCGCGGTCATAACCTTGTTTTTGATATTCATGGATATTCCCAACTATCGGCTTAGTACGTTGACCCATTTCTGGGTAGCGTTTTCCAGTAACCCGTAGACCTCTTCAAAGGCCTCGCGACTTTTTTTGTACGGATCCGCAATTTCCTGTTGGTTGAGCCAATGCCCAAGCAGCATGGTTTTTCCGCGTGCAGCTGGATCAATGCGATTCACCTGCTCAACGTGGCGCTTCTCCATCACCAGAATCAGGTCATAGTCACGGCACATGCTGGCCGTTAACTGCTGAGCCTGATGACCTTCCAGCGACACGCCGTGTTGAGCGGCGACATCGCTGGCAGTCTGGTCCGCCGGATAGCCCTTCAGAGCGCCAAGCCCTGCAGAAGCCACCCGGGTTTTAGGCAGCGCGCGTTGAAACAGACGCTCCCCGGTGGGGGAGCGGCAAATATTGCCCACGCAAACAACTAACACGGACTTAATCATGCTGAAACCTTAGTTACCCCAGGTACGGAAACGCAGTGCGGCGGAGCTTGCATCATCGATACCGACGATGGTTGGCAACAGCCCAGAAATCACGCGGTTCCAACGGGTAATTGGTGTGGCGGTGACGTAGACGATGTCGTACGGCTCCAGTTGGAATTCGGTGCCCATCACCATGGATGCCGCATCTTTCGTGTTCAGCTGATAGATGTTGGCGATCTTGGTGCGGTTAGCACCACGAATTGGACGAATAACGAATACGCCAGTGGCGTCAGAGGTGGTTTGATCCATACCCTGCGCATTACCCAGCGCTTCGGCCAGCGTCATGCCGCTGCGGTCCATTTTCAGCGTGGCCTGCTGTTTCACTTCGCCCATCACGAAGACTTTCAGATCATCGTTACGTGGCACGTAGAGAATATCGCCCGGATAGAGCAGATGGTTCTGACTCAGGTCGCCGTTTTGCATCAGCGCCTGCAGTGAAATGCGTTGTTCTTTACCTTGATGTGTCAGCACCACATTACGCCAGTCAGCGTCGGCGGCTAAACCACCGGCGGCGTTGACGGCATCCAGTACCGTCAGCGGTACGTTGGTGATTGCCTGCTGACCCGACGTGGTCACCGAACCGGTCACGTAGGTTTTCTGTGAGCGGAATGCCGCCACATTGACGTCAACCTGCGGGCTTTCAATGAACTGCGCAAGACGGCGCGCAATCTCAGCACGGATTTCGGTGACGGTGCGTCCTGCGACGCGCACTTTACCAATGTACGGGTAGAAAATAGTGCCATCGGCCTGTACCCAGTTACCGGTGTCACTGGCGCTACGATACTGACCGGCAGGCGTGGTCAACTCAGGGTGATCCCACACGGTGACGTTCAGCACGTCGCCGATACCTACGCGATATTCGTAGCTCTGAATTTCGGTCTGCAACGCTGGGTTGGCTTGCGCGACCAGCGGCTTAGCACGCATCTGTTCAACCAGACGCGGCGTCATTGGGAAGACGTTTACGTATTTGTCGATGTCAAAGTTGCTATCCTGTTGCTCAATGACATCTTTTCCGCTAGTGGAAAGGTGCGAACCTGGTTCAATGGTGCACCCGGCGAGAAAAGTTGCGGATACCAGTAAAGGTATCAATTTAATTTTCATTATCATCTGATTCTTCGCTATCAGTTAATGATTGATAGAGGCGAAAACGCCGCTGTGTAGCGTCTTATAAAAAATAAAACCTGACGGGTTAAACACTGAAACTGTGGGTCATTATCATTTGCTCCCTTGGTTTTATGTTGTCACCGTGCCTTAGGACGACATCAATTAAAGTGGGTGAATCTCCAGACAACTGAAACACCACACTCTATTCAGGTTGGATAATGGGCACTCCCAACACCGGCATTTCAGACGGGGATAATGATTTCGTCCCCTGCCCTACGTTCTATCAATAAGCGCCGTCGCGTTTTAATACGACACCCACGGTCTTAAACAGAATCGCAATGTCATTCCACAGCGACCAGTTTTTGACATACCACGAATCGAAATAGACGCGCGTTTCATAGTCAACGTCGTTACGACCACTGACCTGCCACAATCCCGTCATGCCTGGTTTCGCCATCAGGTAATAATCAACATCACCGGCATAACGACAGAGTTCGTCTTCAATCACGGGACGTGGGCCCACCAGGCTCATGTCGCCACGCACCACATTCCACAGCTGCGGCAGCTCATCCAGACTGGTTTTACGGATGAAGTGGCCAACTTTGGTAATACGCGGGTCGTTTTTCAGTTTGAAATCTTTATCCCACTCCGCACGTGCGACCGGGTCGGTACGAAGTACTTCTTCCAACACCTCTTTCGAGTTGATGACCATCGAGCGGAATTTAAGGCATTTGAACTTGCGACCGTTCAGACCAACACGTTCATGACCGTAAATCGGTGGGCCGCCATCGCGTCCGACCATAAAACCGAGAACCAGCAGCGCCGGCGACAGCGCAATGATGATGCCGAGTGCACCTACAATGTCGAAAGCCCGTTTCAGGAAGCGCGACGTGCGTTTCGCCAGATTGTTATTCACGCGCAGAATCATCACTTCATGACTAAAGATGTAAGCCATATCGGTACCGTACAGCGGTACGCCGCGTAATGTTGGAATCACAGAGACGGAGCGGCAGTTATGCATGGCCAGCATTTTCAGCCAGTTGTCACGGTGCTGACTCTGTTCAAACTCCACTGCCACAATGAACTGCGTCTCACTGTGGGTCAGCTGCCATAGCTCTTGCTCGTTATGCAGTACCGGCACACCGGAGATGCTGGCCTGCGGGCAGCTGCCGTCAACGTCGAAAAAGGCAATCACATCAAAACCCATCACCTCTTCACTTTGCAGTGCCTGCCAGGCTTCCTGGGCATTACGGCTGCTGCCGATGATGATGGTTTGTTTTTTCCACATGCCAAAGTGGTTAAGCACGCGTTTTGAAATAGCACGGGCAATCGGAATCAAAATCAACGCCAGAATCCAGGTAATAACCCAAACAAAGCGTGACATCTGCCATTGCGATAACGCCGAAATTGACAAATCGATGACAGAGAAAATAAGAATGGTACGAAAGATCTCTTTCAACTCGAACCAGAACGGCTTGCGATAGGTATAATGACGCAGGCGGACCCAGAACCAGCCGGTACAAATAACCGAAAGACAGACGTGGGTGGCAATTTTTAAATTCAGGTATTTTTCAGAAATATCTGCCAGTGGAGAGTTAGTGAACGAATTAATCAACGCCAGTGCAATAAACAATGCCGCGTTGAAACAAATTAAATCCGAGCACGCCAGTAAAATTTTTGTGAGGAGACTTTTATATGTAATTTCTTTATCGCGCATATTTAACTCTTTTATTTTATTTCCTTAATCCCTAACGCCTCTGCCCTGTGTAATAAATGAGCGATATATCTACTGCAATCAGTGAGGCAATCTGCGGCGAACTCTCCGGTATTACGCCAATTCTCTATTTAGTAAAGCCAAAGAATTGTAATAAATACCAACAGATTAGTCTGACTTCCCTTGCCACAACCCCAGACATATTCTGAACAAAGAAAAGCACTTCGGGAACGCTACCGCCCTTGGCTGTCGCTGCCAATACCGCTACCAAGACATCTATTTTCATCGCACGCAGTCAGATTATTCTTAGCCGGAAACAGGCTTATCCTGTGCACGATCACAATTCACAACATTAAGAAGCTAAACAGCGCGCTATTAACAACATCGGCGCAGACATTTACTAACACGTTGCTATACTAGTTATTACTGGCTTGTTTACAAGTAGGCCCCGTGTTCCCTGCACTATTTTAGGAAAAAGACTACCAGCCATAAGTATTGATGCCATCCCTTTCAGCCCTTTCCTGCATAAAATTCAGATTAATTCGATACTCAGCTTCAGAGCGCTTCGCATTAAAAACGTACGCCTGGATGCGTGAGTCGCAATTAATAGTGACAATCACCTTGCTGAGATGTTTATCCATACTTTCATCTTATCGGTGAATTGTGACGACTAAGATTATGCCTAATCCTCAAGTCAACCCGATGGTGCGGGCGTTAATGCCTGTTTGTACCTTGTGGGTCGATTTACTATCATCAGACAAAACGCATTTTCAGACATTCAGGTGATGAAAGCATGATGGAGTGGATCCTTGATCCTTCGCTCTGGGCAGGATTAGTGACGCTAATCGTTCTTGAGCTGGTGTTGGGTATTGATAACCTGGTTTTCATTGCTATTTTGGTGGAAAAATTACCGCCGACACTGCGCGACCGCGCCCGAGTGGTCGGCCTGCTGCTGGCGTTACTGCTGCGGCTGGTGCTGCTGGCCTCCCTTTCGTGGCTGGTGACACTCACCCAACCGCTGTTTTCCCTGTGGCAACATAATTTCAGCGCACGCGATCTCCTGCTGCTCTCCGGTGGTCTGTTTCTTCTTTATAAAGCCACCACCGAACTCAACAGTCGCCTGGAAGGCGGTGATGAGGAGAATGGTCAAAGTAAGAACGGTGCTAAATTCTGGCCAGTGATAGCGCAAATTGTGGTGCTGGATGCCATCTTCTCGCTGGATGCGGTGATTACCGCCGTGGGCATGGTAAATGAGCTGCCAGTGATGATGGCGGCGGTGACGGTGGCGATCTTGCTGATGCTGCTGGCCAGCAAGCCGCTGACGCGCTTTGTCAACAACCACCCTACCATTGTGATCCTCTGCCTTAGCTTCCTGTTGATGATTGGCTTCAGCCTGGTGGCCGAAGGATTAGGCTTTATTATTCCTAAGGGCTATCTGTATGCGGCCATTGGCTTCTCGATTCTGATTGAGATGTTTAATCAGCTGGCGCTGTTTAATCGTCGCCGCTTTCTCACCGCCGGGCGCCCGCTGCGTCAGCGCACTTCTGAAGCGGTGCTGCGTATTCTGCGTGGCGAAGCGCAACGGGCTGAACTGGATGCCGACACCGCCTCATTACTGAGCGATCACCAAGAAGGCGAGCTATTTAATCGCCAGGAACGCCGCATGATTGCGCGCGTATTGGGATTAGGCCAACGCCATATCAGCAGCATCATGACATCGCGCCACGATATTGAGCATATCGACCTGAGTGAAGATCCTGCGGCCATCATGGCGAAGCTGGACAGCAATCAGCATACGCGCATTCTGGTGACGGAACGGGGGCAGGATCCACTCGGCGTGGTGCACGTCATTGATCTGCTGCATCAGTCTTTACACAGCAACCAGCTGGATTTGCGCGCGCTGATACGCCAGCCGCTGATTTTCCCTGAACGATTGACGTTATTGCAGGCGCTGGAGCAGTTCCGCCACGCCAGAACCCACTTCGCCTTTGTAGTGGATGAGTTCGGTTCCGTGGAAGGGGTGGTGACGCTGAGCGATCTGATGGAGACCATTGCGGGCAATCTGCCCAATGAAGGCGAAGAGATTGATGCACGCTATGACATTCAACCGCTCCCGCACGGAGGTTGGGTGGCTAACGGTCATATCCCGCTGGAGGATTTAGCCGCCTATGTGCGTCTGCCGCTGGATGAAAAAGGCAATTACCATACGCTGGCGGGTTTCCTGATGGACAGTTTGCAGCATGTGCCTGAAGAGGGTGAAGAGTTGCAGGTGGGAGATTATTTGTTAAGAACGTTGCAGGTCGAAAATCATCGGGTGCAGAAGGTGGAGATTGTGCCAGGTCCAGATACCGCGCAATAAATTGCGCCGCTACGGTACGAGCATCATTTGTGTAGCGGCGCGATTTATCGCGCGGTAGTGCACAATTTCGTAGGGTGCGCATTTATGCGCACCAGGTATTACGGCTGTTTCGCTGGCTGCTGGCGGTCAAGCCACTCGTTCAAACGCGACTTCGCTTCGCTCTGCAACTGCTGACGCACCACATCGTCCACTGGCAATGAATACTGCAAATTATTCCAGCCGCCGTACATACGCAGCGGAATGGTTTGCGAGTTCAACAGACCGGCCAGCTTGTCGTCACCTTTCCAGCCGCGCAGCATCATATTAATGGTCACGTCGAGTTGTTGGTTCACGACATCAATACTGCCCTTGGTCTGCACCGCCAGTCGGCTACTGCCACCCTGCAGGTCCGGCATGACAATTTTCCCCTGCTGCAAGCTAATACGTCCGCTCAGTTGCTGAATGCCCTGATCGTCCGGTTCATCATTACTCACGCGATTGCTGACGCGCGACACTGCGCGGCGCACCATCTGCTGCAAATTCAACTGCGACAGTTGCAGGTTGGTGGCTTCCATTTCCGCACTGCCCTGCCAGTTACGTTTGGCTTCCTCCACGCTTAAGCCCGCGCCACTGAGATTGCCCTTCATTGAGACCGTGCCTTGCAGGCTCTCAGGTAACTCTAAGGCTTTCATCAGCGGTGCTATGCTGATGTTCTCAATTTCTGGCTGTAACGCGACCTGCGTCACCGGTTGGCGAATATCCACTGAGCCAGGCAAAGAGAAATGACCGTCGCCGATTTTGCCCTGCAGCTTACTCAGCGTCATCAGACCTTCCTGATTGCTGGCATCAATTTGCAGGTTCGTCAGCGTCAGCCCACGCCATACGCCGCTGTCCGCATTGAGACTCAGAGTCAGATCCATCAAATTCAGCGGGGAATCCGCATTTTCCCGGTTGCGCGGCTCGGCAATAACCGGCGTGCGGATCACGCTGGCGTGCTGCGCCGTGCTGTTATCGCTGGCTGGCGCGCTGGCCATCAGGTTGTCGAGATTTAATGTGGTGGCATGCAGCGCCAGGTTAAGCTGTTGTGGCAGGGTTAAGCGCCCTTCTGCCGAACCATCCAGCGTGCTGTCGTTGGCCGTCAGTTGCATCTTCTGCATTGAAAACTGCTGCTTATCACCGTTCCATTCTCCCTGCCCGCTCAGCGTACCTTTGATGCCCTGCGGTGGCAGATTGGCGCCATCCAGCGTGTAATCCAGCTCATCTAGCTGGCCCACTAACCGATGTGGATACTGCGCCACATTCATCTGGCCTTTGAGATTGACGCTGACGTTACGCTGATTACGCGAAATACGCGTGGCAAGTTCAATGCTGGCGTTCTTGCTGGCATCCTGATCGAGATTCAGATTGAGATTGCGGAAGTTGTACTCTTCACCGCCCGGTTGCTGCCAGATGAGCAGACTGTCGGCGACGCGAAGTTTTGCGATATCAAATGACCAACCATTTGTGCCCGTACTCACCGGTTCCGCGTCACGCGGGCCCACCGGAGACCCACTGATTTTTTGCGGAGCACTATCCGGCGTGGCACGAATCACGGCATTCTTCAGCATCACCTGGCTTACGCTCAACTGATGTGACAACAGCGGCCAGAGGTTCACATCCAGCCGCATGTTTTCTGCGGTGACCATCGGCTGGCTGGCGCCCGGTGCGGTCAGGCTCATGCGTCCGGCGAGGATACTGAGTTGCGGCCAGACGTGCCAGCGCAGATCGCCGCTTACTTCAAGCTGATAACCGCTGCGCTGCTGTACCTGTTGCACCATATAGGTACGAAAGTCGTTGGGATTGACCAGCAACACCAGTGCCGTCATGCCCGCGACCACCACCACTAACAGGATGGCCAGCGTCGTTATCAGTCTCTTCATAATCCCTCAGTTACCGTGTTACTTCGAACTGCAGCAGCCTTGGCTGCGCACTATCAGTCTTTGTCGATACGGCTCGCGTCTGCGCCCTGCTGACCACGATATTTTGCATCTTCGCGGCGGTTATACGGACGTGCAGCCGGGCCAGACAGCGGCTCAAAGCTCAAAGCACCAATCAACATGCCTGGACGTAATGCCAGGGGGAGCTTACCGGAGTTGTAGAACTCGAGGACGATGCGCCCCTGCCAGCCGGGATCGATACGGTGCGCGGTGACATGCACCATCAGGCCCAGACGAGCCAGTGAAGAACGTCCATCCAGCCAGCCCACTAAGTCATCTGGAATCGTCACCGACTCCAGCGTGACCGCCAGCGCCAACTCACCGGGGTGCAAGAAGAAGGCTTCGCCTTCCGGCAGCACGATTTCGTCGCTCATCACACGATCCAAAGCCGCACTGACTTCGTGTTTTGGACCACTCAAATCGATAAAGGGTGCCGTATGACCACTAAAGGTACGGAACTGGTTGCCAAGGCGCACATCCACGGTGGCACCATTAATGCGTTCCAAGGGTGGGCGTGGTTCAATGGCTAATTTACCGTTGTCGAGCCACGCTTCAATATCGCGATCGCACAATCTCATCGCTGGTACTCCATGATTTAAGTGTAGCGAAAGGTCACCACTGTTGTGACAACCTTAGCGCGTCACGTCCATATCCGGACAGAGTGAATTAAAGATACTGGTTGATTTTTGCCTTGAGGATATCGATGGCGATGCGGTTTTTCCCGCCGCGCGGCACGATAATGTCAGCGTACTGCTTCGAAGGCTCAATAAATTGCAGGAACATCGGACGCACGGTTTTCTGGTACTGGCTCATGACCGAGTCCATCGAGCGACCGCGCTCATTGACGTCACGCTTCATACGGCGCATCAGGCAGATATCCAGCGGCGTATCCACGAAAATCGAGAAGTTCATCTCCTGACGCAGGCGCGAATCCGTTAGCAGCAGGATCCCTTCAAGGATAATGACTTTTTTCGGTTTGAGGTGAATGCAGTCGCTGGTGCGGGTATGTTCAACATAGCTGTAAACCGGCAACTCAATGTCCTGCCCTGCCTTTAAAGCACGCAAGTGCTGCAACAGCAGGTCGTGATCCATCGCGCTCGGATGGTCATAGTTGGTTTTCACCCTCTCTTCCATGGTGAGGTGGCTCTGATCTTTATAGTAGGCATCTTCGGGGATGACACCGATATGCTCGTCACCGACCTGGTCACGGATTTCACGATAGAGCGTGCTGGCAATAAGACTTTTTCCGGATGCGGATGCACCTGCAATGCCAACGATCACGCACTGATGAGACTTGTCAGTCATACTTTTTTAAGACCTGATAACTGGAGCCAATTGGAGCCGAAACGACAATGGGCCGATTGAGAGGGTTAGTTGGCGGCAATTATAGGTATTTCACCGGTTTGATGCCAGAGAAATGGACCCAAGGCTTTTCAGAATATCCCCTTTTGCAGCCAGACAGATAATCGATACACTGTTCATCTGCCTGTGCTCTGTCCAGCGCAGGTTGACCGAACGTAGCCACAAGGAAATGTATGAGCTGGAAAACCCTGACCTATTTTGGTGACAGCATGCTGTTGATCCCCACTGCGGTGATCATCGCGCTGATACTGCCCTGGAAAAGCGACAACCGCCAAACCGTGTGGTATTGGCTGCTGGCCTTTGGTCTGGCGGGTTTGCTGGTCAGCATCTCAAAAATCCTGTTTCTCGGCTTTGGCATTGGTAGCGCCAGATTTAACTTCACCGGTTTCAGCGGACACAGTGCCATGTCAGCGACACTCTGGCCGGTGATGATGTGGCTGGTCTCCGGCCGCTTCCCTGCTTTTTGGCGTACCGTCACCATTGGTGTGGGATATCTTATCCCGATGATGGTGGGCTTCTCGCGCCTGGTCATCCATGCTCACTCCTTTAGCGAAGTGTTAACCGGCCTGATGCTGGGCTTCACCTTGAGCAGCGCCTTCCTGGTCACTCAACGCCGCACCGCGCTAAAAGGGTTTAGTCTGGCGCAAGTGTGTGTGGCGTTATTAGTGCCGGTGGTATTAATGGGCCATGGCCGCGTTGCCACCACGCAGCAATTTCTCGAACGTTTTTCCGCCAATCTCGCCGGTTTAGAAAAGCCCTTCACCCGCGCGGATCTTTACCGCCAGTAACCGGGTTCACAAGGGCCAGTCAATCGTTTGAATAGCGACTAAATTTGATTTCTGCGCAGACATCTTATGCAGATGTGCTAGCATGCAAAGCAGAGATTGAATGGCGCATTTTTCGTCGTATAACGGATGCGCGAAGCTGGATTCGTGCATGACCCTTGAGATATTGACCTCACAGGATAGACCGCAAAGAAATTGGCTCAACGCCTTATTGCTGGGTGCTTTAGCCTTTTTGCTGACGTTGTTTTGTCTGGAACTGATTGTCGTCAGTGGGCGTATTTCCCCGCTCTGGTATTCCACGGCTTTAATGACCGTGGTGGTGTTTCGTGCTCCCTCCAAACGTGTTCCCTTACTGCTGCTGAGCTGTGTCATTGGCACGTCATTAGCTAACTTGCTGGTGATTGGCCCCGCGTTCAGCAACCTTAAATTTGCCATTTTAAACATGGTACAGGCTATTCTCGCCGGCCTGATGCTGCGCGCACTGCTTGACCGCAAAGCCCCGCTGAACTCTCTGCTGGACTGGGTGCGTTTTGCCTTATGCGCGGGCTTGATCGCCCCGCTGATCGGGGGAGTGCTGGCGCTGTGGATGCTGCACGTGGGTCATAAAGCCTCTTTGCCGTTCTTTTCCACCTGGGTGATTTCAGAAATCATCGGCGTGCTGGCATTTGGCCCCGTACTGCTTCTGTGGCCCAATAAGCCGCTACGCCAACTGATTACCCCCGGCCGCCAGTTGGAAACCTTACTGACGCTGATCTTCACGCTTTTCGCCAGCTATCTTTCACTGCGTTTCCTGCCGTGGCCCTTTACCTTTATTGTCGTGATCCTGTTCTGGTGCGCAGTGCGATTGCCGAAATTCGAGGCATTCCTGCTGTTCTTCCTGAATGCCAGTTTTATCTCTATTCTGCTGGCTTTTGGCTGGGTGAACCTGGTACAAACGGGTTTATTGCTCGGCCAGGTCAGCACCTGGTTACCTTTCTTGCTGGTGCTGCTGCCCAGCCATGTCATGGCGCTGGTGATGGATGCCTTCCAGCGTGAAAAACACCATATCAGCGAAAGTGAAACCCGCTTCCGTAACGCCATGGAATATTCGGCGATTGGTATGGCGTTGGTGTCGCCCAGCGGCGGCTGGCAGCAGGTCAACCAATCATTGTGTCAAACACTGGGCTATCCCGCTGACGAGTTAAAGAAACTGACGTTCCAGCAAATCACCCATCCCGATGACCTTAATATCGACTTACAACAGTTAGAGCGGCTCGTGGCGGGAGAAATCCTGACCTACACCATGGAGAAGCGCTATTTCCGCCGGGATGGGGAGATTGTCTGGGCGCGGTTAACGGTTTCGATGGTCAGTGACGCCAATTCACAACCGCTCTATTTCATCGCCCAGATCATCGATATTTCGGAACTGAAACAGAGTGAGCAAGTTAATCGGCGCTTGATGGAACGCATCACGCTGGCCAACGAAGCGGGCGGAATTGGCGTGTGGGAATGGAATCTGCTTAATGGCGAAATGCTGTGGGACAAGCGCATGTATGAGTTGTTCGCGCTAGGCCCCCATCAGACCCCGACTTACGACCTTTGGTTGCATTTGTTGGAACCCGCCGAGCGTGAATCTGCTGCTCTGACTGTCCAGCAGGCGATTGAGCGCCGTACAGCGTTTCATCTGGAGTATCGCGTGAACCTGCCTACTGGTCCGCGTTTTATCCGCACCGAGGCCAACCGTATTCTGAGCCAGGATGGGCAGATAGAGCGCATGCTTGGCATCTGTCAGGACATCACCTCGTTGCGCGCGTTGAATGAAGCGCTGTTCCAGGAAAAAGAGCGCATGGCGATCACCCTGGATTCGATTGGTGAAGCGGTAATCAGCACCGATGATGAAATGCGCGTAACCTTTATGAACCCGGTGGCCGAAACCCTGAGTGGCTGGACGCAGAGTAAAGCGGCGGGCATCCCGATTACCGATCTGTTGAATATCACGCGTGGGGTACAGGGACCGCGCGTGGAGAATCTGCTGCTTTGCACCCTACCCGATGAAAAAACCTCGCCTGACCTGGAAGAGGAACTGGTGCTGCACACGCCGGATGGCGCACAGGTAGAAATCCACTACAGCATCACCCCGCTGAAAACCCTGACCGGTGCCAGCATTGGCGCGGTGATGGTTATCCAGGATGTCAGTGAATCGCGCAGAATGATGAAGCGCCTGAGTTACAGCGCGTCACACGATATGCTCACCCGTCTGCCAAACCGCCACAGCTTCGAACAACAGCTCAAGCGGCTGGTAAATGATGCCGCAGCGAATAAAAACCAGCACGTGTTGGTGTTTATCGATCTGGATAAGTTTAAAGCTGTCAACGACAGCGCCGGGCACGCCGCGGGAGATGCCTTGCTGCGCGAACTGGCAGACCTGATGCAGAAGTATTTGCGCAGCAGCGATGTTCTGGCGCGTCTCGGTGGCGATGAGTTTGGTGTGTTACTGCCTAACAGCGATGTCGATCAGATGCGCGATGTGGTGCAACGCATTGTTTCTGCCGTCAATGACTTCACCTTTATCTGGCATGAACAGCCTTATCACGTGGGTGCCAGCGCCGGTGTGACGCAGATTGATCAGCACAACTGCATCAGTAATGTGGTGATGTCGCAGGCCGATGTCGCCTGCTATAGCGCAAAACACGCGGGACGTGGTCAGTATCACGTTTACCAGGAAGTGCAGATGTAATCACCACCTGCTTATTGCCAGCCCGCGCTGGCTGCGCTAAAGTCGCCCCCTTTTTTTCTGGCATGGGGGATCATTATGTTTATCGGATTCGATTACGGCACGGCCAATTGTTCTATCGCAGTGAGCGATAACGGCACACCGCGCCTGCTGACACTGGAGAAGGGTCAGCGCCTGCTTCCCTCCATGATTTGCGCGCCCACGCGCGAAGCGATCAGCGAATGGCTGCATCGTCATCATCAGGTGCCGACACCGGACAGTGAAGGCACGGCGCTGTTGCAACGCGCGCTGCGTTTCAACCGTGAAGAAGATATCGAGGTCACGCCGGGTAGCGTGCAGTTCGGCATCACCGCACTGCAACAATATATGGTTGACCCTGAAGACGTGTGGTTTGTGAAATCACCAAAGTCCTTCCTTGGTGCCAACGGTCTCAAGCCGCAGCAAATTGCTTTCTTTGAGGATTTGGTGTGCGCCATGATGCTGCACATCCGCCAGCAGGGTGAAACCCAGCTTGACCGCCCGATTGAGCAGGCGGTGATTGGTCGCCCGATTAACTTCCAGGGCTTAGGTGGCGAAGACGCCAACCAGCAGGCACAGGGGATTTTGCTGCGTGCCGCGAAACGTGCGGGCTTCCGTGACGTTGAATTCCAGTTTGAACCGGTGGCTGCAGGGCTGGATTTTGAAGCCACGCTGGAGAAAGAGACACGCGTGCTGGTGGTCGACATCGGCGGCGGTACCACAGACTGCTCGATGCTGTTGATGGGACCAGAATGGCGCAATAAAACCGATCGTCGTGAGAGTTTATTAGGTCACAGCGGCTGCCGCGTAGGCGGAAACGATCTGGATATTATCCTGGCGTTCAAAACCCTGATGCCGCTGCTGGGTCTAGGCGGCAATACGCAAAAAGGCACCGCCCTGCCCGCGCTCCCTTGGTGGAATGCGGTGGCGATTAACGATGTTCCGGCACAGAGCGATTTTTATTCAGCGGCAAGCGGCAAACTGTTGCGCGACCTGATTCGTGATGCCGAAGAAGCGGATAAAGTGGCACACCTGCTTAAGGTATGGCAGCAGAAGCTGAGCTATCGTTTAGTGCGTGCAGCGGAAGAGAGCAAAATCGCCCTGTCTGAACAGAATGAGACCGATGCGTCGCTGGCGTTTATTGCGCAATCTTTGCAGGCTGAAATCAGCGCTGCACAGTTGGAAGAAGCCATCAATCAGCCGCTGGAGCGTATTCTGGAGCAGGTTCATCTGGCTCTGGCGACATGCGAAACCAAACCTGAAGTGATTTATCTGACAGGCGGCAGCGCGCGTTCTCCGGTGCTGCGAGCGGCACTGCAACAGGCGCTTCCGGATACACCTATTGCCGGTGGCGATGATTTTGGATCGGTCACCGCCGGTCTGGCGCGCTGGGCCGAGGTGATGTTCGGTTAATAAGTTCCGGTGCGCATCAATGCGCCCCTACGATAACCGCGCAGGTTCGTTGTAGGGGCGCCATTCATGGCGACCCGTCATAAAAAAGGCGGCCCACCTGGCCGCCATTTTTGTTTGCATCCGCGAATCAGAAATTAATATTCGCTGCGATGCCGCCAACAAAGGCGTCTTTCACTTCACTGACGGCACCCGGTGCCACCACATACTGCAGGTTAGGACGCAGTTGCAGCCATTTGGTCAGCTGAGCGTTGTAGTAAATCTCGTAGTTGTACTCTGAGCCATCCTGGATCGGCAGATAGGTTGGGCTATTGAAGTCCGTTTCGCCGTTGGCGTTATTCTGTTCACGCAGCGAGCGGGTATAGGCGCTGTTGACGTGAATACGTGCGGCACCGACACCAATCTCATCCTGGGGACGTGCATCAAACGGCCCTTTCCAGGTAAAGCTGATGGACTGGTAGTTATCCGTTTTCGAGGTTTTGTGGTCATTCATGACGGCCTGAACAGTCACACCCAAGCCACGACTGGCATCGCCACCCTGCGCGGTCAACTGCTGTTGTAACAGCACATAGCCGCCGTAGGCGTGATCCTGGCTCTGGTAAGCCCCGTTGCTCCAGCTGCCGTAGTTATCGCTGTTTGCTGACGAGTAGTAATAACCAATACGGTAATTACCCGGCAGTTTGTCCGCGCCGAAGGTCGGTTTCCAGCCCAGTTCCACTGGCACCATGTTGCCTTCGGAATTGCTGGTGTCGAGGCGGAAACCATCGCCGCGATCATAGTTCGAACTGTTCTGGTTATAGAAGCCGACCTGGAAGAACACTTCAGGCGTGATGTTGATTTTTACGCGACCGCCCCACTGGGAAACCGGCCAGTTGAACCAACGGTCACCTCGCCAGTTACCGGCCTGGCCACTACCAAATGCCAGGTTCTGGAACTTACTGTCAAAGTTATCGAAGTCTTCACCGACGGTAACGCGACCGGCTTTCAGGTCGACCACATCGTTGAATAGACCTTTACGCAACCAGAATTGCGTCAGGCGCCAGGTTTGCCCACGTCCATACACTTCCTGCACGGATGAGAGCATGCCGGTACGACGGTCAGCCACCTGATCGGAGATGTTCTGGCCATTACGGTCGGTAATGGTCATCTGGAACTCGGCATCCTGCCAGTTCAGCAGTTTTTCCAGGTCAAAGTTTGCGCCAAACGCCCACTGGTCGCTGTAACGCATAGAGGTGTTGGTATCCGCGCCACCGCCAAGGTTAGAGGCGCTTTCCATGGTGTAATTGACGTCGAATTTAATCCCGTCATTTTCCAGCTGCGTTCGGTAACCTCCCCAGTCACCAAACATGTACGGTGAGTCAGCGCTGAATGCATCGGCGGCCATCGCAGATGCACTCAGCATCGCAAACATCAGGGTTCCCGCTGCCAGGCGGGGCATATGCTGCACTGCTTTTTTTCTGTTCATGATCATTATTCTTTTGTGAGTTACTGGAAAGGATCGAACAGAGGATAGTGCTGGGGATATGTCAGTTTTTGCAAATATGTGCGTAGTGAAAGATCAGGTGATAGTTAATTAACGCAATTGTGACAATGGTCTATGAATGAATATCTTTTTACAAAAAATGGCATTTTTTGCATGGCAAAAAAAGAAAGATAAGGTGGGGCACCGCAGCGCCCCAGGCTTCTCTAGGCTTTGCTGGCAGTGGCCAGTTCTTCGATTTCTTGCTTACTCAGCTGTAGTTCGGTGGCTTTTACCAGTTCATCAATCTGTTGCAGCGACGTGGCGCTGACAATCGGCGCGGTGATGCTCGGACGCGCGATTTGCCATGCCAGTGCAACCTGAGTGGCCGAGGCGTCATGTGAAGCCGCTACATCTTCCAGCGCTTCAATAATGCGGGAGCCGCGCTCATTGAGATACTTCTCGACAATGCCCTGCCCGCGCTTACTCTTGCTGGCATCAGAGGGCTTTTTGTATTTACCGCTCAGGAAACCGCTGGCAAGCGAGTAATAGTTGATCACGCCCAAACCATTTTTCACCGCCACCTGCTCAAGACCGCTTTCGTACTCCTGACGGTCATAGAGGTTGTATTCTGGTTGCAAGGTTTCGTAGCGTGCCAGTCCCTCTTTCTTACTGATATCCAAGGCTTCCTGCAGACGTTTAGCGTTGTAATTTGAAGCACCAATCGCACGCACCTTGCCTTCCTTGATCAGCGAATCGAAGGCCTTTAAGGTCTCCACCAGCGGCGTATCCTGATCGTCGCGATGCGCCTGATAGAGATCAATGACATCGGTTTGCAGACGGCGCAGCGAATCTTCCACCGCCTGGCGAATGTATGCCGGTTTTAATCCGGTTTTCTCAGGGGACAATTCCATGCCGACTTTGGTGGCCAGCACGATGCTGTCGCGCTTGCCGCTTTTCTTCAGCCATTTACCAATAATGGTTTCGGATTCGCCCCCTTCATTACCCGGTGCCCAGCGCGAGTAGACATCTGCCGTGTCGATAAAGAACAACCCTTTCTCCACCAGCGCATCCAGCAGCGAAAACGAGGTCTTCTCGTCCACTGTCCAGCCAAAAACGTTGCCGCCAAAAGTGAGAAGCGGAACCTGAATACCACTATCGCCAAGCTGACGGGTTTTCTGTTGACTCATTTTGTTCTCCTTATTGAAACGAGACAGGACTGTCTTTGAGCTTAGCAAAGGAAATCGCTGCGCTTATGCGTTTTCCTGCCAAAATGTTTACGTAATATGAATACTTAGCGCGCGCAGGACGATATTCTTAATTCCTTCAATTTTTGCCCGGCACGGGCGACTACAATCATTTCGTTTGCGAAACGGTTATTTTGCTTTCGCATGTGGGGAAAACGAAACCGCTGGAGAGCAACTTAGCCATGAGCAGCCGATTAAAAAAAAGTCTGATAACCGTTGTCGTGATTGCCGCACTGGCCGGCGGATATTACTGGTGGCAGCATCCAGCAGAGCCGAGTAAGCAACCGCAGGCCGAGGGGCAACAGCATCATGGACGCGGCGCAGGCGGTGCGGGACGTCGCCCGTTAGCGCCGGTTCAGGCCTCTGCGGCAACCACTCAGAGCGTGCCCTACTATCTCAGCGGTCTCGGCACCGTTACCGCCGCGAATACCGTCACGGTGCGAAGCCGGGTTGACGGGCAATTGATGGCGCTGCACTTCCAGGAGGGGCAGCAGGTGGTGGCGGGCGCACTGCTGGCGGAGATCGATCCACGACCTTATCAGGTGGCCTTAATCCAGGCGCAGGGCCAGTTAGCAAAAGACCAGGCAACACTCGCCAATGCGCGACGCGATCTCAGCCGCTATGAAAAACTGGCGAAAACCTCCTTAGTCTCGCAGCAGGAACTGGATACTCAGCGTTCGCTGGTGAGTGAAACCCTCGGCACCATTAAGGCCGATGAAGGCAACGTCGCCAGCGCCCAGCTCAATCTCACCTACAGCCGCATCACCGCACCAATTTCCGGTCGTGTCGGGCTGAAACAGGTCGACGTGGGCAACTACATCACCTCTGGCGATACCACCGGTTTGGTGGTGATCACTGAAACGCACCCGATCGACGTGGTCTTTAGCGTCGCCGAAAACAACATCAGCCAGATCCTGAAGGCGCAGAAAAGCGGCCAGCCGTTGATTGTCGAAGCCTGGGATCGCAGCAACAAAACCCTGCTCACCAGCGGCAGCCTGCTCAGTCTGGATAACCAGATTGACGCCACCACCGGCACCATCAAACTCAAAGCCCGCTTCACTAATGAAGATGACACGCTGTTCCCCAACCAGTTTGTCAATGCGCGGCTGAAAGTCGATACGTTGCAGGATGCGGTGGTGATCCCCACTGCAGCCTTGCAGATGAGCAATGACGGGCACTTTGTCTGGGTAGTGAACAGCGAAAACAAAGTGAGTAAAAAACGCGTCACCGCCGGATTACAAGACAGCCAGAAAGTGGTGATCAGTGCCGGATTGGAAGCGGGTGACCGCGTGGTGACGGATGGCCTCGACCGCCTGACGGAAGGGGCAACGGTTGAAGTGGTATCGCCGCAAAGCACCGCCACGCACAGCACCCGCGCGGCCCAGCCTGCCCGTGGAGAGCGTCAATAATGCAGGTGATGCCTCCAGACAGTAGCGGCGGACCCTCTCGCCAGTTTATTCTGCGCCCGGTGGCGACCACGCTATTGATGATCGCCATTCTGCTGGCAGGCGTGCTCGGCTACCGTTTTCTGCCAGTGTCCGCGCTGCCCGAAGTGGATTACCCCACGATTCAGGTGATGACGCTCTATCCGGGTGCCAGCCCGGATGTGGTGACCTCCTCAATCACCGCCCCACTGGAGCGTCAGTTTGGTCAGATGTCGGGGCTGAAACAGATGGCGTCACAAAGCTCCGGTGGCGCTTCCGTGGTGACCCTGCAATTCCAGTTGACGCTCTCCTTGGATGTCGCCGAGCAAGAGGTGCAGGCGGCCATCAACTCCGCCACCAATCTGCTGCCGAGCGATCTGCCAAACCCGCCGGTCTACAGCAAAGTTAACCCCGCCGATCCGCCGATCATGACGCTGGCGGTCACCACCACCAGCATGCCGTTGACGCAAGTGCAGGACATGGTGGAAACCCGCGTGGCACAGAAGATTTCCCAGGTTTCCGGTGTCGGACTGGTGACGTTATCGGGTGGGCAACGCCCAGCGGTACGGGTCAAAATGAACACTCAGGCGCTGGCCGCACTCGGCTTAACCAGTGAAACGGTGCGCACCGCGATTACCAATGCCAACGTCAATTCCGCCAAAGGCAGTCTTGATGGCCCAACGCGCTCGATTACGCTGGCCGCCAATGACCAGATGACCTCGGCAGAGGATTACCGCAAGCTGATCATCAGCTATAACAATGGCGCGCCGGTGCGACTGGGTGATGTCGCCACTATCGAACAGGGTGCGGAAAACAGTTGGTTGGGTGCGTGGGCCAACCGCCAGCCTGCCATTGTGCTCAATGTGCAGCGCCAGCCGGGTGCCAATATCATCGCCACCGCCGACAGTATTCGTGCGCTGCTGCCTTCGCTCACCGCAACGCTACCGAAATCGGTGGATGTGAAACTGCTTACCGACCGCACCACCAACATCCGTGCCTCGGTGGCGGATACCCAGCACGAATTGATGCTGGCGATTGGCCTGGTGGTATTGATCATCTACCTGTTCCTGCGTAACGTCCCCGCCACCATTATTCCGGCGGTGGCGGTGCCGCTGTCGCTGGTGGGCACCTTTGCCGCCATGTACTTCCTCGGGTTCTCGATCAACAACCTGACTTTAATGGCCTTGACCATCGCCACAGGCTTTGTGGTGGATGACGCCATCGTGGTGATCGAGAACATCTCGCGTTATATCGAAAAAGGCGAGAAGCCGATGACGGCAGCCCTCAAAGGCGCAGGCGAAATCGGTTTTACCATCATCTCTCTTACCTTCTCGTTAATCGCGGTGCTGATCCCGCTGCTGTTTATGGGCGATGTGATTGGCCGCCTGTTCCGCGAATTTGCCGTGACGCTTGCGGTGGCGATTCTGATCTCGGCGGTGGTGTCACTGACGCTGACACCGATGATGTGCGCGCGTATGTTGAGTGCCGAATCGCTGCGCAAGCAGAACCGCTTCTCGCGCGCCAGTGAAGCGATGTTTGACCGGGTGATTGCCGGTTATGGTCGCTGGCTGACGCGTGTGTTGCAGCATCCGTGGCTGACCTTATCCGTCGCCTTTGGTACGCTGCTGCTCACGGTGCTGCTGTGGATCGTTATCCCGAAAGGCTTCTTCCCACAGCAGGACAACGGCATTATTCAGGGCACCTTACAGGCACCCCAATCGGTGTCGTACACCAGCATGGCGCAGCGCACCCGTGATGTGGCCTCGGTCATCATGAAAGATCCGGCGGTGCAGAGCCTGACGTCGTTTGTCGGTGTCGATGGCACCAACGCGGCGCTGAACAGCGCGCGCCTGCAGATCAACCTCAAACCACTGAGTGAACGTGACGATCGTATTCCTGCGGTGCAAAAACGGCTGCAACAGGAGATCGATAAGGTGCCCGGCGTCTCACTGTGGCTGCAGCCGGTGCAGGATTTAACCATTGAAACCCAGGCCAGCCGCACGCCCTATCAGTTCACGCTGCAGTCCGGCTCGCTGGAATCGCTGAGCACCTGGGTGCCGAAACTGCTGGCGCAATTAAATACCTTGCCAGAACTGCGCGATGTCAGCAGTGACTGGCAGGATCAAGGGCTCGAAGCCTTTATTCGCGTAGATCGCGACAGCGCCAGCCGCCTCGGCATTACCATGGCGGATGTGGATAACGCGCTGTATAACGCCTTTGGGCAACGTCTGATCTCCACCATTTACACTCAAGCCAACCAGTATCGCGTGGTGTTGGAGCAGAACAGTGAGGCAACGCCGGGGCTGGCCAGTCTCGACGGCATTCGCCTCGCCAGCAGCGGAGGCGGCAGCGTGCCGCTCAGCGCCATTGCGCAGGTTGAGGAGCGTCACGCGGCGTTAAGTATCAATCATCTCGATCAGTTCCCCTCCGCCACTTTCTCGTTTGACGTGGCCGAGGGCTATTCGCTGGGTGAAGCGGTGAAAGCCATCAGCGCAGCGGAAGATGAGGTGGGCATGCCCGCTGAGATGATGACGCAGTTCCAGGGCAGCACGCTGGCCTTTGAAGCCGCGCTTACCAGCACGGTGTGGCTGATTATCGCCGCTGTGGTGGCGATGTATATCGTGCTCGGCGTGCTGTACGAAAGCTTTATTCATCCGATCACCATTCTCTCCACGCTGCCCACCGCGGGCGTTGGCGCGCTGCTGGCGCTGATGTTGAGCGGCAACGAGCTGGATATCATCGCCATCATCGGCATTATCTTGCTGATTGGTATCGTGAAGAAAAACGCCATCATGATGATCGACTTTGCGCTGGCCGCGGAGCGAGAGCAAGGCATGGCACCGCGTGAGGCGATTTATCAGGCGTGTTTACTGCGCTTCCGCCCGATTCTGATGACTACCCTGGCCGCGCTGCTCGGCGCTCTGCCGCTGATGTTGAGCACGGGCGTTGGCGCGGAGTTACGGCGTCCGCTGGGGATTGCCATGGTCGGTGGGCTGGTACTGAGCCAGGTACTGACGCTGTTCACCACGCCGGTGATCTATCTGCTGTTTGATCGTCTGGCTCACGCCACGCGCCGTCGCTTTAAGCGCTCGGAGGCGCAGCCGTGAAGTTCTTCGCGCTGTTTATCCATCGCCCGGTCGCTACCACGCTACTGACGCTGGCGATAGCGCTGGCCGGGATTCTTGGCTTCCGCTTGCTGCCGGTGGCACCGCTGCCGCAACTCGATTTCCCGGTAATCGTTATCACCGCCTCACTGCCCGGTGCGTCACCTGAGACCATGGCCGCTTCAGTGGCTACGCCGCTGGAACGTTCCCTCGGGCGTATTGCCGGGGTCAGTGAGATGACCTCCACCAGCTCGCTCGGCAGTACGCGAGTGATTTTGGTGTTCGACTTCGATCGTGACATCAACGGTGCCGCGCGTGACGTGCAAGCCGCGATTAACGCCGCGCAAAGCCTGCTGCCCACCGGCATGCCGAGCCGCCCAACCTATCGCAAAGCGAACCCGTCCGATGCACCGATCATGATTCTGACGCTGACCTCGGATATTTATAATCCCGGTCAGCTGTATGATTATGCCTCAACACAGCTTGCGCAGAAGCTGTCGCAGATTCAGGGCGTGGGAGATGTTACCGTCGGCGGCAGTTCGCTGCCTGCGGTGCGTGTCGATCTCAATCCTCAGGCATTGTTCAACCAGGGCGTCTCTCTGGATGCAGTGCGTACCGCCATCAGCAACGCCAACCAGCGCCGTCCTCAGGGCGCGATTGATGATGTGCAACAGCGCTGGCAAGTGCGCACTAACGATGAACTGCAAACTGCCAGCGAATACCTACCGTTAGTGGTGCATTACAACAACGGTGCCGCTGTCAGACTCAGCGATGTGGCTAATGTGCAGGACTCGGTACAGGACGTACGCAATGCCGGGATGACTAACGGCAAGCCCGCCATCCTGTTGATTGTGCGTAAGTCGCCAGATGCCAACATCATCGAAACCGTGGATCGTATCCGCAGTGAGATGCCGCTGCTGCATGAGGTGATCCCGACCGCCATCGATCTGCAAATTGCCCAGGACCGCTCCCCCACCATTCGTGCCTCGTTGCAGGAGGTGGAACAGTCATTAATCATCGCGGTGGCGCTGGTGATTCTGGTGGTATTTGTGTTTCTGCGTGACTGGCGCGCCACGCTGATTCCGGCTGCGGCGGTGCCGGTTTCACTGATCGGCACCTTCGCCGCCATGTATTTGTGCGGCTTTAGCCTGAATAATTTGTCACTGATGGCGCTGACCATTGCCACGGGCTTCGTGGTCGATGATGCGATTGTGGTGCTGGAGAACATTGCGCGCCACGTTGAGGCCGGGATGAAGCCGCTGCAAGCCGCGCTCACCGGCGTGCGCGAAGTGGGCTTCACCGTCTTGTCGATGAGTCTGTCGTTGATTGCCGTGTTCCTGCCGCTGCTGATGATTGGCGGCATCATTGGCCGCTTCTTCTCTGAATTTGCTATCACGCTATCAGTGGCGATCCTGATATCACTGTTTATCTCCATTACCCTGACGCCGATGATGTGCGCCTACCTGCTCAAACCCCAGGCGAAACGCAGCCAACCGCGCACGCGTGGGTTTGCGAAGGTGATGTTAAGGGTGCAAAACGGTTACGCGCGCTCACTGGGATGGGTGCTGAATCACGCCATCTGGGTGCTGATGGTGCTGCTGGCCACGGTGGGGCTGACGGTGTGGCTGTTTATCTCGATCCCGAAAACCTTTATGCCCGAACAGGATACCGGTCGTCTTAACGGCTTTATCTCGGCGGATCAGAGCATTTCATTTCAGGCGATGCGCGGCAAATTGCAGGATTTCATGAACATCATCAAGGCCGATCCGGCGGTGGATAATGTCACCGGCTTTACTGGCGGTTCACGCACTAACAGCGGTTCGATGTTCGTCTCGCTGAAGCCGCTGTCAGAGCGCAGCGAAAGCGCACAGGAAGTGATTGCCCGCCTCCGCACCAAGTTGGCGAAGGAACCCGGTGCCAACCTGTATCTCAACGCGGTACAGGATATCCGCATCGGTGGCCGTGAATCCAACGCCAGCTATCAGTACAGCCTGCTGTCGGATAATCTCGCTGATCTGCGGGAATGGGAGCCGAAAATCCGTCAGGCGTTTGCCGCATTGCCTGAGCTGGCAGACGTTAACTCGGATCAACAGGATAACGGCAGCGAAATGGACCTGACCTATGACCGCGAAAGCATGGCGCGCTTAGGCATTGATGTGTCAGCCGCCAACGCGCTGCTCAACAATGCTTTTGGGCAACGTCAGATTTCCACCATCTATCAGCCACTTAACCAGTACAAGGTGGTGATGGAAGTCGATCCGCGCTATATCCAGGATATCAGTGCACTGGATCAGATGTTCGTAATTAACAGTGATGGCAAAGCGATCCCGCTGAGCTGGTTCGCCAAATGGCAGCCAGCCAACGCACCGCTGTCCGTCAATCATCAGGGCTTGTCCGCCGCGTCCACCATCTCATTCAACCTGCCGGAAGGGGTGTCGTTATCTCAGGCGTCTGACGCCATTGATCGCACCGTCACCGCACTCGGCGTGCCTTCCAGCGTGCGAGGCAGCTTTGCCGGTACGGCGCAGGTGTTCCAGCAGTCCCAATCCAACCAGCTTTACCTGATGCTGGCGGCGATTGCAGCGGTGTATATCGTGCTGGGGATTCTGTATGAAAGTTACGTGCATCCGCTGACGATCCTCTCGACCTTGCCCTCGGCGGGCGTCGGGGCGCTGCTGGCGCTGGAGCTGTTTAACACACCTTTCAGCCTGATTGCGTTAATCGGCATTTTGCTGCTGATCGGTATCGTCAAAAAGAACGCCATTATGATGGTGGATTTCGCGCTAGAGGCGCAGCGCAACGGCAATCTTTCCGCGCGTGACGCAATTTTCCAGGCCTGCCAGCTGCGTTTCCGCCCGATTCTGATGACCACGCTGGCCGCGCTGTTTGGCGCATTGCCGTTGGTGCTGACCAGCGGTGATGGCGCGGAGCTGCGCCAACCGCTGGGTATCACCATCGCCGGCGGGCTGGTGATGAGTCAGTTGCTAACGCTGTACACCACGCCGGTGGTGTATCTGATGATGGACAAGCTGAGCCGGCGTAGAAGTAAACGTGTGTTAATCGCTGAGTAATGACCCGTAGCGGCGCAATTTATTGCGCATGTATCAGCCGCACCGCCGCTACAGATAAGCGTGATAAATCACGCCGCTACGATGGATGCGATTGATGAAATTGGTTTAACACAGGAATGGCTATGAACTCGCAAAACGCCACCGTACGCTGGCAACTGTGGATCGTCGCTTTCGGCTTCTTTATGCAGTCGCTGGACACCACCATCGTGAACACCGCGATACCGTCCATGGCGCGCGACCTGAATGTCAGCCCACTGAATATGCATTCGGTGATTGTCTCCTATGTGCTGACGGTGGCCGTGACGCTGCCGATCAGCGGCTGGCTGGCTGACCGCTTTGGTGTGCGTAACATCTTCTTCTGCGCCATCGTGCTGTTCAGTATCGGTTCGGTGCTGTGTGCCTTTTCAACCTCCCTCGACCAGCTGGTGATGGCACGCGTGGTGCAAGGCGTAGGGGGTGCCATGATGGTGCCGGTTGGGCGCTTAACGGTGATGAAAATCGTGCCGCGCGAGCAGTACATGTCGGCCATGACCTTTGTCACCACACCCGGCCAGATCGGTCCCCTGCTCGGCCCAGCACTGGGCGGGATTCTGGTGCAGTACGCCAGCTGGCACTGGATCTTCCTGATTAACATTCCGGTCGGGATTATTGGTGCTATCGCTACCCTGACGCTGATGCCGAACTACACCATGCAAACCAAACGCTTCGATTTCCTCGGCTTTGTGCTGCTGGCGGTGGGCATGGCGACATTGACCCTGGCGCTCGACGGGCAGCGCAGCACCGGTGGATCGCCGCTGCTGCTCGGCGCTCTGATTCTGGTTGGCGTGTTTTCCCTGCTGTTCTATCTGATGCATGGTCGCAACAATGACAATGCGCTGTTTAGCCTCAAGCTGTTTGATAACCGCATCTATTCCATCGGTCTGCTCGGCAGTTTTACCGGCCGTATTGGTAGCGGCATGCTGCCGTTTATGTCCCCGATTTTCCTGCAAGTGGGCCTCGGCTACAGCCCGTTCCATGCGGGTTTAATGATGATCCCGATGGTACTCGGCAACATGGGCACCAAACGCGTGGTGGTGCGTATCGTCAATCTGTTTGGCTATCGTAATGCGTTGGTCGGTGCGACCGTTGCGCTGGCGCTGGTGGTGTTGCTGTTCCCCGCCGTCGCGTTGATGGGCTGGACCTGGGCGCTGCCGTTGGTGCTGCTGCTGTTGGGTATGGTCAATGCTATCCGTTTCTCCTCGATGAACACGCTGACGCTCAAAGAGTTACCAGATGATCTCGCATCAAGCGGCAACAGCCTGTTATCGATGATTATGCAGCTGTCGATGAGTATTGGCGTCACCGTTGCCGGGCTACTGCTCGGTGCATTTGGTCACGGCATCGTGACCGACAGCGCTGCCGCCCATCAAACCTTTATTTACACCTACCTGAGCATGGCCGTGATTATTCTCTTGCCCGCCCTGGTGTTCTGGCGCGTACCGAAAGATGTCAGTAAAAACGTCGACCTCAGAGGCAGGAGAAAAGCATGAAGCAGCCAGTTAAACTGGGCATTGGCGCCAAGCTGTTTATGGCGATTTTTTCCACCTGCATGCTGGTGATCATCACCATGCACTGGGGCGTGCGCCTCAGCTTTGAGCATGGTTTTGTCGATTACATTAAGAAGGGCAACGAGCAGCGCCTGACGCTGCTGAGTGATGCGCTGGCCGATCAGTATGAGCAGCATGGCGACTGGGATTTTCTACGCAACAATGACCGGTTAATTTTCACCATTTTACGCTCGCTGGAACAAAACCCAGGCAGCAGTAACCAGCTGCCGCCGCACGGTTGGCGTACCCAGTTCTGGATCATCGATCAGCAATACAAAGTGCTGTCTGGCCCACGTTCACCGGTTCCGCCGGAGGGCACGCGGCGCAATATCACCACCAGCACCGGTAAAGTGGTGGGTTGGGTGATCGCCTCCCCCGCCGAGCGCCTGACGCGCAGCACCGATATCAACTTTGATCAGCAGCAGCGGCAAACCAGCTGGATGATCGTCGCGCTTACCACGCTGCTGGCCGCACTGGTCACCTGGCTGCTGGCGCGCGGTTTACTGGCACCGGTGAAACGCCTGGTGGACGGCACCCACGAACTGGCCGCAGGGAAATTTACTGCGCGAGTGGAAGTCGGCAGCAGCGATGAGATTGGACAACTGGCGCGTGACTTCAACCAACTGGCGAGTTCGCTGGAGAAGAATGAGAGCAATCGTCGTGCCTTCATGGCGGATATCTCTCACGAATTACGCACGCCACTCGCCATCATGCGCGGTGAACTGGAGGCGATGCAGGATGGTGTGCGTAAAATGACGCCGGAAGCCATTACCTCGCTGCAAAGTGAAGTGGTGGTACTGACGAAACTGGTGGACGATCTGCATCAGCTTGCCCTTTCCGATGCCGGTGCCCTCGCCTACCGCAAGCAGCCGGTGGATGTAGTGAATTTGCTGGAAGTCGTGGCTGGCAGCTTTAGCGAGCGCTATCGCAGCCGTGAGTTGGCCCTCAATCTGGCGCTGCCCCCCAAGGCTGAGAGCTTTGGCGATCCCGATCGCCTGATGCAACTGTTTACCAATCTGCTGGAAAACAGCCTGCGTTATACCGATGCCGGTGGCGAAACACGCATCAGTCTGCAGCAGCAGGATAATTACTGGCAATTACGCTTTGCCGACAGCGCCCCCGGCGTGGATGCCGAACATCAGGCCCAACTTTTTGAACGTTTTTTCCGTGCCGAAAACTCACGCAATCGCGCCAGCGGCGGCTCTGGATTGGGATTGGCTATCTGTAAAAACATTGTTGAAGCACATGGCGGCAGCATTTCTGCGGATCACTCTGATTTAGGTGGACTGCAAATCACGCTAAACTTGCCGTATGTTCCTCACCAGAAATAGCTTATGAGCCCGGATAATAACGATCCCCTGATCCTTGTTGTTGAAGATGAACCCAAACTGGCGCAGCTGATGATTGATTATCTGCAGGCGTCTAACTACCGCACGCACCACATTGCCGATGGCAACGAGGCGCTTAACTATGTCCAGCAATCCCCACCCGATTTGATGCTGCTGGACCTGATGCTGCCGGGTCGTGATGGCTTAACCCTGTGCCGCGAGATACGTCGCTTCTCCGAATTGCCGATCATCATGGTCACCGCGCGTATTGAAGAGATTGATCGCCTGCTCGGGTTGGAGATTGGCGCGGATGACTATATCTGTAAGCCATTCAGCCCGCGTGAGGTGGTGGCACGGGTGAAAACCATTTTGCGCCGCGTGAAGCGTTCGCCGGAGGAAGCGCAGTTAGCCTCGCATCTGCAGATCGATGAAGGTCGCTTTCAGGCCAGCTGGCGCGAGCAGCAGTTGGAGCTGACGCCTGCTGAGTTCCGCCTGTTAAAGACGCTGGCACTGGAACCGGGCAAAGTGTTTTCACGCGAACAGCTGTTGAACCATCTCTATGATGATTACCGCGTGGTCACCGACCGCACCATTGATAGCCACATCAAAAATCTGCGGCGCAAGCTGGAGAGCCTGGATGCCGACCAACCGTTTATTCGCGCGGTGTACGGCATGGGATATCGTTGGGAAGCGGATGTTTGCCGCCTGCTGTAGCCCTTTTCACTGATCCAGATCAATTTACTCAGGGTGCGGGCCCGCCTACAATTCCCCACCTTTTGCAGGGCCGCTTAGCGCGGCCTCTGCACCTGCCATCCGTGATGGCATGCTGACCTGACATCAGTGAGAAATCCCCCATGTTTAAACCTGAACTTCTGTCTCCAGCGGGTTCGCTGAAGAATATGCGCTATGCCTTTGCCTATGGCGCTGATGCGGTGTATGCCGGGCAACCCCGCTACAGCCTGCGCGTGCGTAATAATGAATTTACCCACGAGGTGCTGGCGAAGGGCATCGAAGAAGCCCACCAGCTCGGTAAAAAATTCTATGTGGTCGTCAACATCGCGCCGCACAACGCCAAGCTAAAAACCTTTATTCGCGATCTAACACCCGTGGTGGCCATGCAACCCGATGCCCTGATTATGTCCGATCCCGGTCTGATCATGCTGGTGCGTGAAGCCTTCCCCGAGATGCCGATCCATCTTTCGGTACAGGCCAATGCCGTTAACTGGGCGACCGTGAAGTTTTGGCAACAGATGGGGCTGACGCGGGTGATTTTGTCGCGCGAGCTGTCGCTGGATGAGATCGCGGAAATCCGCCAGCAGGTACCCGAAATGGAGATCGAGATCTTCGTCCACGGCGCATTGTGCATGGCATACTCAGGGCGCTGCCTGCTCTCTGGCTATCTGAATAAACGCGATCCCAATCAGGGAACCTGCACCAACGCCTGCCGCTGGGAATACAACGTGGAGGAAGGCAAGCAGGATGAGATCGGCAATATCGTCGGTTTCCATCAACCGGTTGCCGTTCAGGAACCGACGCTCGGGATCGGCACGACAACAGACCGCGTATTCCTGCTGGAAGAGAAAATGAAGCCCGGCGAGGTGATGAGTGCCTTTGAAGATGAGCACGGCACCTACATCATGAACTCTAAAGATCTGCGCGCGGTGGCGCACGTTGAGCGCCTGACGCAGATGGGCGTGCATTCGCTGAAAATTGAAGGGCGCACCAAATCGTTTTACTACTGCGCGCGCACTGCGCAAGTCTATCGCCGTGCCATTGATGATGCGGCGGCGGGGAAACCTTTTGATCCCGCGCTGCTGGAGACTTTAGAAGGGTTGGCGCATCGCGGCTATACCGAAGGTTTTTTACGCCGCCATACTCATGACAGTTATCAAAACTATGAGCAAGGGTTCTCGGTCTCAGAACGCCAGCAGTTTGTCGGAGAGTTTACCGGCGAACGTCGCGGTGACTGGGCGCAAATTGCCGTTAAGAACAAGTTCTTGCTGGGGGATTCGGTTGAGATAATGACACCCGAAGGCAACCTGAACTGTACGCTGGAAACCATGCAGAATGATAAAGGTGCAGCGGTGGACGTGGCGCCAGGGGATGGTCATCGGGTGTGGATCCCGGTCCCCGAAACGGTGGATCTGTCGTTTGCCCTGCTGCTGCGTAACTTCACCGATGGCAACAGCACTTACGATCCGCACGGAAAAAAGCGCACATAATGAAAAGAATGCAGCGAAGTTAGAACAGGATCACAGACCGCCGCTGCGCCTCGCTTTAGAATCCTGCCTGCTGCTAACGAGTAACAATAAACAGCAGGTAGTACCAGGAACCACCTCATTCACCCGCCCGGCTCCCCCGTGCGGGTTTTCTTTTTTCGTCGCCCGCCGATAAAGTTCCCCGCCCAGCTATGCTATAACCACTGCATCGTTTTTCGCCTCAAGGAACTGATTATGCAAAACAAACCGCTCACCCTGCTGATCCTCAATGGTAAAGGTGCTGGTAATGAAGATTTGCGCGCGGCGGTGAATACGCTGCGAGATGAAGGTTTCAATCTGGCGGTGCGTGTCACCTGGGAAAAAGGTGACGGCGACCGTTATGTTCAAGAAGCGGTAGACCTGCAAGCTGAAACCGTGGTGGCGGGCGGTGGCGATGGCACCATCAATGAAATTGCCGCGGCTCTGGCCGCCATCGACGCTGAAAAACGTCCCGCACTGGGCATTTTGCCGTTGGGTACCGCCAATGATTTTGCCACCAGCGTCGGCATTCCGCCCGAAATGGAACCGGCGCTGCGTCTTGCTGTGTTAGGCAAAGCCAGCGCAATTGATTTAGCCCGCGTCAATGGCGATCGCTACTTCATCAATATGGCGACCGGAGGTTTCGGCACACGCATTACCACCGAAACCCCGGAGAAGCTGAAATCTGCACTGGGCGGCGTCTCCTACTTTATTCACGGTTTGATGCGAGTCGATGCGTTGAAACCCGACAGCTGTGAGATCAGCGGTCCTGGCTTTAACTGGCAAGGTGATGCGCTGGTGATTGGCATCGGTAATGGCCGTCAGGCAGGCGGTGGGCAGAAGCTGTGCCCGGAGGCGCTGATCAATGATGGGCAACTGAATCTCAGCATCGTCACCGCGCAGGAGTTGCTACCGACTCTGCTGCATTCGCTGACGCGTAATGATGAGAATCCGAATATCACCACCGCGCAGTTGCAGTCATTAACTATCCGCTCACCGCACGAGATGACCTTTAATCTGGATGGTGAACCGCTGACCGGCAGCGAGTTCGAGATTGAGGTGATGCCCGGCGCGTTGAGCTGCCGATTGCCACCACAGTGTCCGCTACTGGCTTAGTGACCTGGTGCGCATAAATGCGCACCCTACAAGGGTTCGGTTCTGTATTCGTAGGGTCGCCATTCATGGCGACCCATTTTTTTACACCGTCATCCAACGGCGTTCTGCCGCTGACACCGCTACCGCTTCCAGCACCTTCTGCACCTGCAAGCCTTCCGCGAAATCGGGCCACATGCGGTCGCCTGCCGCAATGCCATTGATCAAATCGCGGATCTCCACGGTTTTCTGATCGTTAAAGCCAATGCCGTGACCGGCTGAGACACAGAAGTTAGCGTAATCAGGGTGCGCAGGTCCGGTAAGAATGGTTTTGAAGCCCTGACGTCCTGCCGGTTCATCATGGATATACAGTTCCAGCTCTGCCATGCGCTCCTGGGTGTAACGCAGCGTGCCTTTGGTACCGGTCACGACATAGGTCAGGCCCATTTTGCTGCCACAGGCGATACGTGAGGTTTCAAACACGCCGTGTGCGCCGTTTTTAAAGCGCAGCAGCGCACTGGCCTGATCCTCGTTTTCCACCGGCAGCAGGCGCGAAGGGTCTTTGGGATCGGGACGCTGCTTAATCACCGTCATCATATCGCCGCTGACTTCTTCGATATCGCCCACCAGGTAGTGCGCCATATTCACAATATGCGCCGCCAGATCGCCCAACGCCCCTAATCCGGCCAGTGCTTTCTGACAGTGCCAGTCCAGCGGGGTTTCTGGACGCGCCAGATAATCTTCGTTGTGCGTACCGTAGAAGTGCACCACGTCACCAATTTCACCACGCGCAATGATTTCACGCGCCAGTTGGCTGGTCGGGTTTTTCATATAGTTAAAGCCGACCAGGGTTTTCACGCCCGCTTTCTCGGCAGCCTGCACCATCTCTTCGGCATCCGCCACCGACAGTGACAGCGGCTTCTCTGAATAGACATGCTTACCGTGGCGAATCGCTTCCAGCGCCATCTCTTTATGCAGGAAGTTAGGCGCACAAATATCGACTACATCAATGTTGGGGTCGCGCACCAGCTCATGCCAGTCACCCGTTGAACGTGCAAAGCCAAAGGTTGCGGCTTGCTTTGCTGCCAGCTCCGGGTTTACCTCCGCCAGCATTTCCCGCACGATTTCCCCTTTCAGCGCAAACACCGTCGGTGCCTGAGCGTAAGCAATTGCGTGACAACGACCAATGTAACCACTGCCGATCATACCGATTCTGACTTTGTTCATGCTGCACCTGGCGTTATGGATGGAAATTGATCTGGAATATATGTTTCGCTTTTTCAGCCCACAACGGCGAAATGAAATATCTGTGATCATACATGCGAGGTATCTGACAAAACCGACAAATCAGAATGTAATTTTGCATACGATTGGTGACATGGATCACAATGAGGTTCAGATTGTGTGCGAGTTCGCACTCTGGCAGCCACTCAGGCGCAGGAATTGACGCTTTATTCAGCAGTCGGAATAAATTATGAAAAAGGGCTTTGACAAGCCCGAGCCTGCTCGTTACTATGCGCCCCGTTCCAAACAATTCCTCTGTAGTTCAGTCGGTAGAACGGCGGACTGTTAATCCGTATGTCACTGGTTCGAGTCCAGTCAGAGGAGCCAAATTCTTGAAAAGAGCAGCCTATAAGGCTGCTTTTTTTATGCCTGCGATTTACCCTGTTTACTTACCTCACCGATCCTCTGGTTACCTCTTCGCTCTGTGACTGCCTTCACAACTCTTTAACGCCGACTTGTATGGTAGTATTGGTAAGCGTATTTTTTCATCATTGCTTTCCCGTTAATGCCAGCAGCACCGTTTAACGTCCGCGCCGGCCAGGAGTAAATGATGAAAAGTGTCGTAATTGAACAACCGGGTGAACTCGTTTTAGCAGACCGTCCCCTGCCAGCACCGGCCGCGGGTGAAGTGCGTGTCAAAGTGCAGTTTGCCAGCATCTGCGGTTCTGATGTGCATATCTGGCATGGTCATAATCCGTTTGCCAAATATCCGCGCGTCATTGGCCATGAGTTCTTTGGCCTGATTGATGCGGTAGGCGACGGTGTTGATGCCGCTCGCATCGGGGAGCGCGTGGCCGTTGATCCCGTGGTCAGCTGCGGTCACTGCTATCCCTGCTCCATCGGGCGCCCTAACGTCTGCAAAGAATTGCAGGTGATTGGTGTGCATCGTGATGGCGGCTTCAGTGAGTTTGCCGTTGCCCCGGCTAAAAATGCTTTCCGTCTGCCCACCGCTATTCCAGACAAACTCGCCAGCATGGTTGAACCCTTTACCATCGCCGCGAACATCACCGCTTTCCTGAAACCTCAGCCAAACGATGTGGCACTGATTTATGGCGCAGGACCGATGGGGTTGACCGCGATTCAGGTGCTGAAAGGCGTTTATGGCGTGGCACAGGTGCTGGTGGTCGACCGTCTGCCAGAGCGTCTGGCACTGGCACAGGAAAATGGCGCTGACCGCGTATTCAATAACAGCGAGATCCCACTGGCAGCCCAGCTGGAAGGCATTCAGCCCACGCTGATTATCGATGCTGCCTGCCATCCTTCTATTTTGGCCGAATCTGCTGCCCTTGCCTCCCCGGCGGCACGTATCGGGCTACTTGGCTTCTCTGGCGAGCCTTGCAGCATCACGCAGCAAGCGTTGACCAGCAAAGAGTTATCGCTGTTTACCTCGCGCCTCAACAGTAATCGTTTCCCGCAGGTCATTGAGTGGATGGAAAAAGGCCTGATCCAGCCTGAAAAACTGGTCACGCACTATTTCCCACTCGCAGAGATTGAACGTGCCATGACGTTGTTTGAAAAAGATCCCCGTACCTGCTGCAAAGTGATTCTCCAAATGGGTTGAGTTAATCTTCACACCAGGTGTCCTTAATGCCGGTGCGTACCCGCCGGCAAAACTAGAAAAACTATTAGGTCGGAGTTTGTATGCTTAAGAACCTACGCTGGACCCTCGTACTGCTGTTATTCCTGGTTTATATGTTCAACTACCTCGATCGTATTGCCCTGTCCCTGACTGTACCGCTGGTGGAAAAAGATCTGATGATCAACGCCGAGCAGTTCGGCATGATTTTCGGGAGTTTCTTCTTTGGCTATGCGCTGTTTAACTTTATTGGTGGCCTGGCGACCGATAAATTCGGCCCGACCATCGTGCTGGGCACCGCAGTCGGCATGTGGTCGCTGTTCTGCGGCATGACCGCGCTGGCCACTGGCTTCTGGTCGATGATGATTCTGCGCGTGCTGTTCGGCATGGCGGAAGGTCCGATTTGCGCCTCGGCGAACAAGGCCATCAACGGCTGGTTCCCGAAAAAACAGGCCGCAACCGCCATGGGCTTGCTCAGTGCCGGTTCCCCTCTGGGTGGTGCAGTCGCGGGCCCGATTGTCGGCTATCTGGCCCTGTCATTTGGCTGGCGTCCGGCGTTCGTGGTGATCTGCGTGATTGGTCTGGTGTGGATGGGTCTGTGGTTCTTCTTCGCGGCAGATAACCCGGCTCGCAGCAAAAAAGTGTCAGCTGAAGAACGCGCTCTGGTCGAAAAACTGAAAGCGGAAGAGCCTGCCGATGTGATCGATCCTTCAGGCAAAGCGCACGGCATGGGCTACTACCTGCGCCAGCCGATTATCCTGGTGACCGCATTTGCCTTCTTCTGCTACAACTACATCTTGTTCTTCTTCCTGAGCTGGTTCCCGGCGTATCTGGTGCAGGCGCATGGCCTGGATATTAAATCCATGAGTATCACCACCATGATCCCGTGGATTGTGGGCTTCGTTGGCCTGGCATTGGGTGGTTGGATTTCGGATAAAATCTTTAATATCACCGGAAAATTGCTGCTATCGCGCAAGATTGTGTTGGTCGTGTCACTGCTTGCGGCAGCGATTTGTGTGGCGCTGGCGGGTACCATTAAAGAAGTGAATTCGGCGGTGATCATGATGTCGATCTCCATCTTCTTCCTCTACATCACCGGCGCAATTTACTGGGCGATTATTCAGGACGTGGTGCACAAAAGCCGTGTGGGTAGTATTAGTGGCTTTATCCATTTAATCGGCAGCCTGTCCGGAATTGTCGGCCCGATTGTCACCGGCTATATCGTGCAGCACACCGGTAAATTCGACAGTGCGTTTATTCTGGCGGGCTGTGTTGCCGGGATTGGCGCGATGTTAGTGCTGTTTGTGATTCGCAGCCCAAAGACCGCAGATAAACCCGTCTCCGCTTAACAGTTTGACCATAATGGGGCGCTCAGCGCCCCATTTGCTAAAAGGAATTCCTATGTTAGAGCTTGATCGCCTTCCCGCCGACGTCCAACGCCCCGCTTATGACCGTAGCCAGTTAAAAACCCGCATGGTGCATATCGGCTTTGGTGCCTTCCATCGCGCCCATCAGGCCCTCGCCACCGATAAGCTGGCTGCGCAGGGGAGTGACTGGGGCTACTGCGAAGTCAATCTCAACAGCGGTGCACTGATTCAGGCTCTGCGCCAGCAAGACTTACTCTACACCGTGACCGAGATGGCGGATGACAGCCTTAATACCCGCGTGATTGGCGTGGTGACACAAGCGCTGCACGGCAAGGGCGACGGTATTGATGCGGTGATTGAAGCCATGAGTCAGCCTGACGTCGCCATCGTCTCGATGACCGCCACCGAGAAAGGCTATTGCTATATGCCGTCGAGCGGCAAGCTCAACCCTGATCATCCCGATATCGTGCATGACCTCGAAAATCCGGAGCAGCCGCGCTCGCTGCCGGGGCTGATTCTGGCCGCCATTATTCGCCGTCGCGCCCGCCATCTTCCCCCATTCAGCGTGATGTCCTGTGACAACATGCCGGAAAATGGTCACGTGACTCGTAATGTCATCACGCAACTGGCAGAACGCCACAGCCCTGAACTGGCCGAGTACATTCACGCACATATCACCTTCCCTTCCACCATGGTCGACCGCATTGTGCCCGCGATGACCGATGCCGCGTTTGACGCGTTGGAAGCTCGCCTGGGCAGCAGCGACCCTGTTGCTGTCGAAGCCGAGCCGTTCTTCCAGTGGGTGATTGAAGATAACTTCGTGAGTGGCCGTCCTGCCTGGGAAAATGCTGGCGCGGAACTGGTCAGTGACGTACTGCCGTTCGAAGAGATGAAGCTGCGTATGCTGAATGGCAGCCACTCATTCCTGGCTTACCTCGGTTTCCTGGCAGGGTATGAACACATCAGCGATTGCATGGCCGATGCCCATTTCCGCACGGCAGCGCGCGCGTTGATGCTGCAAGATCAGGCTCCGACGCTGCGTACGCAAGGCGTAGACTTAGTGGCCTACGCTGATTCACTGATTGCGCGTTACGAAAATCGCGCCATTAAGCATCGCACTTATCAAATCGCGACCGATGGCACTCAGAAGCTGCCGCAGCGCATGCTGGACAGCGTGCGCTGGCATCTGCGTAATGGCACCTCATGCGATTATCTGCTGCTGGGTGTCGCGGGCTGGATGCGTTATGTCAGCGGCGTGGATGAGCAAGGTCAGCCGATTGAGATTCGCGATCCGCTGAAAGAGCAGTTGGCGAGCATTGTGGCTCACAGTGAAGATGGCTCAGAACGCGTAAAAGCGCTTATCGGCCTGAAAGCCGTATTCGGCGATGATCTGCTGCACCACAGCGCCTTTGTTGCACGCGTCACAGAACTCTATCAGCAACTTGCGAAGCAGGGCGCACGCGCTACTGTACATGCCTTGGTGGCACAGGCATAAGCGCCTTCACAAATGTGTAGCGCAGATGCAGCGTGCTGATTAGACTGAACCTTTCTCATCGGGCTGGCTTGCGCCAGCCGTAATACGGATATTGCTGCATGTCGATTGCCTATACCATAACCACCAGCGAACCCGTCAATCAGCAGATCTATCGCTATTTGCGCAAAGATATCGTGACCTGCGCCATTCATCCGGGCTCATTGCTGTCGGAAAAAGAGGTGTCCGCGCGCTTTAACGTGTCGCGCCAGCCGGTGCGCGAGGCCTTTATCAAGCTGGCGGAAGCTGGTCTGGTTCAAGTGCTGCCGCAGCGTGGCACTTTCGTGCGCAAAATTTCTGCACAGCGCGTGGCGGATGGGCGCTTTATCCGTGAAGCGGTTGAAATCGCCGTGGTGCGTCGTGCGGCACTGGAGATGGGCCCCACGGGACTGATGGCGCTGGAGCATAATCTTCAGTTACAACGCTTAGCCGCAGAGCGCCAGGACAGCCAGGCATTTTTAACTCTGGACGATGAATTTCACCGTCTGATAGCCGAAGGGATTAACTGCCTGCTGGCATGGGAGACGGTGGAGAATATCAAAGCCACCATGGACCGTGTGCGCTTCCTGACGCTGAGTGAAGTATCCCCGCCGGAAAGTTTGATCCAGCAGCATGAAGATATCTATTGCGCGTTGAAAGCCAAAGACGTTGAGGCCGCAGAAAGCGCCATGCGCCGCCATCTGCAAGAGATGATTTTGACCATCACGCCAATAGCTGAACGCAATAGCGAGTGGTTTGAAGCGCCATAGGTTTTGGGGCGGCCAGCGCACAGGCCTTGGGAGCATACATCAGTATGTGACCAAGGACGCGCACTGCCCGCCAGCGAAATGGCCAGTAAGCCAGGTTTAATTACGCGATAGTCACATCTTTCGACAAATAGACATCCTGCACCGCATTAATCAACTCCACACCTTCCTTCAGCGACTTCTTAAACGCCTTACGGCCCAGAATCAGCCCCATTCCGCCCGCACGTTTGTTAATCACCGCCGTACGCACAGACTCTGCCACGTCGGTGGCCCCTGCCGAAGCACCGCCGGAGTTAATCAACCCTGCACGTCCCATATAGCAATTCGCCAGTTGGTAGCGCACCAGATCGATCGGGTTCTCGGTGGTCAGTTTGCTGTAAACCCGATCGTCGGTATGACCGAAGTTCACTGCCTTGTAACCGCCATTATTCTCCGCCATTTTCTGCTTCACGATATCCGCGCCAATGGTGGCGGCCAAATGGTTCGCCTGGCCTGTTAAATCGGCGCTGGCATGGTAATCCACGCCATCTTTCTTGAAATCATTGTTACGCAGATACGCCCACAGCACCGTCACCATGCCGAGTTCGTGCGCGCGCTCAAAGGCCGCTGAGATCTCTTCGATCTGACGACGTGATTGCTCAGAGCCGAAGTAGATGGTTGCGCCAACGGCGACAGCACCCAAGTTGAATGCCTGCTCTACGCTGGCATACAGCGTCTGGTCATATTGGGTCGGATAACTCAGAGTCTCGTTATGGTTGAGCTTGACCATAAACGGAATGCGGTGCGCATAGCGGCGCGACACGGATGCCAATACGCCATAGGTTGACGCAACACAGTTACAGCCGGCTTCAATCGCCAGCTCAACAATATTCCTGGGATCGAAATAGGCCGGATTAGCAGCAAATGAGGCACCCGCAGAGTGTTCAACACCCTGGTCGACCGGCAAAATCGACAAATAGCCGGTCCCTGCCAGACGTCCGGTGTTGTATAGCGTTTGCATGTTGCGTAATACGATAGGAGAACGATTGTTGTCGATCATGACACGATCAACATAATCCGCGCCGGGTAAATAAAGGCTGTCCGCTGGAATGGTCATGCAGCGATGTTGAAGAAGGGTGTCCGCTTCTTTGCCCAATAACTGTACGATGTCCGTCATGTTGACTCCTGAATAAATGGCTGGATGGGAACCGGCACCTGCCGATTCGCCCCCAACAGCCTGGACCGAAAAGCGCCAGGCTGGCAAATTGCTGACACCATTTTTCAGACGGATACGCAGTGAAAAAGCGGCAATCTGGCGTTACGCCCTACCACCATTGATGGAAATGGTGCACCGGCCCAATGCCCTTCCCGACTTCCAGTGAATCAGCATGCAGCAGCGCCTGTTGCAGCCAGGCTTTGGCCTCTTCTACCGTATCTGACCAGTTATCATGACGAGGGCGCAACGCCGCCAGCGCCGCCGAGAGCGTGCAGCCCGTGCCATGGGTATGTCGCGTATTGACGCGCGGGGCAGTGAAGCGCTGACGTCCTGCACGTGTAATCAGCCAGTCTGGGCTTTCGGCATCACTCAGATGGCCGCCCTTCATCAGCACCGCTTCGCAGCCGAGATCCAGCAGCGCATCGCCCTGCATCAGCATGCTCTTCTCATCCTGCGCCATATCGCGACCCAGCAGCGTTGCCGCTTCCGGCAGGTTCGGCGTGATCAATGAGACGTGCGGCAGCAGTAACTCACGCACGCTCGCCACCGCATCGGGTGACAGCAGCGGATCCCCGCTTTTCGCAATCATCACCGTATCCAGCACCACAAACGGCAGGCTGGCCCGTTTCAGCCGCTGCGCGACCACTTCAACAATCGCAGTTTCAGACAGCATACCGATTTTGGCGGCATCGATGCGCACATCGTCCAGCACCGAATCCAGTTGCGCGCCAACAAAATCGGGTTCAATACGATACACCGACTGCACGCCACAGGTATTCTGCGCCACCAGTGCGGTGATCACACTGGTGCCGTAAGCGCCCAACGCGGAGAAGGCTTTGAGATCGGCCTGAATACCCGCGCCACCGCTTGGATCGGTGCCAGCGATGGTTAAAGCATTGATGCGTTTCATGCCGCCACCTCCAGAGTCCAGAGTCCGTCAAGGAAAGCGACGACAAAGCTGCCGGGCCCCTGCACCTGACGTGCAGCCTGCTCACCCGCCAACGACATCACGCGGCACGCTGCTGCAATGTGCTGCAGGCGCTCGCCTGGCAAGCTGGCGAAAGCAGCAACCACCGCAGACAGTGCGCAACCGGTGCCGACCACACGCGTCATCAAGGGGCTGCCACCAGGGATCGCCAGCGTGCTTTTACCGTCAGTGACGTAATCAACTTCTCCGGTTACCGCGACAACGGTTTGATATTTCTGCGCCAGTTGCTGGGCTGCGCTCAGCGCGGCATCCGCTTGATGCACGCTATCCACGCCACGCCCTCCAGCCGCCTGATTGGCTAGCGCAAGGATTTCAGAAGCATTGCCACGAATCGCGGCGGGTTGCAGGCCCAGCAGCTGTTGGCAGAATTCGGTACGCAGTGATAACGCACCCACTGCCACCGGATCGAGCGTCCAGGGTGTTCCTGCTTTCTGCGCGGCCTGCACGGCGGCTAACATCGCATCGCGGCGGTCGCGGGTTAAGGTACCCACATTGATCAGCAACGCATCCGCGAAACCAGCAAATTGGGCCGCCTCTTCTGGGTCAATCACCATCGCCGGAGACGCCTGCAACGCCAGCAGCACATTAGCGGTAAAGGTTTGCACTACGTCATTGGTCATGCAGTGCACTAACGGAGTTTGCTGCCGCAGTAAGTGCAGGGATTGCGCGAGCTGCGTAGTGGAGAGTATTTCAGGCTGGTGTGTCATAAAGCTCCCAACCGGCGATCAAGAAGGCGAATGCGGTCAGGCATCTGACTTCCCTACGCTGGCATTATCCAGATCAGGTCAGCGGGTGTATCTCAGCCCTGTATACAGGGGCACCCCGAGTCATGGCATGCAGAACATGCCGACGACAGGATAAGCGCAGTCGCGCAGGTTGTAAATTGTGGTTTGTGCGGTGAGTGAGAATAATTGCGCCACATCAAAATATAAAATATTCATCCTCCATCAATAAAATAAACATCACCCGCCAGATCAATAACTGAAAATATATCCGCTTAATGTATTAATTCCTTTTTTAATCTACATAGGCAAAAACGCGGAAATTAAGATAATCAATACCACTAATTGATTAGCATCAACGCCTGACATCCCATAAAACGGCCTAATCCCCCTCCGGACTTGAAGACAGACTCTGCCCACCCAATTCCGGGATCGAAAATGAACCTAAAGTTATTCAGCTTTATTCCGCACGCACATCGTTGGCATCAGATTCGTATTTCCCGTAAAGGGGCAATTTCTCCTGGTGGTCGCCACTATTTTTCGACGCACATTGAAGCGCAGTGTAAAGGGTGCGGAGAACAAATACACAAAGTGTATTACCGTGATATTAGCGATGCTGAAGCGCGCCGCTGGCTGGGATAATCATCGGGCAAAAAAAAGCCCCGCAACACAAGGTGCGGGGCTGCTGCGTGGCTATCGCAATAAAACTTATTCAGCCGGTTGGGTGCGGATCAGATAATCAAAGGCGCTGAGTGAGGCTTTAGCGCCTTCACCGCTGGCAATGATGATCTGCTTGTACGGCACCGTGGTGCAGTCACCGGCGGCGAATACGCCTTTCAGGCTGGTTTCGCACTTGGCATCGATGATGATCTCGCCCATTTTGTTACGCTCTACCGCACCTTCAAGGAAAGTAGTGTTCGGCAACAAACCAATCTGCACGAAGATGCCGCTCAGCGCGATCTCGTGGCTGGTCTGGTTGTTACGGTCGATGTAGCTCAGACCGGTCACTTTGCTGCCGTCGCCTTTCACTTCGGTGGTCTGTGCATTCAGAATCACATCGACGTTTTTCAGGCTACGCAGTTTGTCCTGCAGCACTTTATCGGCACGCATTTCGCTGGCAAATTCCAGCAGCGTCACGTGCTCAACCAGACCGGCCAGATCGATAGCCGCTTCCACACCAGAGTTGCCGCCGCCGATTACCGCCGTGCGCTTGCCTTTAAACAGCGGGCCGTCACAGTGTGGGCAATAGGTGACGCCTTTGGTGCGATACTGCTCTTCACCCGGCACACCCATGTTGCGCCAGCGAGCACCGGTAGCAATGATGATGCTGCGTGATTTCAGAACTGCGCCAGATGCGGTTTCAATCGCGTGCAGACCGCCCTCTTTCGCCGCCGGAATCAGTTTGATTGCGCTCTGGGTATCAATCACGTCTACATCGTAGTCATCGACGTGAGCACGCAGTGAACCAGCCAACTTCGCGCCTTCGGTTCTCTGGACGGAGATGTAGTTTTCGATGTCTACCGTGTCGAGCACCTGGCCACCGAAACGCTCGCCCATCAGGCCAGTGCGGATACCTTTACGTGCCGAGTAGATCGCTGCCGCTGCGCCCGCGGGGCCGCTACCGACGATCAGCACTTCATAGGCATCACGCTTGTTCAGCTCTTCGGCTGCACGTTTCTCAGCATTGGTATCCACTTTGCCGACGATTTCCGCCAGGCTTAAACGGCCCTGACCAAACTCGGTGCCGTTAAGGAATACGGCAGGCACACCCATCACGTTACGTTCGGTGATTTCGTTCTGGAACATGCCGCCATCGATGGCGGTGTGGCTGATGCGCGGGTTGAGGATCGCCATCAGATTCAGCGCCTGCACCACGTCAGGACAGTTGTGGCACGACAGTGAGTAATAGGTTTCGAAATGCAGGTCAGTGTCCAGAGCAACCACTTGCTCCAGCAGACTCTGTGACTCTTTCGACGGGTGTCCACCGGTCTGCAGCAGTGCCAGGACCAGTGAAGTAAATTCGTGACCCATTGGCGAACCGGCAAAGCGTGGGCCGCTCTGGCTGCCTGGGTTAGTGATCAGAAAAGAGGGTTTACGAACCGGACGATCATTCTCTTCACGGAAGCTGACTTTTTCTGACAAGCTCGCGATATCGGTCAGCAGAGAACGGATCTCCGCAGATTTAGCGCCATCATCCAGTGTGGCAATCAACTCAACCGGTTTCGTTAATTTCTCAAGGTAAGCCTTGAGCTGTGTTTTTAAATTGGTATCGAGCATAGTGAGTTCCTGTCAAGAAAATCGGGTGCCGTAGCACCCGATTGAGAAAGATCGAATGGCTGGGTGTGGCTTAGATTTTGCCAACCAGGTCCAGAGATGGAGCCAGTGTAGCTTCGCCTTCTTTCCATTTAGCCGGGCACACTTCACCTGGGTGAGAAGCCACGTACTGAGCCGCTTTCAGTTTGCGGATCAGGTCAGATGCGTCACGGCCAATGCCTTCAGCGGTGATTTCGATAGCCTGGATGATGCCCTGTGGGTCAACAATGAAGGTACCACGGTCAGCCAGACCTTCGTCTTCACGCATGATTTCGAAGTTACGGGTCAGTGCGCCAGTTGGGTCACCGATCATCGCGTATTTGATTTTTGCGATGGTTTCGGAAGAACCGTGCCAGGCTTTGTGGGTAAAGTGCGTGTCAGTAGAAACGGAGTAAACGTCTACGCCCATTTTCTGCAGTTCTTCGTGATGGTCTGCCACGTCACCCAGTTCGGTAGGGCATACGAAGGTGAAGTCAGCCGGGTAGAAGAAGAAAACACTCCATTTACCTTCAACGTCTTTCTCGGTTACATCGATGAATTCGCCGTTTTTGAACGCTGCGTTTTTGAATGGTTTGATTTTGGTATTAATGATGGACATGGTGACCTCCGTTAAAAGATGTGATGCAAGTTACAGTTTTTCCGGGCCAACTTCTAATATGCAGTCGTTATCAATTAGATAATCAAAAGCTATCAAAGCGCTGATGCCTGATTCCATGCGGCTTGCCGCGGCATTCTACACAGAAACCCCGCTGATTTGACAGGGTTTATCTTTTTCCGGTGCGACAACTATTTTTAAAGAGCGATTACCATTTGTAGCGGCGGGATTTATCGCGCAGGGGTAAACCACTGTGTTGCTGACCGATGCGCGATGAATCGCGCCGCTACGATTATGTTGGCGATGTGCAGCCTGAAGAGTTGAGAAAGTTTGAGGGAGAGTGACGTGAAGATTCGTTTTTTTGAGGAAGCCGACCGCCCTTTTCTGCGCACGCTCTTTTTGGCGGCGCGCCGTTGCAACTGGACGTGGCTGGCTGGTGATGAGTGGCAGCTTGAGGATTTTGATGCAGTGATCCTCGGCGAAACCGTGCTGGTTGCAGAGATCGATGGCCATCGCGTAGGGTTTGCCGGCGTACTGGACAACGACAACTTCCTGCACAGCCTGTATGTTGACCCGGATTTTCAGAGGCGTGGAGTGGGAAGTGCACTGCTGGAGCACGTACAACATCGCTTCACTTCAACCGGCGCATTGAAATGTCTGATGCAGAATCAAGCCGCCCAGACTTTTTATCTGAAACACGGCTGGCAGCGTGAAGCGGTAGGCGAGAGCGATCAGGGAAAATATGTGCTGATGCATTTTCCGCTGGCGGCACGCGCCAGCAGAAAATCAGCAGGTTAAACCGCGCGGAAAGCGATATCCGCTGGAATGACTTCGCCCTGCCAGTAGAGCTGTGCGGCCACGCGCCCGGCTAACTGGCGATAGAGTGCGGTGAACTCGCTGTCTGGACGGCGGATCACCGTTGGCTCACCATCATCCAGATCCTCACGCAGATTAATATGCAGCGGCAACTGCGCCAGCAGGCGCGTGTGGTAATCCGCTGCCAGTTTCTGTGCGCCGCCGGTGCCGAAAATCGGCTCATGGTGGCCGCATTCGCTGCAGATGTGAATGCTCATGTTCTCCACCACACCCAGCACGGGCACGCTGACTTTTTCAAACATCACAATGCCTTTGCGTGCATCAATCAGCGCGATGTCCTGCGGCGTGGTCACCACCAGCGCACCGGTCACCGGTACGTTTTGCGCCAGGGTTAACTGAATATCACCGGTGCCAGGAGGCATATCTAAGATCAGATAGTCGAGGTCCGGCCACATCGTCTCATTGAGCAGTTGCATCAAGGCTTTGCTGGCCATCGGGCCGCGCCACACCATGGCATTTTCATCAGTAACCAGATAACCAATCGAGTTGGTCGCGAGGCCATGAGCCATGATCGGTGCCATATGCGTGCCATCCGGCGAGGTCGGACGTTGACTCTCGGTGCCGAGCATATTGGGAATGGATGGCCCGTAAATATCCGCATCGAGGATCCCGACGCGTGCGCCTTCCGCCACCAGCGCCAGCGCCATATTCACCGCGGTGCTGGATTTACCCACGCCACCTTTGCCAGAGCTTACCGCGATGATGTTTTTCACCCCGGTGGCGCCAGGGTGATTCTTCACGCGTTTCAGCGTGGCGATGTCATGACGCAGCCGCCAGTCAATGGCGCTGGCATGGGTCAGACGCAGCAATTCAGCGCTGGTTTGCGCCTTCAGTTCTTCAAAGGCACTGGCCCAGGCAAACGGCATCACCAGTTCGATATGCAGTTTGCCATCCAGCAGCGCCACATGACGCAGTGCTTTGAGGGTTGTCAGATTGTGATGCAGTGTCGGATGTTCAAAGTCGCTCAGCACGCCGATAACCACAGCACGCAACGCTTCGGGCGAGTGATGTTCCCGGGATTGTGAAGTCATCCCAACTCCTTGTCTTTTCATAACGCCAAATCACGGCGGTGTGTCTTCAATAATATCAGATGCCGTGCAGTTGTGTTTACGCCAGAGGGTGCTTCGGTTAACATCTAAGCCCGATTTTTTTCTTACGGAACGCTACGCAAACTATGACTCATGTCGCTAAAAAAATTCTGGTAACGTGCGCACTGCCGTACGCCAACGGCTCTATCCATCTCGGTCATATGCTTGAACACATTCAGGCTGACATTTGGGTCCGTTACCAGCGAATGCGTGGCAATCAGGTTTACTTCATCTGTGCCGACGACGCCCACGGCACGCCTATCATGCTGAAAGCTCAGCAACTTGGCGTTGCGCCTGAGCAGATGATCGCAGAGATGAAGCAGGAACATGAAACTGACTTCGCCGGCTTCGACATCAGCTATGACAACTATCATTCGACGCACGGTGACGAAAACCGCCAGCTGTCTGAGCTGATCTACGGCCGCCTGAAAGAAAACGGTTTCATTAAAAACCGCACTATTTCACAGCTGTACGATCCCGAGAAAGGCATGTTCCTGCCCGATCGTTTTGTGAAAGGCACCTGCCCGAAATGTAAGTCACCGGATCAGTATGGCGATAACTGCGAAGTGTGCAGCGCGACCTACAGCCCAACCGAGCTGATCGATCCAAAATCCGTGGTATCTGGTGCGACACCGGTATTGCGTGATTCAGAGCACTTCTTCTTCGACCTGCCGTCATTCAGTGCGATGTTGCAGACCTGGACCCGTTCAGGTGCGTTGCAGGAGCAGGTTGCGAACAAGATGCAGGAGTGGTTCGATTCTGGCTTACAGCAATGGGATATCTCTCGTGATGCCCCTTACTTCGGCTTTGAAATTCCAGGTGCGCCGGGCAAATATTTCTACGTGTGGCTGGATGCGCCAATCGGTTATATGGGTTCCTTTAAGAACCTGTGTGACAAGCGCGGCGATATCAACTTCGACGAGTTCTGGAAGAAAGATTCCTCTACCGAGCTGTATCACTTCATCGGTAAAGACATCGTTTACTTCCACAGCCTGTTCTGGCCTGCGATGCTGGAAGGCAGCAACTTCCGCAAACCGACCAACCTGTTTGTGCACGGTTATGTGACGGTGAACGGCGCGAAGATGTCCAAATCACGCGGCACCTTCATCAAAGCCAGCACCTGGTTGCAACACCTGGATGCTGACAGCCTGCGTTACTACTACGCGGCGAAACTCTCTTCACGTATCGATGATATCGACCTGAATCTGGAAGATTTCGTGCAGCGCGTGAACGCAGATATCGTCAATAAAGTGGTAAACCTGGCGTCACGTAATGCGGGCTTCATCACCAAGCGCTTCGGCGGCAAACTGTCGAGCGAACTGGCCGATCCGGCGCTGTATCAGACCTTCGTTGATGCTTCCGAGAAGATCGGTGAAGCCTGGGCAAGCCGCGAATACAACCGTGCCATCCGCGAAATCATGGCGCTGGCCGACATTGCTAACCGCTATGTTGATGAGCAGGCACCGTGGGTGGTGGCGAAACAGGAAGGCCGCGATGCTGACCTGCAAGCGATCTGCTCCATGGGTATCAACCTGTTCCGCGTGTTGATGACCTGGCTGAAACCGGTGCTGCCATCGCTGAGCGCGCGTGCTGAAGCTTTCCTGCAGAGCGAACTGAGCTGGGATGCGATTGCTCAGCCGCTGCTGAATCATGATGTTGCCCCGTTCAAAGCGCTGTACGGTCGTATCGAAATGGCGAAAGTGGAAGGGTTGATTGAGGCGTCGAAAGAGGACGCGGCAGCAGCAAATAAGCCTGCGGTCACCGGTCCCCTGGCTGATGCGCCAATTGGCGACACCATCACTATCGACGATTTTGCCAAAGTCGATATGCGCGTCGCGCTGATCGAAAAAGCCGAGCTGGTTGAAGGTTCTGACAAGCTGTTGCGCCTGGAGCTGGATCTCGGCGGCGAGAAGCGCCAGATCTTCTCCGGCATTCGTGCGGCTTATCCTGATCCGTCGGTGCTGGTCGGTAAGATGACTATTATCGTCGCTAACCTTGCCCCACGTAAGATGCGTTTCGGCGTGTCGGAAGGCATGGTGCTGTCAGCAGGTTCAGGCGGTTCAGACCTGTTCGTGCTGTCAGTGGATAGCGGTGCGAAGCCGGGTATGCAGGTTAAGTAAGGGGGGCGCCCCTCACCCTAACCCTCTCCCGCAAGCGGGAGAGGGAACCGTTTTCAGCGAGTATTTAAAAAAGTATTCAACCTTATACATCGAGCTAGCTTGAGTCAGGTTAAGCACCCATTTTAACAATTGCTCGGTCGGCCCCCTCGCCCGCTTGCGGGAGAGGGCTGGGGTGAGGGCATCAAGACGCACTATTCCCGCATAACCAAACACCGATAAATCTCCTCGATTACCGCATCAAACTCTCCCATCACTTGATTATTCCAGAACCGAATTACGCGCCAACCGCGCTGCTGCAAATATGCTGTACGCTTCTCATCGTAAATGCGTGCCAGTTCCTCACCATGTTGTCCGCCATCAAACTCAACAATCAGCAACCGTTCAATACAAACAAAATCAACAATATAGATTCCAACTGGATGCTGACGACGAAACTTTGCCCCGCACAAATTACGGTTGCGAAGAAATCGCCACAGACGATATTCCGTTTCTGGCATCATCTGACGCAACGCCCTCTGCCTCTCTGTCTGTCCTTTCATGACGCCCTCCTTGAAGAGGCCGCAGCATTACGCGGGTAAATCCCGTCCACAAGCATTAGCTGCACAAGCAGGAATCTGCATTCCAGTGTGATCGCTAGCACGCTAAACGCTTAATGCGTATGATGAAGCGCGATGAAAACAGGAGCCTGACATGCCCGCCGTGTTAACTGCTTGCTGGCACTATTTGCGTGCCTTTGTGATTATTTATGCCGCGCTGTATGCCGGAAATGGTGTTGCTGCCCTACTCCCGATCACCATTCCGGGGAGCATCATTGGCATGCTCTTGCTGTTCAGCTTGCTGGCGCTGCAAATCCTGCCGGTTGAGTGGGTCAAACCTGGCTGCTATCTGTTGATCCGCTATATGGCGCTGCTGTTCGTCCCCATCAGCGTGGGCGTAATGGGTTACACTGATATTCTCAGTGCCCAATTTGGGCCCATTGTGGTTTCCTGCTTTGTCAGTACGTTTTTGGTGCTGTTGATTGTCGGCATCAGCGCCGAGCGTCTGCAACGTCCGCAGGAGCAGCCGCATGACTGACGCATGGTGGTCGCTACCGCTTACGCTGGTGGCTTATCTGTTAGCGCGCAAGCTGGCAGCGAAAATCAATATTTCCATCATCAACCCGTTGCTGGTGGCGATGGCGATAGTGATTCCCATTCTGCTGCTCACGCATATCCCCTATACGCGCTATTTCGCCGGCAGTGCATTCCTGAATCAGTTACTGCAACCGGCGGTGGTGGCGCTGGCCTTGCCGCTGTATGAGCAGATGCATCAAATCCGCGCGCGCTGGAAAACCATCATCAGCGTGTGTTTTATCGGTAGCATCACTGCGATGGTATCAGGCACCGCTATCGCGTTGTGGATGGGGGCTACGCCAGAAATTGCCGCCACCATCATGCCGAAATCGGTCACCACGCCAATTGCCATGGCGGTGTCTGGCTCGCTGCACGGCATCCCGGCCATCAGTGCTATCTGCGTGCTGATTGCCGGGGTACTGGGTGCGGTGTTCGGCCATATGTTGCTTAATCTGTTTAACGTGCGCAGCAAATCTTCACGCGGATTGGCGATTGGCAATGCATCCCACGCGTTAGGCACCGCACGTGCAGCGGAGATCGATTATCAGGAAGGGGCGTTTAGTTCTCTGGCGTTAGTGATTTGCGGCATCATTACTTCGCTACTGGCACCATTTCTTTTTCCGTTGCTGATACACTGGTTTGGCTAAAACTTTGCGAGAGATCTCGCAAAGTTGAAACAACTGAATCAGCTTACATTGTCATAGCGACATAGATCACATATAACCCCTCAGACGGCGCATCGCCGTTAACGCGTTTATGAGGTCATCACATCATGCATCCACGATTTACTGCTGCTTTTACTGCCCTGCCCGCTTCGTTACAAGCGGCGATCCAACCGCTGCTGGATTCGGTTGATTTTCAGGGCGTACTCCGCCCGCAAGATGTGGCGCACCTGAAGCAGGAAACCGGTCTGGATGAGGATGCGCTGGCGTTGGCGCTGCTGCCGATTGCTGCATGCTGTGCAGTCGCCACCGTGTCTAACTTTAACGTGGGGGCGATTTCGCGCGGTGTCAGCGGTCACTGGTACTTTGGTGCCAATATGGAGTTTGAGCACGCTCCACTGCAACAAACCGTTCATGCGGAACAAAGCGCCATCACCCACGCCTGGCTGCGCGGTGAAGAAAAGCTGGATGCCATCACCGTTAACTACACGCCTTGCGGCCACTGCCGTCAGTTTATGAATGAACTGAATAGCGGTACGGCTATCCGCATTAGTTTACCCGGTCGCGCTATCAGCACGCTGGGTGATTATCTGCCTGATGCCTTTGGCCCGGCAGATTTAAACATTACCGAGCGCCTGCTGACGCCAATCGATCACGGCTTTAAAGTCGAGGGAGATGCGCTGCAGCAAGCCGCGATTGAGGCGGCCAATCACAGCCACGCCCCCTACAGCCAGAGTTTTAGCGGTGTTGCACTGCGCAGCCAAAGCGGCAAGATTTATCGTGGCCAATATGCCGAGAATGCGGCTTTTAACCCGAGTTTGCCGCCATTGCAGGCCGCGCTGATTATGATGAACATGAGCAATGAGGCACTTGATAGCGTGCAACAGGCGGTACTGGCCGAATGTCAGGGTAGTACATTGAGCCAACTTGATGCCACGCGATCGACGCTTGCGGCCTTGGGCTGTGAAGATTTCTCACTTACTTTAGTTTCGAAAACATCAGTTTAGTGATCCTTTTACCGCTTTTGTGACCTGCTGTTAACAAAAGCTGTACATCTGCAGGAAAACTCATAGGATCGGGCGCCAGATCCACTTCACATTGAACAGGACTGGCGTTACCTTTTCCCGTGAGCGTCAGAAAACACTGCAACCGGAGCAAACACTGCATGGAACTCGACTACGAAAGTAAACGCCCGCTGTATATTCCTTATGCGGGTCCGATCCTGCTGGAATTTCCGCTGCTGAATAAAGGCAGCGCATTCACCCTGGAAGAACGTAACGAATTCAACCTCAACGGCCTACTCCCTGAAGCCGTTGAAACCATCGAAGAGCAGGCCGAACGCGCCTGGCGTCAGTTCCTGGATTTCAAAAACAATAACGACAAGCACGTCTATCTGCGTAACATCCAGGACACCAACGAAACCCTGTTCTACCGTCTGCTCGACAATCATCTGGAAGAGATGATGCCGATTATCTACACCCCAACAGTCGGCGCGGCCTGTGAACACTTCTCAGAAATCTATCGTCGCGCACGCGGTGTTTTCATCTCGTATAACAACCGCGACCGGATTGAAGACATGCTGCAGAACGCCACCAAGCAGAACGTAAAAGTGATTGTGGTCACCGATGGCGAACGTATTCTGGGTCTGGGTGACCTGGGTATCGGCGGCATGGGCATTCCCATCGGTAAGCTGTCACTGTATACCGCCTGTGGTGGGATCAGCCCGGCCTACACCCTGCCTGTGGTGCTGGATGTCGGTACCAATAACCAGCAGTTGCTGAACGACCCGTTGTATATGGGCTGGCGTCATCCGCGCATCACCGGCGAAGAGTACGAAGCCTTTGTTGATGAGTTCATCCAGGCGGTAAAACGCCGCTGGCCGAACGTGCTGTTGCAGTTTGAAGACTTCGCGCAGAAAAATGCCATGCCGCTGCTGGAACGCTATCGCGATGAAGTTTGCTGCTTTAATGATGACATTCAAGGCACCGCTGCCGTTACCGTGGGCACCTTGATCGCCGCCAGCCGTGCAGCCGGTAGCCGCCTGTGTGAGCAGAAAGTGGTGTTCCTCGGTGCAGGTTCCGCCGGCTGTGGTATCGCCGAGCAGATCATTGCGCAGATGAAGTCTGAAGGACTCAGCGACGACGAAGCCCGTTCACGCGTGATGATGGTGGATCGCTTTGGCCTGCTGACCGACAAACTACCAAACCTGCTCGATTTCCAGAGCAAACTGGTGCAGAAGAGCGACAATCTGCAGGATTGGGATGTGACCAGCGATTCGATTTCGCTGCTGGATGTGGTGCGCAACGCCAAGCCGGATATCTTAATCGGCGTATCTGGCCAGCCGGGGCTGTTCACGGAGGAGATCATCCGTGAGATGCACAAGCACACCAAGCGTCCAATTGTGATGCCGTTGTCTAACCCGACCTCTCGTGTCGAAGCCACCCCGGCAGATATCATCGCCTGGACCGATGGCGAAGCGCTGGTCGCCACGGGCAGCCCCTTTGCGCCGGTGACCTGGAAAGGCAAAACCTATCCGATTGCCCAGTGTAACAACTCCTATATTTTCCCTGGCATTGGTTTGGGCGTGATTGCGGCGGGTGCAACACGCATCACCGACTCCATGCTGATGACCGCCAGTCGTGCACTGGCTGACTGCTCACCGCTGGTGAATGACGGTGAAGGTCCAGTACTGCCAGAGCTTAAACACATTCAGGGCGTGTCAAAACTGATCGCCATGGAAGTGGGCAAAGCGGCGCAACTGGCCGGTGTGGCTGTGGTGACGTCAGAAGATGTGCTGTCAAAAGCCGTGAATAACAACTTCTGGCTGCCGCAGTATCGTCACTATCGCCGTACCTCGATCTGATAAGGCAGCGCAGCCGGGAAATCAGTACCGGCTGCGCTTAAAAAAACACCAGCCAATCGGCGTTAACTTGCTTACTGTCCCCGCCTCAAGTAGCCTTTATACCCTTCATACTTCGAGTTGCAGGCGCGTTGGCTACATGCATTCACCTCAGTCACTTACTTCAGTAAGCTCCTGAGGATTCATGCACTTGCCGCCTTCCTGCAACTCGAATTATTTTGGGTATAGCCATCCGATTTTTCACCAACCGAGTGCTTACGCGCATGATTAAACGCGTTTTCTTTGGTCTGTTTTTCATCATCTTATTGATGGTGGCGACCGCGCTCGGCCTGGATCGCTGGATCAGCTGGAAAACCGCTCCCTTTATTTACGAAGATGTCACCTCTTTGCCGCATCGTCAGGTCGGTGTGGTCTTAGGTACCGCCAAGTATTACCGCACCGGTGTGATTAATCAGTATTATCTCTATCGCATTCAAGGTGCGCTTAACGCCTATAACAGTGGCAAGGTGAACTATCTGCTGTTGAGCGGTGATAATGCGCAGCAAAGCTATAACGAACCGATGACCATGCGCCGCGATCTGATAAAAGCGGGTGTCGATCCCTCGGATATCGTGCTGGATTATGCCGGCTTCCGTACGCTGGATTCGATCGTGCGCACGCGCAAAGTGTTCGATACCAACGACTTCATCATTATTACTCAGCGCTTCCACTGCGAGCGCGCGCTGTTTATTGCCCAGCACCTGGGTATTCAGGCGCAGTGTTATGCCGTCCCGTCACCTAAAAATATGCTGTCAGTGCGTTTCCGCGAGGTCGGGGCACGTTTAGGGGCGCTGGCAGATTTGTACCTGATGAAACGTGAGCCACGCTTCCTCGGGCCGCTGGTGCCGATTCCAGCCGTGCATGAAGTGCCAGAAGATGCGCAGAGTTATCCAGCGGTGACGCCTGAGCAACTTCTGGATCTGGAAGAGAAGTTGCAGAAGTGAACGTGCTGATTCAGTGAAGGTAAAAAAAGGCCGCGATGTTCGCGGCCTTTTGCTGTGATGTTGCTGCGTGTCGGTCTTATTTTTTACGTGCGTACTTCAGTGAATCCAGTGCTACCGCGAAGATAATGATGCCGCCCTTGATGATGTACTGCCAGTAAGGGTTAACGCCGATATAGGTCAAGCCGTAGTTGATTACGGTAAAGATGATCACACCGGTCACCACGCCAGCCACCGTGCCCACACCACCGGCAAACGACACGCCGCCGACCACACAGGCCGCGATCGCATCCAGTTCATACATAAAGCCGAGGTTGTTGGTGGCGCTGCCGATACGACCCGCTTCCAACATCCCGCCGAAGGCATAGAACACACCGGACAGGGCATACACCAGAATCAGGTTTAACGGGACGTTAACGCCAGAAACACGTGCTGCTTCCGGGTTGCCGCCGATAGCAAAGATGTTCTTACCGAAGCGCGTTTTGTTCCACAAAATCCACACGAAGATGATAGCGATAATCGCGTAGAAGGTGATGAACGACAGCTTAAAGTCACCAAAGCGCAAGAAGCCCTGTGCGAAGTTGGAGAAACCTGAATCAAAACCGGCAACCGGTGAAGCGCCCACAAAGTCGTAGTACAGCGAGTTAATACCGTAAACGATGATCATGGTGCCCAGTGTGGTGATAAACGGCGTCACCTTCAGGTAAGCAATGATCACGCCGTTCACCAGGCCAATCACACCCCCGATGATGCACACGGTCAGAATAACCAGTGGAATCGGAACGGTATCCAGATGTGGGAATACCTTGTTGGCGTTGTCCATCGATTGCAGCAACGTGGCGGCTACTACCGCGGCCAGGCCAACCTGACGCCCCGCTGACAGGTCGGTACCCTGCGTAACAATCAATCCGGCAACGCCCAGCGCAATAATAATACGCACTGAGGATTGGGTCAGAATGTTACTCAGGTTCATTAAACTTAAAAATGTCGGATCCTGGAAAATAATAATCGCCAGCAGTACCAACAGGACAACGTAAATGCCGCCCTCTTTTAACCAGGTTAGCGCATTCTTTTTAGTAGTCGCTTTCATGTTAAAGCCCTTGCTTCATTAAAGGTGTAATGACGCTAAACGCAGGATTTCATTCTGCGAGGTCGTTTTGGTCTCGACAATGCCCGCTACCAGGCCATTACTCATCACTAAAATACGGTCGGTAATACCCAACAACTCTGGCATTTCAGAAGAGATAATAATGATGCCTTTCTCTTTCTTCGCCAATTCTGAAATAAGCTGGTAAATTTCGAATTTCGCCCCAACGTCAATACCGCGCGTCGGCTCATCAAGCATCAAAATTTCCGGCTGAGTTAATAACCAGCGACCAATGATGACCTTCTGTTGGTTACCGCCGGAAAGCGAACCAATTTGCGTATGATGACCCGGCGTTTTAACACGCATCGAATCAATCACCCATTGGGTATCACTTTTCATCCGTTTGTTATCAAGCAGCCCCATACTGGATTTATACTTTTTAATATTGGAAATAAGCGAGTTAAAGCCAATATCAAGATATGCATAAATACCGGTTGAGCGGCGCTCTTCCGTCACCAGCGCAAAACCATGGTTAATGGCTTCATTGGCGCTGTGATTATTAATCACTTTGCCGTGCAGCTTAATCGTGCCGCCCGACTTCTCGCGAATACCAAACAAGGTTTCCACGATATCGGTTCGTTTCGCGCCGACCAGCCCCGCAATCCCCAAAATCTCGCCTTTACGCAGGTCGAAGGAGATATCGCGAATCGATGGCTGGCGCAGCGAGGTTAAATGACGCACCTCAAGAATGGTTTCCCCCGGCACGTTGGTTTTGTCCGGAAAACGCTGGTTCAGTGAGCGACCCACCATCATGGCGATGATCTTATCCATATCCAGCCCTTCCAGCGGCTGGGTGGCGATCCACTGCCCATCACGTAAGATGGTAATCTCATCGCACAGTTGGAAAATTTCTTCCATTTTGTGCGAGATATACACAATGCCGCAGCCGCGATCTTTCAGCTTACGGATAATCGTAAATAAGTGGTTAACTTCTTTTTCGGTCAGCGACGACGTTGGCTCATCCATGATGACGATTTTCGCGTCATAGGAGAATGCCTTGGCAATTTCAATCATCTGCATTTGTGAAACAGACAGATTGGCGACTTTATCGCGCGGATCGATATCAATATCTAATTCGTCAAAGATCGCTTTGGTATCGCGATACATTTTATCCTGATCGACAAACACACCTTTGCGCGGATAGCGGCCAAGCCACATGTTATCCATCACGTTGCGTTGTAATACCAGGTTTAATTCCTGATGCACCATTGAGACGCCGTTTTCCAGCGCTTCTTTGGAACTCTTGTAATCAATTTCTTCACCCTGAAACAGGATGCTCCCCGTATCCTTTTTATAAATCCCAAACAGGCATTTTAATAATGTGGATTTCCCGGCGCCGTTTTCGCCCATTAAGGCATGGACAGAGTGCGGCCGCACTTTTAAATTCACATTATCTAAGGCTTTCACCCCTGGAAATGATTTCGAGACATTCGTCATCTCCAGCAGATATTCACGCTGTGTGGTCGGATTCTCACTGGCCATAATTTACCTGGCTAAATAAAACGTGGGTCAGATGCAATAAGGCGCGGCAAACCTGCCGCGCCCAGGACGGATTACTTCACAAACTGAGACAGGTTTTCTTTATCTACTGGTACGTAAGGAACACGTACAATTTTGTTTTCCATCTTGAAGGTAGTACCCGCAGTTGGCTCTTTGCCATCGGCCAGGTTCTTCGCGATATCAATGGTGGCTTTCGCCTGGTTTTCAGCATCGTTCAGTACGGTACCTGCCATCGCGCCAGATTTCACCAACGCCAGTGCTTCTGGCAGGGCATCCACACCAAACACCGGAATGTTGGTTTTGTTGTGGGCTTTCAGCGCTTCAACTGCACCCATGGCCATCGCATCGTTGTTAGCGATGATTACTTCAATTTTGTTGCCGTTCGGGCCAGACAGCCACGCATCAACTTTGTCTTTTGCCTGTGCGGTATCCCACATCGCGGTATCCATCGCCAGCTGCTGCGTTTTCAGACCATCGGTGTTCAGCGTCTCGATCACGTATTTAGTACGTGCTTCGGCATCTGGGTGGCCGGGTTCGCCTTTCAGCAACGCAAATTGAATCTGGCCATCTTTGTTCAGATCCCAGGCTGGTGTCGCTTTCCAGTGTTTCTCGATCAGCTTAGCCTGGATGATGCCAGACTCTTTAGAATCGGTGCCCACGTAGTAGGCTTTAGGATAGCTGGCCAGCACTTTAGCGTTAGGTTCTTTGTTGAAGAACACCACTGGCACGTCGTTGGCTTTCGCTTTGTCGATTACTACAGCCGCAGCTGCAGGGTCAACCAGGTTGATAGCCAGCGCTTTCACGCCTTTGGCCATCAACACGTCGATCTGGTCGTTCTGAGTAGACTGGCTGTTCTGCGAGTCATTCATCAGCAACTGAATGCCACCCAGTTTTTTGGCTTCGCTGTCGATGTCCTTGCGAACCATAGACATAAAGTTGTCGTCGTATTTATAAATGGTCACGCCAATGCGGGTATCGGCGGCGTGCGCAGTTGCACCAAACATCATGCTGGCAACCAGTGCTGTGAGCGTGAAAACCTTCTTATTCATGGTATCTCCGGTTTTTTATGTAGGGCATATCATCGCGCTGTGCTGCCTGCGGGCAACCAACGCAGTCGGTTCAAACTCATTTATGGGGCGGACGCGTAACGCAAAGCCGGGCCACCATCGCAATCCTGACTTCCCTGTACGTAAACGCTTCCTGAAGAGTGTTGTGAACTATTTCAATCGGCTACTGAAACCTGACCGGAGAAGGAAAACCCGGCGTTACATGATGTTTCAGTCCGGTAAGACGCTGCCATCATAGTGAGCGCCATGTTAATTAACTGTGAATGTAATCACAGATTGGAAACGGTTACACTGCGCTATCGCCTGAATTAGTGACCGACTCCACAATTTGCCGCTGGGCAACCGAATGGCGACGAACCACCGTAGGCATAAAGCAGTGGGTAGATTCGGGATCCAGCTCTCCGGCGGCGCCTTTCAACGCCAGCTCAGTCGCAAGTTTTGCCATAGAAACAATAGGATAGCGAACCGTGGTCAGTTGCGGATCGGTATAGCGCGAGATGGGAATATCATCAAAACCAATCACCGAAAAGTGCTGCGGCACCTGAATGCCATTGTCTTTTAACGCAGTCAGTGCCCCCGCCGCCATGCCGTCACAGTAAGAAAATACTGCGGTTAAATGCAGGTTACGGCCCAGTAACTCAACCATAGCCGCTTCCCCGCCTTGCATGTCGGGTTCACCCTGGGCAATCCATGACTCCTGCGGACGAATCCCCTGCTCTGACAAGGCCTGCAGCCAGCCTTCGCGCCGCTGTGTCACGTCTTCGATGGGATGGCTGGAGCTGAGATAACCGATGCGTTGATGCCCCTGTTGTAACAACATGCGCGTTGCCATCAGCGATCCTGTTACATTATCAAGGCAGACACAGCGGTGCTCATAGCCGGGAATAGTTCGGTTTATCAATACCATACCCGGAACCTGATCCATAAAACCGGTCAATTCTGCGTCTGAAAGCGTTTTCGCGTGCACCACTAAGGCGTTACAGCGCTGGCGGATTAACACTTCAATGGCATGGCGTTCTTTCTCTTCCTGATGCCAGGAGTTGCTAATTAACACGTGTTTGTGCACACGCTGTGCCACGGTATCTACCGCTTTGACCAGCGCGCCAAAGAAAGGGTCGGAGACATCCATCACCACGACACCGATGGTGTCGCTGACTTGAGTGGCTAAGGCTTGCGCGTTGGCGTTGGGGCGATATCCCAGTGATTCCACGGCCTGAATCACAGCTTCACGGGTATCGGGGGTGACTGCACTGCTGTTATTGAGCACACGCGACACGGTGGCTACTGACACACCGGCCTGACGGGCGACATCTCGGATCGTTATCATGCAGCTGTTCCACAGAGGAAGAAAATGCGCGACTGGCGCGTAACGGCGCTATTCTGTCAGGGCATTTTGTTCCGCTGCGTGAATTACGTCACACGGATGAAAACGGTTACATACAAATCTGCAACCTTTGTGATGAACGTCATTATCTGATGCGGGGATAATTCTCGGGTTTTCCTGCGGCGAGTCGCGTTAACTTGCGCCATATCCACTCCATTGGCCCCTGAGGGAAATAGCGTAACCACAACACCGAGAACAGGATATTGACCAGCCATACCGCAGGCACCAGCGCCAGCAGGTGCAAGCGATCGAACTTCAGGAACAGGTTAAAGCGATAGAATAAGGTGGTGCAGATCAGGGTCTGTAACAGGTAATTGCTCAGCGCCATGCGGCCGACACACTGAATAGCATGACTGATTCGCGTATGACCGATTTGCGGCCAGAAACCAAAGCACAGTGCGGCATACCCGAGGCTGACAAATGGGCTGGCCAGATCGCGCGGCAGTTGCAGTAAGAAACCACTCCAGCGAAATTCCCAATTCAGCAGCCACTGCGCCACAATGCCAGGAATGGCGATCAGCCAGCCAATGGTCAGCAACAACGCGGCCGAACGGCGATAATGCTGAACGCTAAACTCCCCTTTCAGCCAACCGCTGCGCATTAACGCGGCGCCAATCAACATCAATCCCGCCAATTGCCAGCCATACTGTGCCGCCAGGGCCATCAGGCTGGAAGAGAGGTGATCAAAGCGATTCTGCACCGCTTCCCATCCACCGATCAGCTTCCAGTAGCTTTCATACTCGATATCTGCGGCACCCGGTAACCATGAACGGCCCGGTTCAGTGCTGGAGATGCCCCAAAACACCAGCAGCACGCCGCACCCCATCAAATAGAGCAGCGTTCCCGTTTGCAACAGTGCCTTATCCGAGGGAACTTCGCGCAGCATGCGCCAGATAATCAGCCCGATCAGACCGTAGTCGAGCAGGATGTCGCCTTCCCAGAAGAAGATGGCATGAATAAACCCCAGCAAAACTAACAATGACAGGCGCGCCGATATCCAGCGACTGCCACGCGGTATTTGCAACGAGAGGCCCGCACCAAACAGCAAAGCAAACAGCGTCAGAAATTTCAGCTGCGCCAGGCCATCCATGATCGCCCATGTCCAGGCATCAGACAGCGAGAGACTCCCCCGCCACGCCGGGTTGAGATAAGCCGCCGAGGGCAAGCCAAAACCGACGATATTGAGCAGCAGAATGCCGAGAATGGCGCAACCACGAATGAAATCCAGCGCGAGATAGCGTTGCATCGAGTGCCCTGAAGAGAGGTGAAAACGGGCGGCAATGTGCCGCCCAAAGGAATTAGCTATGACGTACCGCGCGCAGGAACTCCTGACGCGTGTTCTGGCTGGACTTGAACAAGCCACCCAATGATGTGGTGGTGGTGGCGCTGGTGGCATCTTTCACGCCGCGCGCTTTCACACAGTAGTGCACCGCATCAATGGAAACCGCGACATTGTTAGTACCCAGCAGGGTTTGCAGCGCCACCAGCACCTGTTGAGTCAGGCGCTCTTGCACCTGCGGACGCTGAGCAAAGAACTGCACAATACGGTTGATTTTCGACAGGCCAATCACCTTCTCTTTCGGGATATAAGCAACGGTGGCTTTACCATCGATGATCACGAAATGGTGTTCACAGGTACTGGTCAGGGTAATGTCGCGCACGGTGACCATTTCATCGACCTTCATCTTATTTTCGATGACGGTGATTTTCGGGAAATTGGCGTAATCCAGCCCTGAGAAAATTTCATCCACATACATCTTAGCGATGCGATGCGGGGTCTCCATCAGACTGTCGTCTTCCAGATCCAGATTCAACAGCTGCATGATTTGGGTCATATGACCGGCGATTTCACGCTTACGGGCTTCGTCATCCATCTCGCGCACCGGGGCGCGTAAAGGCGTTTCCAGACCACGCGCCAACAGCGCTTCGTGAACCAGGGCGGCTTCCTGACTTAAGGTGCTCATCGTACTCTTTCTCCGGCAGGTGATGCGCCCGCAGGTCTTAGCCTACGGGGGAATTTCTGAGCGCGTATTGTGAAACACAACGCGCGCTTAATCCAGCAATCAATCCGATTGGAGATGAAAGCTTTTCATGGTGTCGAACGACGTAACACCAGCAGGCCAGCCACGATCAGACCTGCTCCGGCCACCCACAATGCCGGGTCGAGCCGATGCCACAACAGGCTGGAAATCCATGAGAGTAGCGGCCCGCCCAACTGCCCCACCGCGTAACCGGTGGTCAGTAGTCCTGCCAGATAGCGCGCATGATGCGGTGCCAGTTCCCGGCCATATTGCAGTGCAAGCTGCACCACACACAGGAAGCCGCCGCCCACCAACAAAGCACCGATTAACAAGCCGTTCAGGCCGGGCATCACGATGGTGGCGATGACGCCCAGCGCCTGCGCCCACAGCACGAGTGCAAGGCGTACATGGCTACTGCCCCAACGCCGCGTCAGAATGCCCAGCACGATACCGATGACCGCCGCGCCACCAAACACAGGCCAGACAAATTGCGCTAATGCGCTATCCGGGAAGCGGGCTGCCGTCATTTGCGAAAGGAAGGTCGCGGGCAAAATGTAGCCAAATCCCGCCAGGCTATAGCTCAATACCAGACGCTTCAGATTGCCATTCAGTACCAAGGGTGCAGGTGCCTGATCGGGGCGATGTAACTGACCGGTGCGCGGCAGGAAGCGGGCAATAGCGGCAATCAACAGCAGCGCCAGCAGACCGTAAGCGGCCCACGCAAAGGTGGCACTCGCGCCACTGGCATGCAGCGCAACGGCCAACATACCGCTGATAAAGATGCCGGTGCCAGGCCCGGCAAACACTGCAGCCGAAAGGCCTGATCGCCCATGATGCAACAGTTGTTCGTTGCTCCATGCGGCAACCAGCACCATCGCCCAACCGCTGGCACAGCCTATCAGGAAGCGGATCAGGCCGTGCAACCAGGGGCCGCTGACACAGGCAGAGAGCAGCGTCAGAATCACCGCCCCCCAAACACCCGCCTGCAAACGCCACTCGACGCGTTGACGCGCGCGCATGGCATCAAAAGAGCCAAACAGATATCCCAGATAGTTGAGCGCCGCCACCAGACTGGCGCTGGTCAAGGTCAGTTGATGATCCTGGATCATTAACGGCACCTGCGGCGTGAATGCAAACCGCCCAATACCCATCGCAACCACTAAACTTAAAAACGCGCTAAGCGCGACACGAAACGCCATTCTGACCTCAGTTGATGATCTTTTTACACTTGTCAGCAGCATGCATGACGTTTACACTCACGAAAAGTGAATAATATTAACTAAGTTGTTTACGAGAAGAGAATATGGATTTAGTACAACTCCGCATGTTCTGTTCTGTGGCCGAGACCGGTTCGCTGGCACGCGCCGCAGAATTACTGCATCGCGTGCCCTCAAATCTCACAACACGTCTGCGCCAGTTGGAAGAAGAGATTGGCGTTGATCTGTTTATCCGTGAGAAACAACGTATCCGCCTGTCGCCAATGGGGCACAATTTTCTTAACTACGCCCAGCGTATTCTGAGTCTGAGTGATGAGGCGCTGAATATGGCGCGCGCCGGAGAACCGGGTGGCAACTTTGCTTTCGGTTCCATGGAAAGTACGGCAGCCACGCGCTTGCCCGCCCTGCTGGCGGCCTATCATCAACGATTTCCCACGGTGGCGCTATCGCTGGTGACCGGTACTTCGGGCGATATCATCGATAAAGTGCGCGCTGGCACGCTGGCAGCCGCATTAGTGGATGGTCCAGCTACCCATGATGACCTCAATGGCTGCATTGCCTTCCGCGAAGAAATGGTGCTGATCACCAGTCTCGATCACGGACCGATTCACAACGCGCGTGACACGCAGAACGACACGCTGTTTGCTTTTGGCAATAGCTGCTCCTACCGCACCAAACTGGAGTCCTGGTATCGCGAGAGCCAGACTTCACCGAATAGCGTGATGGAGATTCAGTCCTATCACGCCATGGTGGCCTGCGTAGCGGCTGGCGGCGGCGTAGCGATGATCCCCGCGTCGGTACTGGCGCAAATGCCAGCGCGCGCACGCGTGCAGGAACATATCTTGCCACCCGCGTATCGCGACACCGCCACCTGGCTGATGTGGCGCCGCGATGCCTTCACGCCGAACGTCGAAGCGCTGAAGTATCTGATTATTGAAATGTTTGACGACCGCCCGCTCAACGACGAATTGCTGCATCCGCTGCAGACCGCTGAGTGAGTTTTATTAATTTTGAATCACGACACTCATAGGAAGAAAGATCGCATGAACATGATTAAAACCCGTGCCGCCGTTGCCTGGGCAGCTGGCGAACCGCTGAAAATTGAAGAAGTGGATCTGATGCCACCGCAAAAAGGCGAAGTGCTGGTGCGCATCGTGGCGACTGGCGTATGCCACACCGATGCTTACACCCTGTCAGGCAAGGATCCTGAAGGCGTGTTCCCGGCGATCCTCGGTCACGAAGGCGGCGGAGTGGTGGAAGCCGTGGGCGAAGGCGTCACCAGCGTGGCGGTCGGCGATCACGTGATCCCGCTTTACACGCCAGAGTGTGGCAAATGTAAGTTCTGTCTCTCAGGCAAAACCAACCTGTGTCAGGCGATTCGCTCGACGCAAGGTAAGGGTCTGATGCCCGACGGCACCACGCGCTTCTTTAAAGACGGTCAGCCGATCTTCCACTACATGGGGACGTCAACCTTCTCTGAGTACACTGTGGTACCTGAAATCTCACTGGCAAAAATCAGCAAAGAAGCGCCACTGGAAGAAGTGTGCCTGCTGGGTTGCGGTGTCACCACCGGCATGGGGGCGGTAATGAACACCGCCAAAGTGAAAGAAGGCGATACCGTCGCGATCTTCGGCTTAGGCGGCATCGGTTTGTCCGCGATCATTGGCGCGAAAATGGCGAAAGCCGGTCGCATCATCGGTATCGACCTGAACACCAGCAAATTCGATCTGGCGCGCAAACTGGGTGCCACCGATCTGATTAACCCGAAAGACTACGATAAGCCGATTCAGGATGTGATTGTTGAGCTGACCGATGGCGGCGTGGATTTCTCCTTTGAATGTATCGGTAACGTCAACGTGATGCGTTCAGCACTCGAGTGCTGTCACAAAGGTTGGGGCGAATCCGTGATTATTGGCGTGGCCGGTGCAGGTGAAGAGATTTCAACCCGTCCGTTCCAGTTAGTGACCGGTCGCGTATGGCGTGGTTCGGCGTTTGGTGGCGTGAAAGGCCGCACCCAGTTGCCTGGCATCGTGCAGGATTACCTTGATGGCAAGTTTGCACTGAATGACTTCATCACGCACACCATGCCGCTGGAAGAGATTAACGACGCCTTTGACCTGATGCATGAAGGGAAATCGATTCGTTCGGTGGTGCATTTCAACAAGTAATCAGGAGACGTTATGCCATCCACTTTGGAACTGTTGGAAGAGCACCGCATTTTTGGCGGCTGGCAGCAGCGCTGGCGTCATCAGTCAGCCGTGTTGAACTGCCCGATGACCTTCAGCATCTTCTTGCCACCGCCGCAGGATGATGCGCCACCGCCAGTGGTGTGGTTTCTCGCGGGGCTGACCTGCACTGACGAGAATTTCACCACCAAAGCCGGTGCGCAGCGCGTTGCCGCTGAGCTGGGTTTGGTGCTGATTATGCCGGACACCAGCCCACGCGGTGATGAGGTCGCCAACGACAGCGGTTACGATCTCGGCCAGGGCGCGGGCTTCTACCTGAATGCCACGCAGCAGCCTTGGGCTGCTCACTACCGCATGTTTGATTATCTCAGTGCGGAGTTACCTGCGCTGGTCGCCGATAACTTCAAGCTCAGCGATCGTCAATCGGTGATGGGACATTCGATGGGAGGACATGGCGCGCTGGTACTGGCGCTACGTCTCGGTGGACGTTTTGCTTCGGCATCGGCGTTTGCGCCTATCGTTAACCCGACGGAAGTGCCATGGGGACAAAAAGCGTTCAGCGCCTATTTGGGTGAGGATCGCCAGACCTGGCGTGAATGGGATAGCTGCCTGTTAATGCGTGAAATGGAACAGCGTTTGCCGATCTTAATCGACCAAGGGGATAGCGATCAGTTCCTGGCAGATCAGCTCCGTCCGGATCGTCTGGAAGCTGTGGCACGTGAGCAAGGTTTTCCGCTGGAGCTGCGTGTGCAGCCGGGTTACGACCACAGCTATTTCTTCATCGCCAGCTTTGTTGAAGACCACCTGCGCTTCCACGCGAAGCATTTGTTGGTGTAATGCCTTCAGGAGCGTGCCCACGCACGCTCCTGAATTCAGGCGGCCTAGAGGGCGCACCGTACCGAATCAGACGCTATTCATGTCTTGCAACGGTTAGACCAGCGACTCCGCCACCAGCCCATCAATCATCACTTGCGGCATACCTTGCGAGCAGTGCTCAATACGGCCGCGCACACCATATACCTGTGCCAGTGTTTCTGGCGTGATCACCTGTGACGGCTCACCGTCCGCCAGCAATCCGCCATCTTTCAACATCAAAGCATGATCGGCATGACGCAGCGCGATGTTGATATCATGTACCACCACTACAGTGACGATATTGCGCAGGCGCGTTTCGCGGCGCACTAAGTCCATGACGTGGAACTGATAGTTTAAATCGAGCGCGCTTAAGGGTTCATCCAGCAGCAGTAGTTCCGGGCGACGAATCAGCGATTGCGCCAGGCCAACCAGCTGCTTTTGCCCACCGGAGAGCTGATCGAGATAGCGCATCGCCAGATGCGAGATCCCCAGCTGTTCCAGCAGATGCATGATCTCCGCTTCGCTGGAGGCGCTGTGTAAACCGCCGGACGCACGCTGTGCCACGATAATCGATTCCAGCACATGCAGATGCACGCCGGCTGGCAGACTCTGCGGCAGATACACCACGCGCTGTGCACGACGTGCAAACGGCTGCGACATCAACTCTTCGCCATTTAGCCACAGTTCGCCCTGCCCTTTGCTTAAGCCCGCCAATGCGCGCAACAGCGTCGACTTACCACAACCATTAGGACCAAGCAGCACGGTGATTTTGCCGCGCGGCAGTTCGGGTACATTGAGGTCTTCAATGACTTTCCGCTTCGGATAACCGGCGTAGAAATGGCTGAGACGTAATCCTTGTTCCATTACACCGTCCCCCGATGACGCAGAATAATACTCAGGAAGAACGGCACACCGACCAGCGAGGTCACGATGCCGACAGGAATGATCACGCCTGGGATCAGGTTCTTAGACGCCACCGAAGCCAGCGACAAGACTAATGCCCCGACCAGTGCACTGGCTGGCAGATAATAGCGGTGATCTTCACCAAACATCATGCGCGCGATATGCGGCGCCACCAGACCGATAAAACCAATCGGTCCGACAAAAGCCACGGCTAAAGCAGAAAGGATACTGATGCGCAATAAGGTGGCGAGGCGCAAACGGCGCACATCAATACCAAAACTGACCGCGCGATCTTCGCCCAGGCGCAGCGCGGTGAGTTTCCAACTGCTGAGCATCGAGAACGGAATCAAAATGGCAAACGCAGCGGTCAACACACCGAGTTTTTCCCAAGAGGCACGCGCCAGGCTGCCCATGGTCCAGAACACCAGGCCTTGCAGGGTATCTTCACTGGCGATGAACTGCATCATGGAAACCAGCGCATTGAAGGTGAACACCAGGGCGATACCAAACAGCACCACGCCCGAAGTAGACACTTTGGTCCAGCGCGTCACGCCATCCAGCATTAACGCGGCAAACAGCGCGAAAACAAAGGCATTGGCTGAGATAAACCACTGATCCGGCACACCGGGAATACCGATGCCCAGAATGATTGCCAAAGCCGCACCGAACGCCGCTGCAGAAGAGACGCCAAGCGTAAAGGGGCTCGCCAGCGGGTTGTTCAGGATGGTTTGCATCTCAGCACCCGCCAAGCCCAATGAGAAGCCGACCACCACTGCCATCAAGGCATACGGCAAGCGAATGTCCCAGACGATAACGCGCGTGCCAGCATCCACCGCATCGGGGTGCGTCAGCGTTTGCCATAAGGTATCAAGGGAGAGCCCGGCCGGGCCAAGGGTGAAATCAAGGATGACTGAAGCCAGTATCGCCAGCACCAGTACACCAATCAGCATCAGGCGCTGTCGCAATACCTGACGATAACGCGTCATGGTATCGGTTTGATGGCCATTATCGGCCAGCAGCGCGGAGTCCGTGGTCTGCATTGTTCTACCTGTTTCTTGTCGAAATCATAACGGCAGCCACAATAGTGCAGGTGATAATAATTATCAATTATAACTGTGTTACAAAGCCCAAAAGGATTTGTGCGGGTGAGAATGCGCGATGAATCGCGCCGCTACAGCTGGTTGCACACGAAAGTAGCGGCGCGATTCATCGCGCGTTTAAAACATCACTCTTTAAACGTTGGGAATTCCATTTCGCTGTACTTCACGAAACGTGAGCCGCGTGCCAGCTTGTAACCCAACCAAATCAGCAGGAACAATGGAATGCCGATGTAGGTGGCTGCCACGCCGTACCAGTCGATACGATCTGTCAAAAATGCCTGATAGTTCTGCCCCAGCGTGATGATCAAACACAGCACGAAGGCAAAAATCGGGCCGAGCGGGAAGAAACCTGAGCGATACGGCAGATCGGCAAGGTTAAGTCCCTGCGCCACATAGCCCCGACGGAAACGATAGTGGCTAATGGCAATGCCCAACCAGGCGATAAAACCTGTCATGCCGGAGGTATTCAGCAGCCACAAATAGACTTCCTGATTACCGAACTTCGAGCTGAGGAAACACAGCCCCGCCACAACAGTGGTCGCAACCAGCGCATTACGCGGCACACCGCCTTTAGACAGTTTGGCAAAGATGCGGGGGGCCTTACCTTCTTGCGCCAGGTTAAACAACATGCGCGTTGAGGCATACATCCCGGAGTTACCGGCTGACAGTACGGCCGTCAGAATAACCGCGTTCATCACTGCCGCAGCTGACAGCAAACCGGCATTCTGGAACACCAATGTGAACGGGCTGATGGCGATGTCAGTTACATCGTTGTGCAGCAGCTTCGGATCGGTATACGGCAGAATCAGGCTAATGATGAGAATCGCGAAGATATAGAACAACAGAATACGCCAGAACACCTGACGCACCGCGCGAGGGATGTTTTTCGCCGGGTCCTGCGATTCACCCGCCGCAATACCAATCAGTTCGGTTCCCTGGAACGAGAAACCGACGATCATCGCCACGCCAATCATCGCAGCAAAGCCGCCAGCAAAAGGTGCATCGCCAACGGTCCAGTTGTGCCAGCCGGCATTTTCTGCACCGCGCATGATGCCCACGATCATCAGTACGCCAACCACGATAAAGATGATCACGGTCGCGACTTTGATTAACGAGAACCAATATTCCGCTTCGCCGAAGCCTTTTACTGAGATGTAGTTAAGCAGGAACATCAGGCCGAGGAACAGTGCGCTCCAGATCCAGCCGGGTGTATCCGGGAACCAGTAGTTCATCACTAACTGCGAGGCCACCAAATCCACGGCAATGGTCACTGCCCAGTTGTACCAGTAGTTCCAGCCCAGCGCGAAGCCAAAACCTTCTTCGACGTATTTAGAGCCGTAGGTGGCGAAAGAGCCTGAAACCGGCATAAACGCCGCCAGTTCACCAAGGCTGGTCATCAGGAAGTAAACCATCAGGCCGATGAGCGCGTAGGAGAGTAACGCACCGCCGGGACCTGCCTGAGAGATGGTGGCACCCGAGGCGACAAACAGGCCGGTGCCGATGGAACCGCCAATGGCGATCATAGTGAGATGACGCGCTTTTAATTCACGGCGCAATCCAGGTTGTTGTGTTGTTTTTGAGTCATTATGCATGTGTAAACGCTATGCTGGATAAAAATAAGGCGCGATTGTAGCAGCTAACCCCAAGCTGTATAGCATTCACGTCGGGTTATTAGTTACCTTCATAATCGCCGCGAAATTATTAGCCAGCCGCGTCCAGCAGGCCGCGATCACTCGCGGCAATAAGAGAGAAAACGACTCAATGCTTTCGACAGATGTTTCTGCCGATGATGGATGCGATAAAGCGTGCGCGTCAGGCGTGGCAAGGGCACAACCACTTCCACTAAGGTGCCCGCGTCCAGCAAATCACTGATCACGCGACGCGATAAACAACTGATACCCATGCCGTGTCGCACCGCATGTTTAATCGCCTCAGAGTTGCCCAACTCCATACCGAGTTGAAACTGTGGCAGATGGGACAGCAGCAAGTAATCGACGATTTCACGGGTGCCCGACCCCCGTTCACGCAAAATCCACGGCGCTGCGGCCAGGGTTTCCAGGGTGATCGGCTGCTGAAGAATCTCGGCATCCGGGGCAGCAAATACCACCAGTTCATCTTCGAGCCAGGCTTCGCTGACGATGTCCGGTTCATGGCATGGTCCTTCGATCAGGCCGATATCCACGCGAAAATCCGCCACGGCATTGATGGCGTCCTGACTGTTCCCCACGCTGAGTTCCAGCGGCAAGGTGGGAAAATCGCGGCGATAGGCGGCGATCATCCCCGGCAGCAGATAATTGCCGATGGTGCTGCTGGCAAACAAACGAATCGCGCCATTATCTTCTTTAAACAGTTGCTCGATCTCACCGGCCTGCTCCAGCAACCCGACCGCCCGCGGATAAAGCAGACGTCCATGCTCGTTCAGGACTAATCGTTTACCGACGCGATCAAAGAGTTGCACGCCAAGCTGATTTTCAAGATCGGCCAGCGCCGCACTGACGGCTGACTGCGACAATGACAATACCTGTGACGCCTGGGTGGTCGAACCGCTTTTGAGCACTTCTGTAAAGACTTCAATCTGACGCAGCGTAATGTGCATGCGCCCTCCTCACATTGCGTATCGCTTCACAAGATAAACCACCACCGCCAGCCAGATCAGCACCGTCAGGCCAAATCCGGCCCAACTGACGATTTTCTTGCCGCGCGCGCGCTGCACCTCCGCTCGCTCCGCACTGCTAATGCGGATTTCACGTGGTAATAAGCGCAGCAGGATAATGACGCCAAGCGGGACAATGATGGCGTCATCCAGTAGACCGATGATGGGAATGAAATCAGGGATGAGGTCGATAGGGCTGAGTGCATACGCCACAATGCCAAACGCCATTAGCTTAAACCACCATGGCGTACGCGGGTCGCGGCAGGCAAACCACAGTGTTAACACATCACGTTTGATCAGCCGTGCCCAGCGGCGCAAGCGCATGAACATCCCATCGTCCCTTATTACTTATTCTGGTTGGTGATAAATATATTACCAATTTTACGTTTAAACCAGCCAGATTGCAGGGCGACTAGGATTTCATGCCAATCAACTCTTCCAGAGCGGTGTCGCAGGCGGTGAATTCATCGGTGATGGTACGGATGAGCCAGTCTTGATAGCCGAAGTTTTCTCGACGTGAGTAAAGGCATTCCGAGCGATATAACTTTTTCGGCTCACTGTGATTCACGCCATAGCGGTAAAAATGCACCAGTGAGTTATCGGTTTCGGGAACGGCCAGGGTGAACCCGACGGTGCCGTTTCCATTATAAAAAAGGGTAATATCTTTGCGCTTACCTAAAGTTATTTTATGGATAACATTGAGATTTTCATGCTGTAAAGCGGTATCAAAGGTACTTCGATAGGCTGTTTTCATAGTTATAGTTAAAAAAAACTGATTTGTGAAACTATAGTTAACTTGCAAAATCTTGCACCTGCCAATTTTGGTAGGTGTTTCATTGTGCCGTTTTTCTGTCAGGGGCTACTGCAAGATGTTATGGCGCTATCGCATCCGCTATGATGTTCCCTTTGCAGCAGCAATCGCCCAACCAGGAGAGCGGCATGAAATATATCGGCGCACACGTCAGTGCATCAGGCGGCGTAGACCAGGCAGTTATCCGTGCCCATGAACTCGAAGCCACAGCCTTCGCGCTGTTCACCAAGAACCAGCGCCAATGGAAAGCCGCGCCGCTGTCAGGTGAAGTCATCGATGCCTTCAAAACGGCCTGCGAGCAGTATCACTTCACCTCAGCGCAGATTCTGCCGCATGACAGCTATCTGATTAACCTTGGCCATCCGGTGATGGATGCGCTGGAAAAATCGCGGGATGCGTTCCTGGATGAGATGCAGCGTGCGGAGCAACTTGGGCTGACGCTGCTGAATTTCCATCCCGGTAGCCATCTGCAACAGATTGAAGAAGATGCCTGCCTTAAGCGCATCGCCGAATCGATCAATATTGCGCTGGATAAGACAAACAATGTGGTGGCGGTGATCGAGAATACTGCCGGTCAGGGAAGCAACCTTGGCTTCCGCTTTGAACATCTCGCCGCCATTATTGAGCACGTAGAAGATAAATCACGTGTCGGTGTCTGTATCGATACCTGCCATGCTTTCGCCGGGGGTTACGACCTGCGTACCGAAGAGGATTGTGTGGCGACCTTTGCCGAGTTTGAGCGCATTGTCGGCTTCCAGTATCTGCGTGGCATGCACCTGAATGATGCCAAAAGCACGCTCGGCAGCCGGGTCGACCGCCACCACAGTTTGGGTGAAGGCAACATAGGCAAGACAGTCTTTAGCTGGCTGATGAAGGATAAGCGTTTCGACGGCATTCCGATGATTCTGGAAACCATTAATCCGGATATCTGGAAAGATGAGATTGCGTGGTTGAAGTCGGAACAGCAGGGTTAAAATGATAGCGGCGCAATAAATGCGCCGCTAAGTGATGTACCTGGTTTTGAGATTAAGCTGCTTTCGCCAGCTCTTCTTCTGGACGTTTCAGCACTGCGTAGCCGAGGCCCGCCACGGCGGTACCGATGATGATTGCCATCAGGTAACCCAACACCGGCGTAATCGCCCCCGGAATCAGCAGCACGAACAGACCACCGTGTGGTGCCATCAGTTTCGCGCCAATCGCCATGGAAATCGCACCAGTCACTGCGCCACCCACGATGCAGCACGGCAGTACACGCATTGGGTCACGGGCGGCAAACGGAATCGCACCTTCTGAGATGAAGCACAAACCGAGTACCAGTGCCGCTTTTCCGCCTTCCTGCTGACCTTTGTTGAACTTACGACGTGCAACAATCGTCGCCAGGCCCATCGCCAGCGGTGGCACCATACCGGCCGCCATAATCGCTGCCATCGGTGCATAGGTTTGCGAACTCAGCAGGCCAACACCAAAGGCGTAAGCCACTTTGTTCACCGGACCGCCCATATCGGTACACATCATGCCACCGAGAATAGCGCCGAGCAGAACCGCGTTGGCGGTGCCCATGTTTGCCAGCCAGTGGGTCAGGCCGCTCATAATACCCGCAACCGGTTTGCCGACCACGTAGATCATCAGCAAGCCGGTGATCAAACTCGCGACCAGCGGAATGATCAAGATTGGTTTCAGCGCTTCCATACTTTGTGGCAGTTTGACCTTACTGCTCAGCATCTTCGCGGCATAACCCGCAATGAAACCGGCAATGATACCGCCAAGGAAGCCCGCATTGATGCTGGTGGCGATCATACCGCCAATCAAACCCGGCGTCAGACCAGGACGATCCGCAATCGAGAAAGCAATAAAGCCCGCCAGCACTGGCACCATCAACGCAAACGCGCTGCCGCCACCGATTTGCATCAAGGCTGCGGCTAACGTGCCCTGCTCTTTAAACGCCGTGATACCAAAGGCGAAGGAGAGCGCAATGCTCAAGCCGCCCGCGACGACCATTGGCAGCATGTATGACACACCCGTCAACAGGTGACGATAGGCACCGGCTTTCTCTTTGCTGTCACTCTGCGTACTCGCCGCCTGATTGCCGCTCGGCTGATAGGTTTTGGCTTCAGCCTGCGCTTTATCCAGTTCTTGCGCGGTCTTTTTCAATGCCAGGCTGGTCGAGGTGCGATACATCGGCTTACCGGCGAATTTCGCCAGATCAACGTCAATATCGGCTGCTACGATCACCAGATCGGCCGCGGCCACTTCTTCCGGTGTAATGGCATTGCCTGCACCGACAGAACCGCGGGTTTCCACTTTCACCCACCAGCCACGTTTGGTGGCTTCGGCCTGAATCGCCTCTGCGGCCATAAAGGTGTGCGCCACGCCGGTTGGGCAAGCGGTAACAGCAACGATGCGTTTCTGCCCGCTGCTCTGCACGGTTGCCGGTGCGGTTGTCACAGCCGCCGATTGCCATACCTGCGCGCTCGCCTTGGCCTGATTAATTGCCGCCAGCGGATCACGCAGCGCCTGCTGGACATCCACCAGGGCCACAGATTTCCCCGCCAGCCCTGCATCATTTGGCACGTTTTGGCCAGCCACCAGCACCAGCTCAGCGTCGGCCACGTTATCGGTCAGGGTCAGGTCCGCCTGAGCAGCGGTAGCCCGCAGGCGTTCTAAAGCCAAGTGTCCTGATGCCAGTCCCAGTGAAGAATCTTTTATCAGCAGCGTTTTCATTATCGCTCTCCTGCTGTTAGTTAACGGGTTGTAAGTCGACACGCGCCATCATCGCGGCCAACTGGGTACGGTCGGTAACGCCAACGTTGCTCTGGCTAACCGCCATCGCGGCCACGGCGGTGGCAAGGCGCAGCGTATGCTCGCTGGATTCGCGCATCAGCAGGCCGTAAATCAGGCCCCCGACCATCGAATCACCCGCGCCTACGGTGCTGACCACTTCACAGGCTGGCGGTTTGGCGATCCATTCGCCAGAGGCGTTCACCCACAGTGCGCCTTCCGCACCAAGGGAAATCACCACATGAGCAATGCCCTGCTCACGCAGTTCATGCGCAGCTTCGATCACATCCTGCAGGGTTGGCAGTTTGCGATCGGCCCAGATTTCCAGCTCACGGCGGTTCGGTTTCACCAACCACGGAGCGGCTTTCAGGCCGGCCACCAACGCTTCACGGCTGCTGTCAAAAATGATGCACGGGCACAGGGTGCGCAGGTCGCTCATCCATTTAGTAAAAGCTTCTGGTGCCACGCCCGCAGGCAAACTGCCGCTGACGCACACCATGTCAAACTGCCCCAGCCAGGTGAGTGAATCTGCGGTAAAGCGATCCCAGTCCTGCGCTGTAACATTAAAGCCAGAGAAATTCAGGTCAGTGACTTCACCGTCTTTTTCCGTCAGCTTCACGTTGATACGGGTACGGCCCTGCACCACCTGGAAACGGTTGGCGATGCCCAACTCGCTGAATAATTGCTGGAAGCCGTCCTGATTCTCTTTACCGAGGAATCCGCCAACGGTGACGTCGATACCGAGATCTTTCAGCACTTTGGCAACGTTAATGCCTTTGCCCGCAGCGTGCAGACCGGTGGTTTTCACCAGATTAACTTCACCACGCTCGATTTCGGGTGTGTAACCCACCAGATCGTAGGCTGGGTTAAGCGTGATTGTGGCAACACGACGGCTCATGCAACCCCCTCGCCCAAGCCTGAATTAATGGCTTCTTCAATGGCGTTTAAGGCTTGCTGTGCGTCTTCACCGCTGGCCGTAAAGCGCAGGCGATGGCCTTTCTTCACGCCCAGCGCCACCACTTTCATCAGGCTGCGTCCGTTAGCCGGTTTGCCGCTGCCATCAAGGTTGGTGACGGTGATATCGCTGTTGAACTGTTTGATGACGGTGACCAACGCCGTGCCTGGACGCGCATGCAGTCCGTGCTCGTTACGAATGGTGAATTCAGCTGTCAGCAGGTCTGCCGTCTCGTCCACTTCACTGGTCAGGAGTGCCAGAATGCCTGCCGCATCTGCTTTCAGCAGGCGTTCAGCTTTGTTGTTCAGCAGCAGGTTGCTCAGGTAGCCGAGCACCTCCAGCGGGCGTTCATCGCTGGCGGCAACCGTCACTAACAGTGCGGCGTTCTCACCCTGATGAACAAATGGCGTGGCCGTACGGCTCACCGCAACGGCACTGTTGAGGTTGCCGTGAGTACTGTCGCTCAACCAAATCCCCTGGCCGAGACTGAGCGGTGTACGGGATACCACATCAGCCACGAACGACGCTTCTACCGCGCCTGCGGCCTGTAAACGTCCTGCGTTCATCGCCTGTAAGGTCATGAGGTCACTGGCTGCGATATCTACCGCAATCAGCGAAGTGTCGAATTTGAATTCAGCCGCCTGCTTCTCGCCCATCAGCAATGCACGCAAATCTTCAGCTGAGGCGGTTTTCAACTGCTCAGCAATGCTGTCATCACTTAAAACGTGGGTGAGCTGGCGCAGCAGCGCAAGATGTTCATCTGATTTTGCGGCGATACCGATGGCAACATAGGCCGTCTGGCCGTCGCCCCAATCCACGCCTTGCGGGAATTGATAGACCTGTACGCCCGTTTTCAGCACCAGATCACGCGTATCGGTGGTGCCATGAGGGATCGCGATGCCATTGCCCAGAAACGTGGTGGTCTGCTGTTCGCGCGCCAGCATGCCGTTAACGTAGCCTTCCGACACATTGCCTGCCGCGGTTAACGCAGCTGCAACCTGGCGGATTGCCTCTTCTTTATTTTGTGCCTGCGCACCGGTATGAATGGCCTGAACTTCGAGCTGGAACATATTTCTCCTCGCTTGCTGAAACTGAATCGGTTCAGCTTAATGGCGAAAAAATACGCTGCGCGCTGCGGACTTAGCCGCGACGACAACGCTGAAACGTTTCAGGGAATATGGTACAGCAACGTCAGGCAGGCAAGAAAATGCGCAATCGGCGTAGCAGATTTTTGATGTTCCGCACACTTCAGTTTGGATTTCAGATTTTTCATACCCAGAAAGCTGACGTTTTTGCTGTAACGCAACAGTCAGTTTAGGCCAGTTCTTCAGCAAAGCGTCAGCAACGACTCAAGGAGCAGTATCGGCTTCCAGCTTCAGCAGGAACGTCATCGCCGCATCACGGCTACTGCCGCACATTTCAGCGCTGGGTTGTAATCCGGCACAGACTGCTGGGCGCAAAGGAGAGCCAAATATCTTGCAACGTTGATTATCGTCAAGCTGAACGCAACGGGTATTGGCCGGCTTGCCGTGTGGCATTCCGGGAATGGGGGAAGAGATGGAAGGGGCTGTGCAACAGGCACCGCACTGGTCACGACAAAACATCATGCGCTCCTGCAAGGATTTCGTCGCGACAATAGCAGCCCAGCACGAGGAATGCCATGCACAGACAACAATTTTACGTCGCCTCACTTGCCTGTTTTTCACGGCGCGAGTAACGTGGCGCGCATTAACCTTCATTAAGCGAGTCACACACCATGCCAAAGGCAAATGAAATCAAAAAAGGGATGGCTGTCACCTGGAACGGCAAACTGTTGTTGGTGAAAGACATTGATGTACAGAGCCCCAGCGCACGCGGTGCGGCAACCCTGTATAAGATGCGTTTTACCGATGTGCGCACCGGCCTGAAAGTGGAAGAGCGTTTTAAAGGCGACGATATTATCGATGCCATCCAACTTAGCCGTCGCGCTGTCACCTTCTCTTATATAGATGGTGACGAATATGTGTTTATGGATGATGAAGACTACACACCTTACATCTTCAAGAAAGAGCAGATTGAAGAAGAGCTGCTGTTCATCCCAGAAGGCGGCATTCCGGGTATTCAGGTATTAACCATGGAAGGTCAGGTGCTGGCGCTGGAACTGCCGCAAACCGTGGATATGGAAATTGTCGATACCTCGCCGGGCATCAAGGGCGCATCTGCCAGTGCACGTACCAAACCCGCAGGGATGAGCACTGGATTGTCCATTCAGGTGCCTGAGTATTTGAGCAATGGCGATCGCATTCGTATCCATATTGCTGAACGCCGCTATATGAGTCGCGCGGACTAACCGCACGATTTTATCCGGCCGCCGAAGGTTGTTATAGTATAACAACGGGGTGCGCGCCGGATGTGTTGTCCGCGCGCCTGAATAGGGAGTTTGTCATGACGCGCGTTAACGTAATAACCGGATTTCTCGGCAGCGGTAAAACCACTACGCTGCTCCATCTACTTGCCAACAAACCAGCCAACGAAAATTGGGCGATCCTGGTTAACGAGTTTGGCGAGATCGGCATTGATGGCGCGCTGCTTGCCGATCGGGGCGCCACGCTGAAAGAGATCCCCGGCGGATGTATGTGCTGCGTCAACGGTCTGCCGTTACAGGTTGGGCTTAATATGCTGTTGAAGCAGACCAAACCCGACCGCCTCATTATTGAACCCACCGGTCTTGGCCATCCCAAACAGTTGCTCGATATGCTTCGTGCAGCCGTCTATCAACCCTGGATTCAGGTTGATGCAACCCTCACTCTGCTTGACCCGCGCCAGTTGGCCGATCAACGCGTGGTCGAAAATGAAAATTTCCGCGATCAGCTGACCGCTGCTGATATCGTTATTGCCAACAAAAGCGATCGCTGGAGCGATGAAGATCGCCAGCGTTTAGCCACATGGCAACAGCAGAATCTGGGTGATCGTCAGTTAGTGGAATCTGCCTGGGGCCATATCGACCCCGCGCTGTTGTGCCAGCCTGGATTGGCGGATCGTGCGGTTCCCGAAGCGGTACATCACCAGCACTCTTCTCGTCCTCAGGGGCTTGCGGCACTGAAGCTGGAAGGGTCTGCACGCTGGCGACGCGCGCTTAATGAAGGCCAGGGATACGCAGCCTGCGGCTGGATTTTTGATGCTGATACCGTATTCGATACCATCCCCGCGCTAGAGTGGGCGCGGCATGCACCGGTCGATCGGGTTAAGGGCGTGTTGCGTACCGCCGATGGTCTGGTGAACATCAATCGCCAGGGTGAGGACTTCTTTATGGAGACCCGCACGACGACGCCACCGGACAGCCGCATTGAGTTAATCCATCATCAATCCGTTGACTGGAACCTTTTGCAAACCGCTTTGTTGAAGATTCGTTTAAAATAGCTGCGTTAGGTTGCCCCGTTATTTTTCATTTTGAGTCTATTTTTTATGCGCGCATCTCGTCTAA